>JAYUBY010000078.1:0-4160 GCA_043740635.1 Alphaproteobacteria bacterium
GGTTGTGGGCGAAGAGACCGCCGAACTTCAGCGTCCAGCACCGGATCGTCTCATAGCTGACCTCGATCCCGCGTTGCGCCAGCAGTTCCTCGACGTCCCGGAAGCTCAACGTGAACCGGAAATACAGCCACACCGCGTGGCGGATCACCTCCGCAGGGAAGCGGTGGCGCTTATACTAAATCGGTCTCAACGCGGGCTCCATCCTGGCCACACGGCCATATCTGGAGACGTGTTAGCGTTTGCCTGACAGCACCGATCGGAAACGTCGCGGCGAGTCTTCTCAGTCACATGCTGCACGCACCGACTCTCGTGCGGGCGCCTTTGCTGCTTTTGGGGACAGGTCTCGGCGCACTGGTCGGATGGTTGAAGTGGCGACGAGAGACCGCACCGATCCGCTCAGACGCGCATGGCACGGTGCACTTCGGTGACGCCGAGAAGGTTTGATCAGCACTTGGCGGGGGGGCTTGATTGTCGGACGCGCGCCTCGCGGATGGCTGATGCGCTACAGTGGACCGGCGCGCCTTCTGACCATCGCGCCGACGCGATCAGGCAAGGGTGTCGGCGCGATCATCCCGAATATGCTCACGGCGGATCGTCCGATCATCTGCGTCGACCCGAAGGGTGAGAACGCCGCGATCACAGCGCGGGCCCGCGAAGGGTTTGGGCCCGTGCATGTGCTGGATCCCTTCGGCGTTTCCGGGCGTCCGGGCGCGCACTTCAATCCGTTGGCTGGGCTCGATCCTAACAGCGTCGATGTCGGAGAGGAGGCCGCGCTGATCGCCGAAGCGTTGGTGCACGATCCGCCCAATCAGGTGAGCGAGGCGCACTGGAATGAAGAGACCAAGGCGCTGCTCACTGGCTTCATCCTGTAGGCGGTCAGCAGTCCCTACGCTGTACGCCGCAACTTGGCACACGTCCGTGAACTCATCACGTCACCGCCGGACCGGCTGGCGCTGGACTTTCGCAGTATGCAGGCCTCTGGCGCAACGCGAGGATTGATCGCGCGTGCAGCCAATCGACACCTCGCCAAAGCAGATCGCGAGGCGGCTGGCGTTCTCTCATCGGCCCAACGGCACACGATCTTTCTCGACAGTCCGCGGATGACCGATTTGATGTCTTGCTCTGACTTCGGCTTCGCGGATTTGCGTGCAGCTCGTGGGACGGTGTTTCTCGTGCTTCCACCGGAGCGGCTTGCAACGCACGCGCGGTGGCTGCGGTTGATGGTGGCCCAGGCGCTCGATACGCTCGTGACGTCTCGAACAGCGCCGAACGAACCGCCGGTCCTCTTCCTGCTCGACGAGTTTGCCGCGCTCGGCCGGCTGGAGCCTGTCGAACGAGCCTTTGGCTTGATGGCTGGCTACGGCGTTCAGCTCTGGCCCATTCTGCAGAATCTTCATCAGTTGCGAACAATCTATGGCCAGGCGCACGGCACCTTCATGTCGAACGCCGGCGTGATCCAGATCTTCAACACGGCCGACATCGACACCGCGAGCTGGGTCTCGCGAACGCTGGGTGCAAGCACTGAAGCTTTCTTCACCCGCGGGATGCGGATTCCGATGATGCCGCCATGTCATTCCGAGATCATGCCGCCGGTCATTCCGGTCTGATCCCGCCAGTCTGAGGGCGCGTTATCGACGGTGTTGATGTGGCTCTGTTGTCGGGCGTTGGTCAAGCCTGTTGGCGGGGTCTGGATCGACGCATGGACTCTCCGGTGAGATCGATGCGGTGGGCGTTGTGGACGAGTCGATCGAGGATAGCGTCGGCGTAGGTGGCGTTGCCGATGAGGGTGTGGAAGTCGGCGACGGGGATCTGGCTGGTGACGAGCGTTGAGCGTCGGCCGTAGCGGTCTTCGAGGATCTCGAGGAGATCGTGACGGGCCTGAGGCCCGAGCGGTTCGAGGCCCCAGTCGTCGAGGATGAGCAGCTGGACTGAGCCCAGGCTCTTGAGGCGGCGCGCGATGGAGCCGTCGCCATGGGCGAGCGCGAGTTCGTCGAAGAGTTTGGGGACCCGGACATAGAGCACGGAGTGATTGTCGCGGCAGGCCTTGTGGCCGAGCGCGCAAGAGAGCCAGCTTTTGCCGACGCCGGTGGGTCCGGTGATGACCAGGTTGTCGTGGGCCTCGATCCATCCGCCGCCGAGCAGGTCCTGCATCAGACGCCGCTCAAGACCGCGCGGGGCGCGGTAGTCGATATCCTCAGGCGCTGCGTTGTGGCGCAGGCGGGCGTAGCGCAGACGCGCGCCCAGGCGCTTGTCCTGCCGATGAGCCGCTTCGCGATCGAGCAGCAGGGCCAGCCAGTCGGCATGACGCAGGCTATCGCTCTCGGCATTGGCGGCCAGGTCGTTGAAGGCCTTGGCCATGCCGAAGAGGCCCACGGCGTTGAGCTGGTCGAGGGTGGGATGGGTCAGCAAACTTAAGTCTCCTTCAGTGGTAGTAGCGGGCGCCCCGGATGTTGGGGTGAGAGATATCCACGGTGGCCTCGTCGGTGTCGGGACGCTGAACGGCGTGGCCGTCGAGGCGGTTGTCGAGGATGGATTTGACCGAGCCATAGTTGCGCGCGCCGATCTCCAGGGCGCGCTGGCAGGCGGCTTCCGCGCGCTCAGTCCCGTAGGCCTTGGCTAGGCTGACGATCCCGCGGCAGGAGCGGAAGCCCTGCTCTGGATGAGGGCGATCCTGCAGGATCAGCTGGCAGAGCAGGTCAACGGAAGGCCCGATGGCTTGGGCTTCGCGCAGGATCCGCTCCAGCGTCCAGTCCAGGTATCGGCGGTGGCTGGAGGGCATGTGGTCGCTGAGCGTTGTGTGTTTGCCGTCGCCAGAGCCGCGCATGTGCACGGCGATCCGCTCGCCCTTCAGGAAGATCTCGACCGTGCGCAGGGTAGCGCGCACCTCGACAGTGGCGCGGGCGTGGCGATAGGGGACGGAGTAGAAGTGGCCGTCGATATCGACGTGGTAGTCGAGGCCGATCTTGCGCACACGCCACTGCGCCAGGACGTAGGGCTCCTCGGGCAAAGGGCTCAGCCTGGGGGCGTCGATCTCCTCGAAGAGCTGGCGACGGGTGCGGCCGACGTAGCGCAAGATCCGCTGATCGTTGAGCCGGATCAGCATGTCGGCGATGGCGGCGTTGACCTCGGCCAGGCTGTAGAATCGCCGATGGCGCAACCGGCCCAGCAGCCAGCGCTCCACGAAGAGCACCGCGCGCTCCACCTTGGCCTTGTCGCGCGGTCGCCGGGGTCGCGCCGGCAGCAGAGCGGTGTCGTAGTGGGCGACCAGCTCGGCGTAGGTGCGGTTGACCTGAGGCTCGTAAACGCACGCCTTGATGATCGCCACCTTGGGGTTGTCAGGCACGATCAGACGCGGCGCGCCGCCGAAGAAAGCGAAGGCCTGGACGTGAGCGTCGATCCAGTCGCCCAGCGCCTCGCTCCAAGTGGCGCAGCCGAAGCTCAGGCTTGATCCGCCCATCACCGCCACGAAGATGTGCGCCGCCTGCGTCTTGCCGGTGTGGCGATCGACGATCACCGGCACGGTGTCGCCGTCGTAGTCGACGAAGAGCTTATCGCCGCCCAGATGGGTCTGGCGCATGGTCACCGGCAGACGGGCTTCGAAGCCGCGGTAGAGCTCGCAGAAGCGACTATAGCGATAGCCGTCCGGATGAGCCTCGATGTACTCGTCCCACAGAATCTGAAGGGTCACGTGCTTGCGCTTGAGCTCGCGGGTTAGCGCCGCCCAGTCGGGCTCCGGCCGCCGGCGATCGCCCCGCTTGCTCCCAGCTTCGCCATAGAGGCGCGCCTCCAGCTCAGCGTCGCTCAAGTCCAGCGGCAGCGGCCAGGGCAAGCCCGAGCGCTCAAGGCGCTGATGCATCTCGCGCAGGGTGGACCGGGCCAGGCCCATCCGCCGGGCCACCTCCGACACGGATAGCCCCGCGTCCCGCGTCAATCTCAACAGCTCGCGCACACGGCGCATGGCGATTCTCTCCGTCGGCATCGGCACCTCCCCAAAAGGAGGCACCCTAGCGTCGAAGAAGCGCCCCATCCGACGTCCCGGCCTGGCGGGACCAAATCGGAATCCCTGGCGGGACCAGTCCGGAACGGGTGGCGCGATCAAATCGGAATGGGTGGCGGCATCAAATCGGAATGCCTGGCGGGATCAGCCCGGAATCGGCACC
>JAYUBY010000079.1:0-3625 GCA_043740635.1 Alphaproteobacteria bacterium
CGGGATGCGCGGCCTGATGGCCAAGCCCTCCGGCGAGATCATCGAGACGCCGATCATCTCGAACTTCAAGGAAGGCCTGACGGTTCAGGAGTACTTCAACTCCACCCACGGCGCTCGTAAGGGCCTGGCCGACACTGCGCTGAAGACTGCCAATTCCGGCTATCTGACGCGCCGTCTGGTCGACGTGGCGCAGGACTGCATCATCACCGAGGAAGATTGCGGCACCACGCGGGGCATCACGCTTCGCGCCGTTGTTGAGGGCGGTGACGTGCTGGTCTCGCTGGGTCTGCGCATCCTCGGCCGTTTCGCGGCTGAGGACATCAAGGACCCGAACACCGGCGAAATCGTGGTGCCGGCCGACACCTATCTGAATGAAAACATGTGCGATCTCGTTGAGGGCGCCGGCGTCCAGTCGGTGAAGATCCGCTCGGTTCTGACTTGCGAGACCAAGGTCGGCGTCTGCGGCGCCTGCTACGGACGCGACCTGGCCCGTGGGACCCCGGTCAACATCGGTGAAGCGGTCGGCGTCATCGCCGCCCAGTCCATCGGCGAGCCCGGCACCCAGCTGACGATGCGGACCTTCCACATCGGCGGCACCGCTCAGGTGGCCGAACAATCGTTCTTCGAAAGCGCCAACGAAGGCGTGGTGAAGATCAGCGGCGGCAACACCGTTGTGAACGCTCAGGGCCACCTGATCGGCATGAGCCGCAACCTGTCACTGACCGTCCAGGTCGATGGCAAGGACCGCGAAGCCTATAAGCCACCTTACGGCGCGCGCCTGCGCGTCAAGGACGGCGAGAAGGTCAAGCGCGGTCAGCGTCTGGCCGAATGGGACCCCTATACCAACCCGATCATCACCGAAGTCGGCGGCAAGGTGCGGTTCGAGGACTTGGTGGAGAACATGTCGGTCCGCGAGGAAGCCGACGAAGCCACTGGGATCACTAACCGAGTGGTCATCGATTGGCGGGTTTCCACCAAGGGTTCGGACCTGCGTCCGGCCATGGCGGTGATCGGCGACGATGGCGCCTACATGCGCATCTCCAACGGCGGTGAGGCTCGTTACCTTTTGCCAGTGGGCGCGGTTCTGTCGATTGGCGATGGCGACGAAGTGAAGCCGGGTGAAGTCATGGCCCGGATCCCCACGGAAAGCGCGAAGACGCGGGACATCACCGGCGGTCTGCCGCGGGTGGCCGAACTCTTCGAAGCTCGCCGTCCGAAGGACTGCGCGGTGATCGCCGAGATGGATGGTCGGGTCGAATTCGGGCGCGACTACAAGAACAAGCGCCGGATCAAGATCACGCCGGAAGATGGCGGCGAAGCCGTCGAGTTCCTCATCCCCAAGGGCAAGCACATCGCCGTCCACGATGGCGACGTGATCCGTAAGGGCGAGTACCTGATCGACGGCAATCCCGACCCGCACGATATTCTGCGGATCCTTGGGATCGAGGCCCTGGCCGACTTCCTGGTGAACGAGATCCAGGAGGTCTACCGACTGCAAGGCGTGCCGATTAACGACAAGCACATTGAGACCATCGTCCGCCAGATGCTGCAAAAGGTGGAAATCCTCGAGCCGGGCGATACTGGCCTGCTCAAGGGCGACCACCTCGACAAGATCGAGGTCGACGAAGAAAGCGAGAAGACCGAGGCCCGCGGCGGCCGCGCGGCGATCACCCAGCCGGTACTGCTGGGCATCACCAAGGCGAGCTTGCAGACCCGCAGCTTCATCTCTGCAGCCTCCTTCCAGGAGACCACCCGCGTTCTCACCGAAGCGTCCGTCCAGGGAAAGGTCGATACCCTGGAAGGCCTGAAGGAGAATGTGATCGTGGGTCGCCTGATCCCGGCGGGCACGGGCTCGTACCTGCGGAACCTGCAGCGCATCGCCGCCAAGCGCGACGAGGCCCTGACCGCCAGCCGCGAAGAGGCCATGGAGCCCCTTCCGGAAGTGATCGCCGTCCAAGCCAAGGCCGAGGCCGAGAGCGTCTAAGTCGCGCTCTCCAGCGCAAGCATACCGAGCGGCCCGGGAGCGATCCCGGGCCGTTTTGGTTTTCGTCAACTAGGAGTTGCGAAGAAGAGAACGGCGTGAATCTTGGCTTTAAGGGTAAGCGATTGGATCGAGGGGCCATTGAAACTCTGCTTGCGGCCTGCGCCGCATCCGCGGTCTTCTTGGCCGCGCCGCCGCCAGCCTGGGCCTTCGGCCGTCTACCGATGATCCAGCAGGCGAGCATATCGCCTGCTGGACGGCGCCTCGCGATCCTGGGCGGTCCGGCCCGACGACCGACGAGTGGCGAATGCGACGATCGATCAGCCCGATATGCCATCGTTTAAGTTAAGCTGATGGTTCGGGCGATGCAGGCGGCCGGCAAGCGGTGGACTTCGTCACCTTGGGCGACGAAGGTCACTACCTGACTCATCCCACGACCCGGACTCAGATGATGGAGGTGATGGGAGCCTTCCTCGCCAAGAACCTGCCAGTCCAACAACCCTAGGACGGCCGGTCAGAACGGAATCGTGGCGGAATGGCCTTCAACGCCGAGGGATTTTTTCATCCCCTCGGCGGTTTTGCCGGGCATATCAGTATCGGGAACTGCGCCCGGCGCTTGGCTGTGCTTGTAACGATAGTCCGCTTCCTTCCGCGCGCCGGCGATATCGAAGAGCTTCTGCTTATCGGCGGAAAGACCTAGTCCAGCAAAAGCGGCGTCCTTCGCGCCCTTGCCGAAGACTTCGTCGCAATGCTCGCGTTCCGAGCGGTTCAGACCCACCGTCAGCGGGTTGGCGCAGCCCATGGTCCCTTGGCGAAGCACGGTGCGGACATCACCCTTTGGGCCTTCTGGCATGGGCGCGGGGTGCAGGACTGCTAGTCCGTGACCTGAGGGCGCGGCAGGCATTGCAATGGGAGCCGGCGGCTCGATGGGCGCGGACTGCGCTTCGGGCGGAAGGAACCGTTGCGGCCGGCGATGCAGCCGGAGAGGGGCGGGCTTGGCCTGGGCAGCGCTGGCCGTCAGTTGCGGCGTCCTGGGCATGATCAAGATCGGTATGATTGCCTCGGGCGGGCCGCCCGCCTCGTTGAGCGGCCGTAGAAGCGCGGGCTTTTGCAATATCAGTACGACGCCCACCAAAAGGTGAGCTGCAGCCGAGACCGCGACGGCCAAGGTCGTTTGGCGGCGTTTGGCCGTCGTCATCCGCGCGGTCATCCCTCGCCCAAGTTAGGGCACAGGCCAGTGAGTGCGCGGCGATTTCGTGGCGAACTAGGGTGGGGTGATGTCGACCTCGGTGGTCAGGGGTCCCGCGGGCCGCGCGATGAAGCACGGCCCAAGCGTCAGCCAATGTGATGGAAGCCTGCGGTTTTTCTCCAGGTCCGAACAGGATACTGCAGCCTATGCCCGGGGGTCGGTCGCCTCCGGGCCGGTGCGGTGGTGGGTCACCAGGGATCGGCGCCTTGTTGATCACGGCGACGTGGGGCGGATCGCGCTGCTTGGCCAGGGACACGAGGTCGTAGTAGGCGCGTACACGCGTCTCTAGCGGAGCCGGGTCGTGTCCCACCGAGTGGTGTAGCTGCGGCGTCGTGATCGCCACGATCTCCGGCAAGGCCGGCTCGATCAGGCTGCCCCTATGGGCAGGCTGACGA
>JAYUBY010000080.1:0-19896 GCA_043740635.1 Alphaproteobacteria bacterium
GCCGAGACCAAGGAGCTGCTGGCAGGTTACTGGATATGGCAGGTGGATTCGCTCGCCGACGCCATCGCCTGGGCCAAGAAGGCGCCGACCGACGGCGACAGTGAATTCAACCTCGAAATCCGCCAGTTCTTCGAGCCCGAAGACTTCGCAGACGTCGCGACCCCGGAACTGATCGCCCAGGAACAGGGGTGGCGGGATGACCAGGCGAGAAACGCGCCGAAGTCCTCGGCTTGACGGCGAATAGAAACGGCGCGCCACCCATTCGGATGACGCGCCGCCGATGGGCGTGTCGTTCCATCAGGTAGCTCGCCGCTTCGAGGGACGGGAGAGCGCGGCGAACAACCTGGCATTACATTGCGACTTCGTGGCTGAACCCAAGCTGAACGTGTCGGTCAGGAAACGATATCTTTGACCGTTGCTTCGGAACCAGTGAGGGCCGCAATCTCGGTCGGCGTGAACCCCCAATCGAGGAGCGCCTCCTGGTTGTGCGCCCCAACCGCTGGTGGCGGTCCCTGGATGGCTCCCGGAGTTACCGAGAATCGCGGCGCGGGCGCAGGCTGAACAACCCCACCCACCTCGACGAACGTCTGCCTTGCCACGTTGTGCGGATGTTTGGGCGCCTCATCGAGGTCGAGAACCGGGGCAAAACAAACGTCGGTGCCGTCCATGATCTCGCACCATTGCGTCTGGGTCTTTCCGGCGATGGCTGCTGCTAACTTCTCGCGCAATTGCGGCCAGGCGGAACGGTCCATCTGGTGCGCGAAGTCTGGGTCGGTGATTCCGGTCTTCTCCAGGAGCAGCGAATAGAACTGAGGTTCAATCGAGCCGATCGAGATCCATTTCCCGTCGGCGCATTGATAGGTGTCGTAGAAGTGCGCCCCGCCGTCGAGCAGGTTTGACCGGCGCTGCTCCTGCCACATCCCCGAAGCCTTGAAGCCGTAGAACATCGCCATCAGCGAGGCCGCGCCGTCGCTCATGGCGCAGTCGATCACCTGGCCGCGGCCGGTTTCCCGCGCCTGGATCACGCCGGACAGCAGCCCAAACGCCAGGTAGAGCGCCCCGCCGCCGAAGTCGCCGACCAAGTTGAGTGGTGGCACCGGCTTTTCAGAAGTCCCGATGGCGTGCAGCGCGCCGGTGATGGCGATGTAGTTCATGTCGTGGCCGGCGGCGTTGGCGTAAGGGCCTGTTTGACCCCAGCCCGTCATGCGGCCGTAGACCAGCTTAGGATTGCGCTTCAAGGCCAACTCTGGGCCGAGGCCGAGGCGTTCCATCACGCCGGGTCGAAATCCTTCGATGATGGCGTCGGCCTTTTCCATGAGTTTCAGGCAGGTTTCGATCGCGGCAGGACTTTTGAGATCAAGCGCCACCGATCGACGTCCGCGAGCGGTGATGTCCGACGGGGCGCCGCCCCGACCACCCTTGCGATCGATCCGAACCACGTCGGCGCCAAGGTCCGAGAGCAGCATGCCGCAGAACGGCCCAGGCCCGATCCCGGCGAATTCAATGACCTTCAATCCTGTAAGCGGTCCCTGGCGCATGGCCTCACTCCCTTGTTCTAGCGAATAGAGCGCCCTGCCCTATGGTCAGCCAAGACCTAGCCGCCCCCTGGCAACGATTGGCCGTCGTCGACCACGATCAGGCTGCCGGTGATCGCAGAGGCGGCTGGACCAACGAGCATGAGGAAGGCGGCATCCAGATCGCCCTCCTTCATCAGCCGCCGGCGCGGAAATCCCTTCAGCTGCTTTTGACCGCCCTCGGTGGGCCACCAATGGGAATTGATCCCGGTGTCGATGTATCCGGGCGCTAGCGCGTTCACCGCGATGCCGCGACGGGCCCACTCGCGCGCCATTCCTCGGGTCATCATCGCGACGGCGGCTTTTGATCCACAGTAGAGGGAGAGGCCGGGCAGGACTGTCTCGCTCGCGATCGACGCTATGTTGAGGATCCGCCCATCGCCGCGCTCCGCCACTCCTGAGGCGAGCATGCGCCGCGCCGCCTCTCGGGCGCCGATGAAGGTCCCGCGTACATTGACCGCGAAGGTCTCGTCGAATGTCTCGAGCGGTACCTCCAAGGCAAGCCCCTCACCGCCCACGCCGGCGTTGTTGACCAGGATCGATATCGGACCGAGCGCCGCTTCGACCTCGTCTAGAGCTGGACCAATGGTTGCAGCGTCCGCGACATCCAGCCGCAGCGCCATCGCGCGGTGACCGTGACCGGCCAACTCCCCGGCCAGGGCTTCAACCTTGTCCAGACGCCGTGCGGCTAGGGCCACCGCCGCGCCCTCGCTTGCCAGCAGACGCGCGAAATGGGCGCCCAGCCCACCCGACGCACCGGTGACGACAGCAACCTGGCCTTGCAGGCTTTCGCCCATTTTCAATCTCCTTAACCCTTCACGCGCTGTCGCATCCTAAGGTGAGCGTCTATCGTGGCGCGCCCGAGTGATGTTTTCGGGCCAATTCTGGGTCAGGGGAATGCAATAGATGTCGATCGGCGTCCAGGCGCGCATCCTGATCGTTGCGCGGGACGACACCCTGGCGGGTCCGCTCGCCGAGGGATTGGATCGGCTTGGATGGCGCACGATCACCGCTCGAGGCCGGTTTGCCGCGGTGACGGCTATTGCCGACCTTCAGATCGAAGGCGCGATCATCGACCTGCGCGGGGTTGGCGAAGAAGCACTTGGCCTCGCCCGCCGACTGAAGGCCGCCTGCGCCCCGCGAAAGCTACCCGTCATCGCTATCGGCGACCCGGACCCGATCCTCGAGACCTATGGCTTCGACGTGACCCTGGCTGCGCCGTTGCATCCGGCCCAGGCCGCCATGCGGCTGGAGACCTTGGTCCGGACGGCTGTCGCAGAAGAAGAATTCGACCTTCGGACAGAGACGTTCGCAGAATTCGGCCGCAAATTCGCTGCTCCGGAAACGGACGTCAGTCCCTACCGTGTCCTGGCCATTGGAGAACCGGCTCCACAGTTCCTGGCGCTATCCAACGCTCTGCTGCGAAACGGAGCCGATGTGGTGGGCGCATTCACGGCTTACACGGCCTTCGACTACCTGCACGAGCGGATCTTCGACGCGGTGGTCTTGTGGGCTGGAGACAATCCGCAGGAGGCGCTTTCGATCGCCGCGGGCCTGCGTCGCAACACTCGTCTCTATCACACGCCCGCGCTGCTATACATGCGCCGGGAGACCTATGTAACGACCTCCGAGGCCTTCCATCGGGGCTTATCAGACGTCGCGTCTCCGGAGACCCCCGAGAGCGAAACCGCGCGCCGCATCGTCGAACTCGCCCGCAGCTATAGGCGGCAGATGGGAATTCGTCAGGCTCTGGAACAGGCCCGGACTTCCGGCTTGATGGACCCAGCCACAGGGCTCTTCACAGCCGACCTCTTCGCCGCGCACCTGAGCCGGTTGGCCCAAGCGTCCAAAGCCCGGAATCGCGCCCTTAGCGTTTGCGTCCTGAAGGTGGCCGAGAACCCAGAACTCAAGGCCGCTCGCGCTGGCGGTTGGCTCGATCGCGCCCTACCCCAAATCGGCTCGATGATCGGAAGGCTTGTAAGAGTTGAAGACACCGCCGCGCGGCTCGGCCCCGAGGTATTCGCCTTAGCCCTTCCAAATACTCCGGGCGCAAGCGGCCGCCTAGCTGGCGAGCGGATCGCTGCGGTGATCGGGTGCACCGCCTTCGAGGCGGGCGAAGGCAATACGCCTTTCGTGGTCGAATTCGACCTGGGCGTCGCTCCGGTGACGTCAGCCGAATCCGCCGGGCACGCGCTCGAGGAAGCTGCGGCTCACGCCGAAAGCCTGAAGGCAAGCTGATGCCGACGCCAACCCCAAGCGCGCCGGTCTGGACCTTAGCGATCCCATTGGTGGTGATCGCACTTGTCATTCTGCGCAACTCACGGGCGCGCAAGCTTCGGATCGAGACGCTCTGGATCTCGCCCGTGATGATCCTCGTTGCGGTGGCAGCACTCTTTGCTCAGCAGGGCATGCCAACGCCGCTGATGCTCGCGATCGACATCGCCGCCATTGGGGTGGGAGCCGGCTTAGGTTGGTGGCGCGCGCGCTTCACCCACATCACGGTAGATCCCGCTACCCACGAATTGACCAGCCGCGCCTCTCCTGTCGGCATGATTATCATCCTGGGCATCTTTGCCGTGCGCTTTGGTGTCCGCATCTATGCCGCTCAGAGCGCGTCTTCGCTGGGCGTCTCCGCAAATGCAGTCGCCGATGCTGCCTTGGTAGTCTCCGTGGGCCTGGTTTGCGCGCAACGGCTGGAGATCGCGTTGCGAGCCACCCGACTGCTAAACGAAGTTCGCGCGAACGGGTCTCCGGCAGAATAATGGGTCGCGTCAGGCCGCGAGTCTCGCAAGCTCCGTTAGGACACGCTCGGCCGCGCCTAGCCGCTGCTCCGGCGTTTCCCACTCGCCCTTCACGACGATCTTGTTGTCAGGCCGGACGCGCCAGGCGACCTGGTTCTTGGCAACGAATTCGATCAGCGCGCCGGGGTTCTTGAAGTCGTCGTTGCGGAACGAGACGACTGCGCCCTTGGGCCCAACGTCGATCTTGGCGACGTTTGCCTCGCGGCACAGGCCCTTGATCGCCACGACTTTCAGGAGTTGGCCGGCTTCTGGTGGCAAGGGTCCAAAGCGATCGATCAGTTCAGCAGCTAGCGCTTCGCGGTCCTGCGCCCGCTCCGCGTCGGACAGGCGACGGTAGAGCGACAACCGAACGTTGAGGTCGGGTACGTATTCCTCGGGGATCAGCACCGCCGCGCCAGTATTGATTTGCGGCGACCAGCCCCGGTCGTTGTCCAAGCCGACCTGACCTGCTTGTGTCTTCAGCTCGTTGACCGCGTCCTCCAGCATCTGCTGGTAGAGCTCGACACCGATCTCGCGGATGTGTCCAGATTGCTCCTCGCCGAGCAAATTACCGCCCCCGCGGATGTCGAGGTCGTGACTGGCGAGCTGGAAACCGGCGCCCAAACTGTCCAGCGACTGCAGCACCTTCAAGCGTCGCTCGGCCGAGAGCGTGATCTGCTTTTCGACCGGCGTTGTCATGTAGGCGTAGGCGCGGCTTTTCGAGCGACCAACGCGTCCGCGCAACTGGTAGAGCTGCGACAGTCCGAACATGTCAGCGCGATTGATTATCAGGGTGTTGGCCGTCGGGATGTCGAGGCCGCTCTCCACGATCGTCGTCGACAGCAGCACGTCGTACTGACCGTCATAGAAGGCGCTCATCACGTCTTCGAGCTGGGTAGGCGCCATCTGGCCGTGACCGACCACGAATTTGACCTCAGGGACTTGTTCGCGCAGGAAGCGCTCAAGGTCAGTCAGGTCCGAAATACGCGGGGTAACGAAGTAAGCTTGGCCGCCTCGGTATTTCTCCCGCAGCAGCGCCTCGCGAATGACGACGGGGTCCCAGGGCGTGATGTATGTGCGCACCGCCAGTCGGTCGACCGGCGGGGTAGCGATGATCGACATTTCGCGAATACCGGATAGGGACATCTGAAGCGTTCGCGGAATCGGCGTCGCCGTTAGGGTGAGCATGTGCACGTCGGTGCGAAGCTCCTTGAGCTTTTCCTTGTGCTTGACCCCGAAGTGCTGCTCTTCGTCGACAATTACCAAGCCGAGGTTGCGGAAGCCAACCTGCTTGGACAGCACAGCATGCGTGCCGACGATGATCTCGACCTCACCGTTCTTTAAAGCCTCGCGGGTGTCCGCAGCTTCTTTCGCCGGTACAAGGCGCGACAACCGGCGCACCTTCACCGGCCAGCCTTCGAACCGTTCCGTGAACGTCTTAAAGTGCTGACGAGCCAGCAATGTTGTGGGCGCGACGATCGCCACCTGCTGGCCGCACATCGCCACGACGAAAGCTGCGCGCAAGGCCACCTCGGTCTTGCCAAAGCCCACGTCGCCGCAGATCAGCCGGTCCATCGGCTTGCCCGCGGTCAGGTCTTCGAGCACGTCGCCGATCGCGACCAGTTGGTCCTCGGTTTCCTCATAGGGGAAGCGGGCGCAAAATTCGTCGAACACGCCGTGCGGCGGATCGAGCGGATCGGTGGTTTTTGTGGCGCGTTCGGCAGCGATGCGTATCAGGCCCTCGGCCATTTCGCGCAGCCGCACTTTGGCGCGGGCCTTGCGAGCCTGCCACGCCGCACCGCCTAAGCGGTCGAGAATGACGCCCTCGGTCTCCGCGCCGTAACGGGTCAGAAGGTCGATGTTCTCAACCGGCAGGTAGAGTTTGGAGTCACCGCCGTACTGCAGCTCAAGGCAGTCGTGAGGTGCTCCCTGCACATCGAGCGTTTTGAGGCCGTCATAGCGGCCGATGCCGTGGTCGATGTGTACTACGAAATCGCCCGGCGTGAGCGACGACGCCTCGGCCAGGAAGTTCGACGCGCGCCGCCGGCGCCTCGGACGCGCCAGGCGGTCTCCCAGAATGTCGGTTTCGGAGATGACCGCCAGTGTGTCGGTTTCAAAACCGGATTCAAGCGGCAGGACGACCCGCTGTGGTGTCTTTGGACTGGCCGCCTTCGCCGCATCCCAATAGGCCGCGAATGGGACGTCGCGCAGGCCGTGGTCGGCCAGCATTGAGCCCAGGCGATCGGAGGACCCCTCGGACCAGGACGCGAACAGCACGCGCTTCGCGCCCCTTGCCAACGCCAAGGCATGACCGGCGGTCGCCTCGAACAGATTGACGCTGTCTTTTTGGCGCTCGGGCGCAAAACTGCGACCGGCGCGGGCGCCCATGTCGATGACCGTATCGCCCTCTGCCTCATTGAAGGACGAGAACCGTCGGGTCGCGCGCTTGGCGAGCTGCGCCGTCCATTCCTCGGCGGTCAGATAGAGCTTAGAGGGTTCCAGTGGATGGTACTGGACCTTACGCTCAATCTGGGCGCGGCTGTCATAGGCGTCGTTGATTAGCGCTAGCCGCTCGTCGTGCGCTTCGCGCGATAGGTGATCGAGCGCGATCACCGCGCTATCGGGCAAATAGTCCAGCAACGTCGCCATGCCCGAGTAGAACAGCGGCAACCAATGTTCCATTCCGGCGCGGCGGCCGCCTTCCGAAACCGTTGCGTAGAGAGGATCGTCGCCCGCTGCGCCGAAAGCCTCTAAATAGCCCGTCCGGAAGCGCGAGATCGCCTCCTTGTCGAGCAAGGCCTCGCTGACCGGCAGAAGGCTGACCTCCTTGAGCTGGCGGGTTGAGCGCTGCGTCTCAGGATCGAAACTACGGATCGATTCCAGGGTGTCGCCGAAGAGGTCGAGCCGCACCGGCTCATCAGCCGAGGGCGGGAATACGTCGATCACGCCTCCGCGGATGGCAAACTCACCCTTCTCGGATACCGTCGAGGCGCGCTGATATCCATTGACGGCGAAATAGGCCTCGAGGTCAGCGATCTCGACGACATTTCCGGTCCTGGCGTTGTAGCTCGCCCGTTTCACGGCGCTCTGTGGCGGAACCCGTTGGATCATCGCTGGGACCGATGTCACCAAAAGCCGCGAAGTCTTGGGATTGGCCTCCTTACAGAGTCCTGACAGCGTCGTCATCCTCTGCGCGGAAATCCCGGCCGACGGCCCAATGCGATCATAGGGCAGGCAATCCCAGGACGGAAAGGTCAACACCTCGACCTCGGAGGCGAAGAATTTGAAGGCGTCCACAAACGCCGACAACCGGGCCCCATCCCGGGCGACGAAGACCGACAGCCCCTTACGCGAGCGGACAATGTCGGCCATGACCAGAGCGTCGAAACCCTCCGGTGCGCCGACTAGGTCAAGACGACCGGGATCGTCAGCCACGCGCCGCAGCTCAGCAGGGGTTATGGGGCGAGAACCGTCATCCGCCACGGTCGTCACCTCGGATTTCGTGTGCTTCAAACCGGAATTGCTTGATCTTATTCATGATCTCGCTGTCGTAAGCGGTCGGCGTCGGCGCTGTCCCGATGATCCAGGCATAGAGATCATGGTCGGGTTGCTCGAGCAGATCCTCGAACCAATCCAATTCCGCCAGCGAAAAAGTTGAGACGTGACGATCCGCAAACGGCCCCAAAATGAGGTCCGCTTCCCTGAAGCCCCGGCGCCATGCCCGGAACCTCAACTTTCGTAGCCGGGCGTCGTCATCAGTCGTCATGAAGAGGTAGCGGATATAGAGCGGGCTGCGAGGGAACGCCAGTCAGCTATGCTGCAATGATGCGGCCTGAGATTCTGTTTCCGCTCTTTGCGCCTATCACCTCGCTCAAGGGGGTGGGCCCGCGCGTGGCGCCGCTGTTGGAGCGGCTGGCAGGCTCCGTCGTCCGTGACGTGGTTTTTCTCAAACCTCATTCTCTAGTGCGAAGGACGCCGGCCCAGCTCTCGGCAGCCGTAGACGGCCAGGTGATGACTTTCGAAATCACCATCGACAGCCACCAGCCGGGGCGATCCAAGGCTCAACCGCTGCGAATGAGGGTCAGCGACTCCACGGGTTTCATGACCCTCGTCTTTTTCGGGCGGTTTGGAGATCAGATCGAGCAACGCCACCCTGTAGGCGTCCGGCGGATCATCTCCGGCAAAGTCGAAGACGACAAATACGGTCGCCAGATGGTCCACCCGGATTACATGGTCGCGCCGGAGAAGCGAGACGAGATCCCCGAACTGGAGGCGATCTACCCTGCCACCGAAGGCCTGCCGGCGCGTCGGGTGCGGACTTTTGTGCTAGAAGCCTTGGAGCGCGCGACGGAGCTGCCAGAGTGGCAGGACGCCGCCTGGGTAGCCCGCGAACGGTTTCCGACCTGGCGGGAAGCTCTGGAGCGCCTGCACCAGGTCGAGACCGAAGTCGATCTCTCGCCACTCAGCCCGCACTACCGCCGCCTCGCCTACGACGAGCTCCTGGCACAGCAACTCGCCATGGCCCAACGCAAAGCCGAGCGTCGAAAAGAGCCGAGCGCCAGGATCGCGGCCAGCGCCATCGCCGCCAGAATTCAAGCCGACTTGCCCTTCGCCTTCACCGGCGCTCAGAAGCGTGCGCTTGCGGAGGTTCGTGGCGACCTCTGCGCCGGAGAGCGGATGAGCCGACTGCTGCAGGGCGACGTGGGCTCCGGAAAGACCGTGGTTGCCATGTGCGCTATGGCCGATGTCGTTGCCGGCGGCGGTCAGAGTGCGCTGATGGCGCCCACTGAGATCCTGGCGCGGCAGCACTTCGAGACTATTTCCGGTCCGCTCAGCGATCATGGCGTCGGCGTTGTTCTGCTTACGGGCCGGGACAAGGGCGCGGGTCGGGCTGGGAAGCTGCGGGCCTTGGCGTCAGGCGCAGCGAAGGTCGCGGTGGGTACCCATGCTCTCTTCCAGGACGACGTGGCGTTTCACCAGCTTCAATTGGCCGTCGTGGACGAACAGCATCGCTTCGGCGTTAGCGAACGCCAACGTCTGCAGACCAAGGGACATTCCGTCCACCTGCTGGCTATGTCCGCCACGCCGATCCCACGTACTCTGGAACTCACGATGTACGGCGATCTCGACGTCAGCCGAATCGACGAGAAGCCGCCTGGCCGCACGCCGGTCGCGACGCGCGCCGCGCCCATGACCCGCATCGGCGAGGTCGAAGGCCGTCTGCGGGACGCTGTCGCTGGTGGCGCCCAGGCCTTCTGGATATGCCCACTTGTCTCGGAATCCGAGCTGATCGACTTGAAAGCCGCCGAGACCCGCGCGGAAGAACTTAAACAGACCATCGGCCCGAGTGTCGGCCTGATCCACGGCAAGATGCCGCCCGCGGCCAAGGACGCCGTGATGACCGAGTTCGCTGACGGAAAGCTGTCTGTGCTGGTAGCGACAACGGTCGTGGAGGTCGGCGTCAACGTTCCCAATGCCACGATCATGGTGATCGAGCAGGCCGAGCGGTTCGGCTTGGCCCAACTCCATCAGCTGAGAGGCCGGGTCGGACGCGGCCGTCAGGAAAGTTCTTGCGTCCTTCTCTACGACCCGCCGCTTTCGGAAACCGCCCAGAAGCGCCTCGATATTCTCAGGCGCACCGACGATGGCTTCCTGATTGCTGAGACCGATCTGGCACTACGAGGCGGCGGCGACGCACTTGGCCTCAAGCAGTCCGGCTTCCCCGACTACGTCTTCGCTGATGTCCTCGGGCCTCATCGCGACTTGATCGCCGCGGCTGGCGACGACGCGCGCCTGATCGTGAATCGAGACCCCGAGCTTAAGTCCGAGCGAGGCAAGGCGTTGCGCGTGCTGCAGGAACTGTTCGACTGGAAGGCCGGTCTGGGGCTTCGAGACGCTGGCTAGCGCACCTTCACCATCCGCTTGCCGCGGTTCTCGCCGTTCAGGAGGCCAATCAGAGCGGCGGGGGTGTTCTCCAATCCCTCGATGATATCCTCCTGCACCTTGAGCTGGCCGGAGGCGACCCAGCCCTGAAGTTCTCTCAATGCGGCCTCGCGCTGAGGGTCAAAGTCCATGACCACGAAGCCTCGCAGGGTCAGGCGCTTGGTAACGATCAGACCAGGAATGCCACGCGGCCCGTGTGGCGGGGCCGCGCCATCGTACTGCGAAACTGCCCCACAACAGGCGATGCGGCCGAAGTTCTTCATGGCGAAAAGGCAGGTCTCGAAGATTTCGCCACCGGTGTTGTCGAAATAGACGTCAATTCCCTCGGGAACCGCCTCCTTCATCTGTTGACGCAGGCCGCCGGCCTTGTAGTCGAGCGCGGCGTCGAACCCGAGCTCCTCCACCAACCAGCGCCCCTTATCAGCGCCGCCGGCCACACCCACGACCTTGCAGCCCCTGATCTTGGCGATCTGACCGACGATTGAACCCACTGCGCCCGCCGCCGCTGAAACCACGACCGTCTCTCCGGCCTTCGGCTTCCCGCATTCCAGCAGCCCGAAATAGGCGGTAAGGCCCGCGATCCCGTACACGCTCATTAAATGAGTCATCGGCTCCATGGCCGGCAGCTTGGCGAGCCGCTTACCCGGCAACACGGCATAGTCCTGCCAGCCGGTGTCAGCGAAAACAGTGTCGCCGGCCTTAAGGTGGGGCACGTTTGACTCCGCGATCTCGGCGAGTGCTCCACCCGCCATGACCTGGCCGGACTCCAGCGCGGAACGGTACGTCGCCCCCTGCATCCAGGCACGGTTCGCGGCGTCGAGCGAGATGTAGCGAGTGCGTAGAAGTACCTCGTCTTCGCCGGCGGTCGGGCGAGCCGTCTCCGTTAGCCGAAAATGCTCCGGGCCAAGCTTTTCGCCCTGCGGCAGACGATCCAGCACGATCTGTCGATTGGCATCCGCCATAGCCTGTCCTCCCTGAAGCGCCCACGAGGACGCCAGGTTCGGCTTTGGGTCAAGCAGCAGTCCGCGCCAGGACAGCGTAGAGCTGTGCGAGCACCTGTCCGGTATAAGTACGCATCCGCCTGCCCCGCTCCCGCAGCCGCGGCCGGCTTGCGCGACTTCCCCGACAGCTCGCCGGATTCAAGGTCGCGCGTTCGCCGACGTGGGAGGAGCGCGTGCGACCAGAACGCCAATCCGGGCGCGGGCGTCGTTCTCGATGTCGGCGTAGAAAAGGTTGAAACCGGGCGCCATCCTCTGTTCCGTCCAGGAGCCGGACGGCTTTAACGAGGCCGACCGAGGCGCTGAGACCCTTAGGACCCCGCCCTCGCATTTGGCCGAGACCTGACGAGCCATGAATGCTGGGCGCGCGCCCCACTCCAGGCCTGTCGCATTGGCAGCGCCCAGGTGCATCCTCGCAGGCGCCTGCTCATCCGTGGTGGCGCCAAGGATCGGGTTAAAACAGAGCGCGGGACCTTGAAGGTTCTGCAGGTCGTCGTTGGCATCCCACACCATGGCCCGGGCCAGAAGAATTCGGCCACGATCGATTTCGCTGGCCGGCACACTGGCCCAGGCCGCCAGACAACTTGCCTGATCACGGCGTGTGCATGGCGCAATCGCAGGGTGCGTCGCCGGGACGACAGTGTCGATCAGATAAGCTCCTGCGAGTCGGGCCCGCAGCTGCGGATTCGGCGCGATCTCTTCAGCGACCAGCCGCGCCGCAAGCGTCCCGCCCTGCTCTACCCCGACAATCAGGAACGGTCGGACGCCGCCATCGTGGTCGCGCCAATATCGGAACGCCATCGCCACATCGCTGTATGCAAATTTCCGCGCGTCCTTGGCGTCATCGTGCAAGGCCAGGAGGCTGTAGAGACCCGCCTGCCGATAGCGCGGCGCGAAGATTCGTCCGACGCGAACGAAAGGCCCAGCATAGTTGGGCGCCATCACGCGCCTGAACACCTTGTCCGCACGTTCGTCGTCGATCGGGTCGTTCCATTGGGCCCCTCCTTCAAACGTCGTAGGAGACACGAAGAAAACGTCTGCGGCCTGTTCGGTGGCCGCCGGTGCGTGCGGGTGGGTCGGCAGCAGGAGCCAGGCCTTGTCCTGCGAATAGTCTGGCGCCGGCGGCGGCTTGTAGGTCTGGAAGGGCGTTTTCGGGTTCAGGGAGTCGCGGATCAAGTCGCCTCGAAAGACGATGAAGGCCGCACTCAAGAATAGGATTGCGCCAAGCAGGCTGACTGCCAGCCACCGTCGAGGGCCCGGCCGGGTGTCGCTCATCGCTATCGGTAAGGATCGGGCTGGCTGAGGTAGGAGCGGACGTAGTCCCCAATTCCATCCTCCAGCGGTGTCATGGGCTTGGTGTAGCCGGCCGCCTTCAGGCGATCCATCCGAGCCTCAGTGAAGTACTGGTACTTATCGCGGATCGCCGGCGGCATGGGCGTGTAGTCGATCTTGGCGTCTTTGCCTGCCGCTGCGAAAACGGCGCGCGCCATGTCCTCGAAGGTCCGCGCCGCGCCAGAGCCCAAGTTGAAGACTCCATTCACTTCCGGTGTCTGAGTTAGCCACTCGGTAATGTCCGCCACATCGCGAACATAGACAAAGTCGCGCTTTTGCCCGCCGTCTGAAACCCCCTCGCGATAGCTCTTAAAGAGCTGAACGCCGTGGCCGTCGCGGACGTGCGGCCAAATCTGCGACGCCACCGATTTCATGGTGCGCTTGTGCTCCTCGTTGGGGCCGTAGACGTTGAAGAACTTCAACCCCACCCACTGCGGCGGCGCATAATCCCTCAACGCCTGTCGAACGGCAAAGAGGTCGAACATCACTTTCGACCATCCGTAGGTGTTGAGAGGCCTAAGAGCGGCCAAGGCTTCGTAGTCATTGTTGTCGTCGAACCCCTGGACGCCGTCGCCATAAGTCGCCGCGGAGGAGGCATAGATCAGCCGGCGCTGCCGGTCCGCGCACCAGCGGAATAGGTCCCGGCTGAGCGTGAAGTTCGAGTGGACGATCTTGTCGGCGTCCGGCTCAGTCGTCGAAGACACCGCAGCCATGTGGACGACCACTTCGATGTCGCGCCAGCGTTTCTCCAGCCAGTCGAACATATCCTCCGGCGCCACGAAATCGCCGATCGGATGCTTGGCGATATTCCGCCATTTGCCGAGTTCGGCCTCCCGCAGCCGGTCGCAGACCACGACGTCCAGCGTCCGGTCTTCAGCCAGCTTGGCGGCGATATTGGAGCCAATGAAACCGGCTCCGCCGGTAATGAAGGCGAGGCGGCGCTGGGTCATCCGGCGGCCTTCTTCGACATCCGCGCAATGGCTGCGGTGGTGGAATATCCCTCGACAATCGCTGCGAGCTTCACCTCTCCACCCCAACTTTTGACTAGATCACCGCCGACCACTTCGCTTTCCGTATAGTCGGCGCCCTTGACCAGAACGTCAGGCCGAGCGGCTTCAATTAGCTTCAGCGGTGTCTCTTCCTCAAAGGGTACGACTAGGTCGACAGAGCCCAGACCTGCCAGCACCAGCGCTCGGGACTCCAGATCGTTGACGGGTCGCCCCTCGCCCTTTAGCGCTCTGACACTTTCATCGGAGTTGAGTCCGACGATCAGCCGATCGCACCAGGCCCGAGCCTGAGACAGGTAGGCAACGTGTCCCTTGTGCAGGATGTCGAAACAGCCGTTGGTGAACCCAACCTTCAGACCCTTGGCGCGCCAGCGTGCGACTTCGTCGGCCATGCGCTGAGCGGTAGCGACCTTGGCCTCGGCCGGCGCCATATGGGCTGAAAGCGCCGCTTCAATCAACTCGTCGGGCGAAACCGTCGCGGTCCCCACTTTGCCCACGGCGACGCCTGAGGCGAGCTGTGCGAAGGCCACTGCGTCTTCAATGGCAGCCTCAGCCGCGAGCGCCAACCCGAGCGCTGCGAGCGTCGTGTCGCCGGCGCCCGATGCGTCGAATACCTCCCGGGCAACCGTGGGGAAATGCTGGATCGGGTTGTCACGCACAGCCAGCGAAATACCCTTGGAGGCCCGCGTTACCAGTATCGCCTTGGCTTCCCAGAGCTCCAGCGCGCGCACCAACGCTGCTTCAATCTGTTCGTCGGTTTCGGTGGGCATATCGGTCGCATGGCCCAATTCGGCGGCGTTGGGCTTGATCATATCGACTGCGCCATAGCGCGCGAACGAGCGAGCCTTGGAATCCACGACAAGCTGCGCGCCCGACTCGGCCGCCGCCTCTCGGCAGACGGCGATCACCGCCTGAGTGACGACACCTTTGCCATAGTCAGAGAGGAGGATTGCGCCTGCACCCTTGGCCGCGTCGCGGATCGTGCGCACAAGACGCTGCTCCACCTCGCCGCTTACGGGCCACGCCGTTTCTCGGTCCACCCGTAACAATTGCTGGCCGCCGGAGACAAAGCGCGTCTTGAGGGTCGTTGAGCGCTCGGCGTCGGTGACCAGATAGCCCTCGACGCCCGGCTCTTCGCCCACGAGTCGCTGAGCCTCCTTGCCCTGGCTGTCGCCACCAATCAAACCGACGAGCGAAACCTCGCCTCCGAGCGCGGCGACGTTGCGCGCTACATTCCCGGCAGCGCCCAGCATCGTCAGCTCGTAGGATCGCGCCAGGATGGGCACAGGCGCTTCGGGCGAAACCCTGCTCACCGCGCCATAGACGAAGCAGTCGACCATCAGGTCGCCGACGCAGACGACGCGCCGTCCGGGCGCCAAGCCCAAGAGGTGCTGGAGCGCTGAAAGGTCCATCGGCGTCAGGGTGTGCGGCGCGTTGCGGGCCGGGTCAAGCCGGCTGCACGACAGCGTGGATCGCCTTCAGTGTCGCCAGCAGATCACGGGCGCCATCGAGCGGGAGACAACTTGGTCCGTCACAGAGCGCTTTGTCGGGCTCAGGATGGAACTCAAGGAAGACTCCGTTAGCTCCTGCGGCCACCGCAGATTTTGCAAGCAAGGGCACTCCAGACCGCCGGCCGCCGGTCGAGGCGCTGTTGCTTCTAGGATCGGCCCCCGGGAGCTGAACAGCATGGGTCGCATCGATGGTGACCGGCGCGCCCAGCAGTTTCATTTCCTCGATACCCAGCATGTCGACCACAAGGTTGTTGTAACCGAAGGAAACGCCTCGCTCGCACAGGATGGTGAAATCGCGATCAGTGGCCTCGCGGATTTTGTCGAGAATGTTCTTGCAGTCCCACGGCGCCAGGAATTGCCCTTTCTTGACGTGCAGAAGGCCGCCGGCACGATCGGTGGCCTTGGCGGTCGCAATCACCAAGTCGGTCTGGCGACACAGGAATGCGGGGATTTGGACAATGTCCGCGAGCTCAGCGACCGCCTCAGCTTGATCGATTTCGTGGACGTCGGTGACGATAGGAACATCGAAGTTTGCCTTCACCTTGGCCAGTAGGCGAAGGCCTTCTTGCAATCCTGGTCCTCGGTAGCTGCGGATCGATGAGCGGTTGGCTTTGTCGAAGCTCGCCTTGAAGACGTAGGGCAGGCCCAAGTCCGCGCAGACGCCCTTCAAATGCCGGGCAGTTTCTAGCGCCAGACCTTCGTCCTCCAGCACGTTCAGGCCCGCCATGACTACCAGCGGCTGGCCGTCGCCGATGGCGAAGTTCCAGCGATCCAGTTTCAAAACGGCCATGGGCTTTCCCGTGTTCGGATAGTTGGCGGCGTAAGTGGCGCGCGCCGCGAGCGTTCACAAGTCTCGATTCCGCAACGCCCCCTTCTGCTCGGGCGCGGCCGCGCCTAAGTAGCGGCCATGACGATAGCGCGCAGCGTCCTCGACACCATCGGCGACACGCCTCTCATCCGCCTCAATCGCGCAAGCGAACTGACGGGCTGTGAGATTCTCGGCAAGGCCGAGTTTCTGAATCCAGGACAGTCGGTGAAGGACCGCGCGGCGCTCTACATGGTCCGCAACGCGGAAGCCAAGGGCTTGCTGCGACCCGGCGGCCGGATCGTCGAGGGCTCGGCAGGCAACACTGGGATCGGCCTTGCCATGGTCGCCAAAGCGCTGGGCTACAGTTGCACGATCGTCATCCCGCGTACGCAAAGCCAGGAAAAGAAGGACGCCATCCGGCTCTACGGCGCCGAACTGGTGGAAGTAGACGCTGTCCCATATGCGAATGAAATGAATTATGTGAAGTATTCCGGACGGTTGGCGGTGGAATTTAATGAAAAGGAATCGGCAGGCGCGATATGGGCCAACCAATTCGACAATGTCGCTAACCGGGAAGCTCACGTCCGGACTACAGGTCCTGAAATCTGGGCTCAAACGGAAGGACGCGTCGACGGTTTCATTTCCGCTGTTGGCTCCGGCGGCACCCTTGCGGGCGTCGCCCAAGCACTTCGCGCAATGAATCCGGACGTTGCCATCGGTCTGGCCGACCCTCACGGGGCCGCGCTCTACAGCTGGTACACCCATGGGGAGCTGCGCTCCGAGGGTGGCTCGATCTCGGAAGGAATTGGCCAAAGCCGTATTACGGCTAACCTGGAGGGCCTTAAGGTCGATCTCGCCTATCGAATTTCGGACGAGGAGATGCTGCTGGCCATCTATGATCTCGTCGACCACGAGGGTCTGGTGATGGGTGGATCGACCGGCATCAATGTCGCCGGCGCTGTCCGCATGGCGAAGGACCTTGGCCCCGGCAAGACGATCGTTACGGTGCTCTGCGACTTCGGTCAGCGCTACCAATCGAAGATCTACAACCCTGATTTCCTTAAGGAGCGCGGCCTCCCGATACCCGCGTGGATGGCATGAAAGACCCGCTCGTCTCGTCCACCTGGCTTGCAGATCGATTGGGTTCGGACGAAATCCGCATTGTCGATGCGACTTGGTTCATGCCGGGCGATGGCCGCGTCGGCCGCCAATCCTACGAAGAGGGGCATATCCCTGGCGCGGTGTTCTTCGACATCGACGACATTTCCGACCGCTCGACGGATTTGCCGCACATGTTGGCGCCAGCCGTAGCCTTCGGCGAAGCCGCAGGCGCGCTCGGCCTTCGGCGGGACCTAACGATCATCGTCTATGATGGCCAGGGGATCTTTTCGGCGCCGAGGGTGTGGTGGAATCTGCGGACGATGGGCTTCCCCGAGGTCTTCATTCTCGACGGTGGACTGCCGAAATGGCGCACAGAGAACCGGCCGGTGGATACGACGGTGGTAGATCGTGGCCGCGCGACGATGGAACCGGCCTTCGACCCGAGCCTAGTACGCGACTTGAACGCTGTGAGGGATATTCTGGACCACAGAGCAGCCCAGATTATCGACGCTCGCCCCGGCCCGCGCTTCCGTGGGGAGGCGCCGGAGCCGAGGGCGGGACTGCGCGGTGGCCACATGCCCGGCGCCTACAACGTGCCCTGGGGCGATCTCCTCAACCCGAACGGGACGATGAAGGCTGGTGATGAACTCCGTTTGGCGTTCCAGGACGCTGGCGTCGACTTGGATGCGCCGATCGTCACCACATGTGGCTCCGGTGTTAGCGCCGCCCTCCTCGCGCTCGGCCTGGCGCGCCTCGGCCGCGAAGACGTGGCGGTGTATGACGGCTCCTGGGCTGAGTGGGGTGGTCGCGCCGACACACCGATCGTCACTGGAGCCTGACGTCTGATATCGATCGCGACCCTAGCGAAGCGGCGGCGCGTAAAGCAGGCCAGGCTTGGGAGCATTCCATAGCGCATTCAACCCACGGTCCAGCTTCAACGGCGAGCCCGATCCCACATCGCGCCGGAAAATCTCGTGGTAGGCGCCCACCTGACGGATGATCTGGAATGCCCAGTCCTTCTTGAGACCGAGCAGGGCGCCATAGTCGTCGTCAAGGCCAAGAAGCCGGCGCGTCTGAGGGTCGACGGCAGTCTGTCGGGCTTGCTCGACAGTCTTGGACGTAAGGCCCAACTCTTCGCCGAGAATCGTTGCGTAAACGGTCCACCGGACGATATCAGCCCAGACAGGATCGTTTTGGCGCACAACGGGTCCCAATGGCTCTTTGGAGATCACGTCGGGGAGGATCACGTGGGCTCCGGGGTTGTTCAGCACCGAGCGGGAGCCCGCGAGCGCGGAGATATCCGCGGTGAAGACGTCGCATGCGTCGCTTTCGTAAAGTTGCCGACCCTGCGCTTCTGAGGCGACGAGCACTGGTTTGTAGGTCAGTCCGCGCGCGCGGAAGAAGTCGGTAAGGTTGTCCTGACTTGCTGTGCCGGCCTGGACGCAAATTCGCGCGCCAGACAGTTCTTGGGCGCTCGTCAGCCCTAAAGCCTTGGGCGCCAAGAATCCTTGGCCGTCGAAATAGGTGGTCGCCGCGAAATCCAGACCCAAGCCAGTGTCGCGCGAATACGACCAGGAGGTATTGCGCGACAGTACGTCGATTTCTCCCTTCTGCAGCGCACTGAAACGGTCCTGGGCGCTGATCGGGGTGAACCTGACCTTGCTTGCGTCGCCAAGTACCGCTGCTGCCACTGCCCGGCAGATATCAACGTCGAATCCACGCCAGACGCCGCGATAGTCGGGATAGGCGAAACCGGGCAAGCCGGGGTTTACGCCGCACGCGACGAAGCCGCGCTTCCGCACGGCGGCCAGCACCTTGCTGGGAAAGGCTTTGAAGTGCGTCGCAGGGTTGGTCGCATCCTTAACCAGAGGCGCAGGCGTCGCGGCGGGCTTCGAGCCGCCATCGCAGGCGCTCAAAATGAGGATCGCAAGCCCCGCCACTGCCAGCCGCCGGATCATCCGAACTCCTTGAAAGAGCCCAACCCGCGGGCTCTAAGTGCGACGGGCACTCTCGCCCGCCAGTCTGGACCCCGCAACCCGTATGCCTGCCAATACTGTTCGAGAAGACACCCGTTTGATCCGATCTGGTCTAGACACCGGCCGGGCGGCTAAAACGGTGGGTCCGTCGGTTCAGAAGGGCTCGACGGTTCTGCTGCCGGACGCAGCCAGCCTCTACGACGATGGCCAACTGACCTACGGCCGCCAGGGTCTCTCGGCCCAGTTCGCCTTGCAGGCCGCGCTGGCAGAGCTGGAACACGCAAAGGCGGTGACGCTCTACCCGTCGGGACTTGCCGCTTTGACCGGTGCGCTACTAACCGTCTTGAAGATGGGCGATGAGATTCTGGTCACCGACGCCATCTACAAACCTACTCGCCGCTTCTGCGACCATGTTTTGAAGCGGTATGGCGTGACGACGCGCTACTTTGATCCTCGCCAATCCCCGGAAGCACTCGTGGCAAGCGCCACCGAGGCAACGCGCCTGATCCTCATGGAGTCGCCTGGCTCGCTCAGTTTCGAAATGCAAGATGTGGCCGCGGTTGCCGACCTAGCCAGCGCCCGCGGCATCCTCACGGCTGCCGACAACACCTGGGGCGCTGGCTATCTCTATCGCCCGCTCGATCACGGCGTGGATATATCCCTTCAAGCCCTGACTAAGTATGTCGCCGGCCACTCCGACGTCTTCATGGGTTCCGCCGCGGTCAATGACACTCGGCTAGCCGTCGCCTTAGAGGATGATATCCACAACTTGGGTTGGGCCGTGGCGGGCGACGACGCTTACCAAGTGTTGCGCGGTCTGCGGACTCTGCCTACGCGCCTCGCCCGCCAAGGCCAGAGCAGTCTCG
>JAYUBY010000081.1:0-14699 GCA_043740635.1 Alphaproteobacteria bacterium
TGCGCCCCGCCTCGCCGCCTTCCTTCCGCAGCTTCTCCCAGGGCGGATAGACCGTCCCCAGCAACTGCACGATGATCGAGGACGAGATGTAGGGCATTACGTTTAGTGCGAAGACCGCCATGTTCCTCACGGCACCGCCGGAGAACATGTTGAACATTCCAAGGATGCCGTTCGACTGGCTCTGAAAGGCCGCCGAGAATTTGGCGATGTCTATGCCTGGAATCGGGATGTAGCAGCCGATCCGATAGACGATCATCGCCACGAGGGTGAAGATCAGGCGCTTGTGCAGCTCCGTGGCCTTCGAAAAGGCCTCGACGTTCAAATTGGCTGCGAGTTGTTCAGCGGCCGAAGCCATTCACCAAATCCCCTGACTCGTCTCGACGCTCACCAGATAGGGCGCCCCGACCTCAGTTGCGAGGCCGGAGTGCACTAGGTGCAACTCAGGCCTCGACGGCCGGAGCTTCCTTCTTGGTGGTGGTGACCGAACCGCCGGCCTTTTCCACCGCGGCGACGGCCGATGCGGAGGCGGAGTAGACGGTGATGTTGATCTTCGACTTGATCTCGCCCTTGCCGAGAAGGCGCAGGCCATCCTTCTTTCGGCGCACGACGCCCGCGGCGATCAGCCCGTCGGCGTCGATGGCCTTCTTGGAATCGAGCTTGCCCGCAGCGATCGCCTGTTCCAGGCGCCACAGGTTCACCTCCGCGAACTCTTTGCGATGGATGTTGTTGAAGCCGCGCTTGGGCATACGCATGTGAAGCGGCATCTGGCCGCCTTCGAAGCCGGCGATCGAGACGCCGGTACGCGCCTTCTGGCCTTTCACGCCACGACCAGCGGTCTTGCCCTTGCCCGAACCCGGCCCACGGCCGACGCGCATACGGCCCTTGGTGGAGCCTTCACGGGGGGAAAGTTCGTTGAGCTTCGTCATATGTGCCTCTCCTTAGAGATCTGGCGCCGGGGTGACCCCGACTCGGCTGATGTGATTTGGGATCGAGTGTCCCGCCTCGAAGGGGTTAGCCTTCGACGACTTCGACCATGTGGGCGACCTTGGCGATCATCCCCCGCACCGAGGGGGTATCCTCGAGTGTGGAGACGCGGCCGGGGCGGTTGAGGCCTAGACCGACCAGGGTCGCGCGCTGATCCTTCTTGCGACGGATCGGGCTGCCGGTCTGGCGAACGGTGACAGTAGCCATTTCGCTTATCCTTCGACGTCGGCGGTGTCGGCGGCAGGCGTCTGGGCGCCGTCGGCGCGGCGGCCGATCACGTCAGAGACCTTCTTGCCGCGCTTGGCCGCGACCTGGCGGGGCGACGATTGGGCCTTCAAGGCCTCGAACGTCGCGCGCACCATGTTGTAGGGGTTGGACGAGCCGACTGACTTACCGACCACGTCCTGGACGCCCAGGGTTTCGAGCACGGCGCGCATCGGACCGCCAGCAATCACGCCGGTGCCGGGAGGCGCTGAACGGACCATGACCTTGCCAGCTCCCCAACGGCCATTGCCGTCGTGGTGCAGGGTACGGCTCTCGCGGAGCGGCACGCGGATCATGGTCTTCTTGGCTTCTTCGGTCGCCTTACGGATGGCTTCCGGCACTTCACGCGCCTTGCCATGACCAAAGCCGACACGGCCCTTTTGGTCGCCAACGACCATCAGAGCGGCGAAGGAGAACCGGCGCCCGCCCTTTACGGTGGCGGCGACGCGGTTGATGTGGACTAACTTCTCGACGATGTCGCTGTCGCGCTCTTCTTCGCGATTGTTGCGGCCGCCGCGGTTGTCGTCTCTACGAGCCATCTAGCGTTCCTTAGAAGTTCAGGCCGGCTTCACGCGCGGCATCCGCCAGCGCCTTCACCCGACCGTGATAGAGGTAGCCGCCGCGGTCGAAGACCACGTCTTTGACGCCCTTTTCGATGGCGCGTTGGGCCACGAGCGCGCCGACGCGCGCCGCAGCGTCCTTGTCGGCGCCCTTCTTGGACTTCTCGTCGCCTTCCAGCGTCGAGGCCGCCGCGAGCGTCACGCCGCGCTCATCATCGATGACCTGGGCGTAGATGTTCTTGGCCGAACGGAAGACCGACAGGCGCGGACGCCCGTTAGCCAGCTTGCGCAGCCGCGTGCGCGTACGTTGCGAACGCTTGAGCGAGGAATCACGGGAGGAAAGGGCCATGACCTACTTCTTCTTGCCTTCCTTGCGGCGGACTTTTTCGCCGGCATAGCGCACACCCTTGCCCTTATAGGGCTCGGGCGGACGGAGCCGGCGGATGCGGGCGGCGGTTTCGCCGACCTGCTGCTTGTCGATGCCGGAAATCTTGATTTCCGTCTGCTTCGGCACGGCGAACGCGATGCCGGCAGGCGCCGGGATGTCCACGTCGTGGCTGAAGCCCAACTGCATGGATAGCGCTTGGCCCTTCATAGCCGCGCGATAGCCCACGCCAACGAGCTCGAGCGTCTGCTCGAAGCCGGTGGTGACGCCGGTGACCATGTTTGCGACTAGGCTGCGCGACAGTCCCCACATAGCTTGGGCGCGCTGGCCCTCGCCACGCTTCGAGAGCGACAGCTCGCCATTGGCCTGAGAGACTTCGATCTCTTCGGCGACCGTCCAGGAAAGCTGCCCCTTGGGGCCCTTCACTGTGACCGTTTGACCATCGAGGGTCACCGTGACCCCAGCGGGGATGGCGACCGCCTTCTTTCCGATACGAGACATATCAGTAGACCCGGCAGAGGACTTCGCCGCCCACGTTCGCGTCACGCGCGGAAGTGTCCGACATTACGCCTTTGGGCGTGGATAGGATCGAGATCCCGAGACCGTTCTTTACCGGCTTCAGGTCCTTGATCGACGAATAGACACGGCGACCGGGCTTGGAGACACGCTTGATTTCCACGATGACGGGTGCGCCATCGAAGTACTTCAGCTCAATCTCGAATTCCGGGAAGGCGCCGGGGGTTTCCACCAAGTGGTAACCGCGGATGTAGCCTTCGTCCGTGAGCACGTCGAGGAGACGGGCGCGCATCTTAGACGCGGGCGTCGTCACCTTCGAGCGACCGCGGATGGCGGCGTTCTTGATGCGGGCGATCAAATCGCCGATGGGGTCGTTAACCATTGCGGGACCCTCCTACCAGCTCGACTTGACGAGACCGGGGATCAGCCCGTGCGACCCGAGGTCACGCAGGGCGATCCGGCTCATCCTAAGCTTGCGGTAGTAGGCGCGCGGACGGCCCGTGACTTCGCACCGGTTACGGATGCGGGTCTTGGACGAACTACGCGGCAGTTCCGCCAGCTTCAGTCGGGCTTCAAAACGTTCTTCCAACGGCAGGCTTTCGTTGTTCGCAATATCCTTCAGCGCGATGCGCTTTGCGGCGTAATGCTTGACGAGGGCCTGGACCCGCAGGTTGCGGTTGACGGCGCTTTTCTTGGCCATGTGCTCTTTCTTTCCCGCTTAAGCTTGCGCTTGGACGAACGGGAACTGGAATTCCTTTAGAAGCGCACGCGCTTCGTCGTCGGTCTTCGCAGTCGTGGCGACGATGATGTCCATGCCCCACATCTGATCGATCTCGTCGTAGTTGATCTCCGGGAACACGATGTGTTCGCGCAGACCAAGGGCGTAGTTACCCCGACCGTCGAAAGAGGTGGGCCGAAGGCCCCGGAAATCCTTCACCCGCGGCAGAGCCACGGTGATCAGGCGATCCAGGAACTCGTACATGCGCTCCTTGCGAAGCGTAACCTTGGCGCCGATCACCATGCCTTCGCGCAGCTTGAAGCCGGCAATGGAAGTGCGAGCCTTGGTGGGCACAGGCTTTTGACCCGCGATCCTCGCGAGGTCAGCCATGGCGGCATTGACCTTCTTGGAGTCGGCCACGGATTCGCCGATGCCCATATTCAGGACAATCTTGTCCAGCTTGGGAATCTGCATCTCGTTTGTGTAGCCGAACTGGTCCTTGAGGGCCTTGCGGATCCGGGACCGATACTCGGTCTTCAGCCGCGGTTCGTAAGCTTGATCAGCCATTGATCACCTCGCCGGTCGTCTTGGCGAAACGGACCTTCTTGTCGCCGTCCATGCGGAAGCCGACGCGTGTCGCCTTCCCCTTGGAGTCGACCAGGGCCACGTTCGACACGTGAAGCGGCGCTTCCTTGTTCTTGATGCCGCCCTGGGGATCGCCCTGGGACGGACGGGTGTGGCGCTGAACCATGTTCAGGCCGTCGACCAGCACGCGAGATTCCTTCGGGAACACCTTGGACACGGCGCCTTGGCGGCCCTTATCCTTGCCAGTGAGGACCACAACGCGGTCCCCCTTCTTGATCTTCGCCGACATCACAGCACCTCAGGCGCGAGGGAGATGATCTTCATGTGGTTCTTGGCGCGAAGTTCACGAGGAACCGGGCCGAAGATCCGCGTGCCGATCGGCTCGCTTTGCTTGTTCACGATCACCGCCGCGTTCTTGTCGAAGCGAATCACCGAACCGTCCTTGCGCTTAATGGCTGAGCTCGTGCGAACGACGATGGCTTGCAGCACATCACCCTTCTTCACGCGGCCGCGCGGAATGGCTTCCTTCACGGAGACCACGATCTTGTCGCCGACGCCGGCATAACGGCGCCCCGCCCCGCCCAGCACCTTGATGCACATGACTCGGCGCGCGCCGGAGTTGTCGGCCACTTCCAGGTTAGTTTGCATCTGGATCATTTGTTCTGATCCCTTACGCTGCCTGGTCGGCGCCGCCCTTAGGCAGCACCTCCCAAGTCTTGGTTTTAGACTTCGGCGCGCATTCGATGATGCGCGCGTTGTCCCCGGCCTTGTAGGCGTTCGCCTCGTCGTGGGCGTGGTACTTCTTCGACCGACGGACGGTCTTCTTCAGCACCGGGTGCAGGAAGGTCCGTTCGACCTTCACCACCACCGTCTTGTCGCCCTTATCGGAGACGACAACGCCCTCGAGAATTCGTTTTGGCATCTGTCAGCTCTCCTCAGGCCTGCGCCTGCTTGGCCCGCAGGTGGGTCTTGATGCGCGCAATATCCTTGCGCACCTGATCCACGCGGTGGGTCTTCTCGATCTGGCCGGTCGCCTTCTGGAAGCGCAGGTTGAACTGCTCTTTCTTCAGGTTAATCAAGCTGTCGGCCAGTTGGTCGGGCGTAAGCCCGCGAACTTCGTCAATCTTCATCACGCGTGCTCCGCGACAGCGGCGTCGATGCGCGTGACGATGCGGGTCTTCACCGGAAGCTTCGCCGCGCCGAGGCGCAGAGCTTCACGGGCCACATCGTCCGGCACGCCGTCGATTTCAAACATGATCCGGCCCGGATGAACGCGCGCGGCCCAGTATTCAACCGCGCCCTTGCCCTTACCCATACGGACTTCAGCCGGCTTGTCGGTGACCGGAACGTCCGGGAAGATGCGGATCCACACCCGGCCCTGGCGCTTCATCTGACGCGTGATCGCGCGGCGAGCCGCTTCGATCTGACGCGCAGTGACACGCTCGGGTTCAACTGACTTCAGCCCATAGGAGCCGAAGTTCAGCGTGAAGCCGCCCTTGGCAACTCCATGGATCTTGCCCTTGAACTGCTTGCGGTACTTGGTCTTTTTCGGAGAGAGCATCAGTCAGACCCCTAAGCGTTGGCCGGCTCGCGCCGATCACGGCGCGGGCCGCGGTCGGGACGATCGCCAGAGCGGTCACGACCGCCGCCTTCACCCGCAGGCCCACTTTCGCCGGCCAGGCGCTTGTCGAGCGCCATCGGGTCATGTTCCAGGACCTCGCCTTTGAACACCCACACCTTCACACCGATGATGCCGTAGGTGGTCTTGGCTTCAGTAAACCCATAGTCGATGTCTGCACGAAGCGTGTGCAGCGGCACACGGCCTTCGCGATACCACTCCATCCGCGCAATTTCCGCGCCGCCGAGGCGACCCGAGACATTGATACGGACACCCTTGGCCCCCAAGCGCATGGCCGACTGCATCGAACGCTTCATCGCGCGGCGGAAAGCCACCCGGCGCTCGAGCTGCTGGGCGATGTTTTCAGCGATCAGCTGCGCGTCGGTCTCGGGCTTGCGGATTTCGACGATGTTCAGGTGAACCTCGCCATCCGTCATCGCCGCGATGTCCTTGCGCAGCTTGTCGATGTCCGCACCCTTCTTGCCGATGATCACGCCAGGGCGCGCGGCGTAGATAGTGATGCGGCACTTCTTGTGCGGACGCTCGATCGTGATGCGCGAGACACCAGCTTGATAGAGGCGCTTCTTCAGTGCGCGACGGACCTTGATGTCCTCGTGCAGTAGCTTCCCGTACTCGGCGCCGTCGGCGAACCAACGGCTGTCCCACGTGCGGTTGATGCCGAGACGAAGCCCGACCGGATTGACTTTCTGACCCATCAGGCGGCCTCACCCAGTTCGCGGACCACGATGGTGATCTCGCTGAACGGCTTCTCGATACGCGAAGCCCTGCCCCGCGCACGGGCGGAGAAGCGCTTCATCACCAGGTTTTTGCCCACATAGGCCTCGGCCACGACCAGGGAGTCGATATCGAGGTTGTGGTTGTTCTCGGCGTTAGAAATCGCCGAATAGAGCGCCTTGCGGACGTCGATGGCGATGCGCTTGTGGCTGAACTCCAGCTCGTTCAGGGCCCGCTGCACCTTGAGGCCGCGGATCGACTGAGCAACCAGGTTCAACTTCCGAGCGCTAGTGCGCAAGGTCTTCACCTTGGCCATCGCTTCGACGCCTGTCTGCCGGCGGACTTTTTTGGTCTGCGACATGGCTACTTCCTCTTGGCCTTCTTGTCGGCGGCGTGACCGGGGAAGAAGCGGGTGGGCGCGAACTCACCCAGCTTCATGCCGACCATGTCTTCCGACACGTGCACGGGAACGTGCTTCTGGCCGTTGTGCACGCCGAACGTGAGACCCACGAACTGCGGCATGATGGTGGATCGGCGCGACCAGGTCTTGATCACGTCCTTACGGCCCGAGCTTTGGACAGCCTCGGCCTTCTTCAGCAGGTATCCGTCGACGAACGGACCTTTCCAGACAGAGCGTGTCATGTCTTAGCGAGCCTTCCGTGCATGACGCGACCGGATGATGAACTTATCCGTCGTCTTGTTCGTACGAGTCTTGGCGCCCTTGGTCGGCTTGCCCCACGGGGTGACCGGATTACGGCCGCCGGAGGTCTTGCCTTCACCGCCGCCGTGGGGGTGGTCGACCGGGTTCATGGCGACGCCGCGAACGTGCGGGCGACGGCCCTTGTGCCGGTTACGGCCAGCCTTGCCCATAACCTCGTTCATGTGGTCCGGGTTTGACACCGCGCCCACAGTGGCCATGCAGCTGTCCGGCACCATGCGCAGCTCGCCTGAATTCAGGCGGATCTGGGCGTAGCCGGCGTCGCGGCCGACGAGCTGGGCGTAGGTCCCCGCGGAGCGGGCGATCTGGCCACCCTTGAGAGGTTTCAGCTCGACGTTGTGGATGATGGTGCCAATCGGCATGCCACGGAGCGGCATGGCGTTGCCGGGCTTCACGTCGGTCTTATCGGCCGCGATCACCTGATCGCCAACCTTCAGCCGCTGCGGCGCCAGGATGTAGGCGAGCTCGTCATCGGCATACTTGATCAGCGCGATGAAAGCCGTGCGGTTGGGGTCGTACTCCAAGCGCTCGACGATGCCGACCATGTCGAACTTACGACGCTTGAAGTCGATCTTGCGATAGAGGCGCTTGGCGCCGCCACCGCGGAAACGCACCGCGATGCGACCACCGCCGCCACGTCCGCCGGACTTCGTCAGACCCTCAACGAGGGACTTTTCCGGGCGGCCCTTGTGGAGCTCGGACTTGTCCACCAGCACCAGCTGGCGACGACCCGGTGAGGTCGGATTATACTGCTTCAAGGCCATCGGATCAGAGCCCCGTGGTGATGTCGATCGACTGGCCTTCGGCCAGCGTCACGACAGCTTTCTTGACGTCAGAACGCCGGCCCTTAATGCCGCGGAACCGCTTGGTCTTGCCCTTCACGTTGAGGGTGTTGACCTTGGTTACGTTCACTTTGAACAGCGCCTCTACGGCAGCTGCGATTTCGTCCTTCGACGCATCGCCAGCGACGCGGAAGACGACCTTGTTATGCTCGGAGAGCAACGTGGCCTTTTCCGTAATGATCGGCGACAGGATGGTGTCGTAGTGACGGGCGGTGGGTTGCTCGGCCATTACGCAGCCTCCTTCTCTTGGAAGCGCGCGTTGATCGCTTCGACCGCGTCCTTAGTTAGGACCAGGGTGCGGCGACGCAGCACGTCATAAACATTCAGGCCGGCGTTCGGCAGCACGTCCACGTTTGGAATGTTGCGCGCGGCGAGCTTGAAGTTGTTGTCGACCTCGACGCCGGCGATGACCAGAGCATGGGTGATGCCGATCGCGCCCAGCTGGTCGCGAAGCGCGGCCGTCTTGGCTTCCTTCAACGATACGCTGTCCACGACGATCAGCGAACCGTCCTTGGCCTTGGAGGAGAGGGCGTGACGCAGAGCGAGCGCGCGGACCTTTTTGGGCAGGTCGAAAGCGTGGCTGCGGACGACCGGGCCGTGAGCCTTGGCGCCGCCGACAAACTGAGCCGCACGACGCGAGCCGTGGCGGGCGCTGCCGGTGCCCTTCTGCTTGTACATCTTCTTGCCGGTCCGCGAGACTTCGTTGCGGACTTGGATCTTGTGAGTGCCGGCGCGACGCTTGGCCAGTTGCCAGGTTACGCAACGTTGCAGGATGTCGGCGCGAATATCTTCGATGCCGAAGATATCGTCGGAAAGCTCAATCGAGCCGCCCTTCCCGCCGTCGAGTTTGATGACGTCGAGTTTCATTAGACTTCATCCCCAGCAGCAGGCGCTTCGGCTTCCGGCGCAGCGGGCTCAACCACTGCGGGCTCCGCGGCGACCGGCGCTTCCGCGGCGGCGTCGATGACCGGAGCTTCTTCCTCAGCGGCGGGAGCCTTGGGGTCTCCGCCGACCTTGCGGAAAGCGCCGGGGGTCGGAACGCCGGCCGGAGCCGCAATCTTCACCGCGTCGCGGATCTTGACGAAATCGCCCTCGGTGCCGGGGACAGCGCCCTTCACTAGGATAAGGCCGCGCTCAACGTCCACGCGCCAAACCGTCAGGTTCAGGGTGGTGACGGTTTCCTGGCCGAGGTGGCCGGCCATCTTCTTGCCCTTGAAGGTCTTGCCCGGATCTTGGCGCTGACCGGTAGAGCCGTGGGCGCGGTGGGAGACGGACACCCCATGGGTGGCTCGCATGCCGCCAAAGTTCCAGCGCTTCATCGCGCCCTGGAAGCCCTTACCGACCGTGGTCCCGGTGACGTCGATCTTCTGACCCGCCAGGAAGTGGTCAGCGGTTATTTCCGAGCCCACGTCGATGAGCATGTCGTCGGACACGCGGAACTCCGCGAGCGTGCGCTTGGGCTCGACTTCCGCTTTCGCGAAGTGGCCGCGCATGGCCTTGGAGGTGTTCTTGGGCTTCTTGGCGCCCGCTCCCAACTGGAGGGCTACGTAGCCGTCCTTGTCTTGGGTGCGTTGGGCGACGACCGTGCAGCCTTCGAGGCTGAGCACAGTCACCGGCACATGGGTCCCCGCTTCATCGAAGAAGCGAGCCATGCCCAGCTTTTTGGCGATCACGCCGGTACGCATCTGGCTGTCCCTAGAGCTTGATCTCGACGTCCACGCCGGCGGACAGGTCGAGCTTCATAAGCGCGTCCACGGTCTGCGGAGTGGGGTCGACGATATCGAGCACGCGCTTGTGCGTGCGGATTTCGAACTGCTCGCGCGACTTCTTGTCGATGTGCGGCGAGCGGTTGACGGTGAATTTTTCAATGCGCGTCGGCAGCGGAATAGGTCCGCGCACGGTGGCGCCTGTACGCTTCGCGGTGTTGACGATCTCGCGTGTGGAATGGTCCAGCACGCGGTGGTCAAACGCCTTGAGGCGGATGCGGATGTTCTGACGATCCATATCGCTCTTTTCGTTCCCTACAGACGACGAACCGTCCGCGTGATCTCGACCATTTCAAAGACCAACCCGCACCCTCCAGAGAGAGTACGTACGCGTAAGTCCGCAAAAACGACTTAGGCCCAAGCGAAACACGCGAGGGCCTGCGCCAAGGCGTCGATGAAGACACTGCCTCAGCTCGTTCTGCGAACCGCGTCTAACCCTTGCGGGTTACAGCCGGTCCAACAGGAGGCGCGTTACTACCGACTCGACTCGGGCGCGTCAAGGGCGAGACGGACGGTTCTGACCGCCCGCCGTTCCCTTGAGCGCCCTGGCGGTCACTTCCCGATGGTGACGCCGCCCGAACCCATCACGGTCTTAGAGACTGTGCCAGTGACCTTCATGGCGCGCACATCGCCGGAGCCGGCGATCCGCGCCTTCAACGCGTCCACAGTTCCGCGGAAATCGACGTTTCCGGAGCCCGCGATGCCGACGTTCATGGTCGGGGCATGGCCCGAAGCCACTTTCACGTCGCCAGAACCCGCCACATGCACCTCCAGAGCTCCTGTGACGGACGCGACTGCTACATTGCCAGAGCCGGCGATGTCGACCTCCAGCGGTCCCTTGATGTCACCGAGCGCGGTGTCGCCTGACCCGGCCACGCGCACCTTGGCGGAGCTCGCGGTCCCAGCGCGCGTGTCGCCTGAGCCTGCCTGGCTGATCCGCATGTTCCCTTCGACATTGCCAAGGGTCCAATCGCCGCAGCCGGCGTTGCCGAGCTTCACGCTGGCCGAACGGCCCACCGAACCCCAGACCGCGCCGCCAGCGTCGAGATCGACGTCGCGCGGCGTATGGATCACCACCTGCGGCATATCACGCCAAGTGATCTCGCCAAGCCCGCGCACCTTGACCAAGACGTTTTCGCCCTGGCCGTGACAGTCACGGATGCGGTGACCAAGGCGCCCATCGACGATCGTCCGCCCGGCGAAGGTTCGAACCTCTAGCGGCAGCTTTGGGTTACCTTGGATGACGTCTACCTTGATGTCAGTCCGGTTCTCCGGGATCACGGTGACCCGGGCCACGGCGTTCTTGACCTCCACAGAGGCGGCGCTGGCTGCGCCGGTGGCGAAGGTGGCGGCAACCGCGGCGGCGAGAATTAGAACAGTACGCATTTGGATTTCTCCGTATTCCAAACTCTAGATTTGACGATGCGGCGAAGCCGGCTCTAGCCGACCGTCACGTGCCCGCCGCCGGAAATGGACTTGACAACCGAGCCGCTCACCGTCCTCACGCGAATGCCGCCGAAGCCGGAGATCGACGCGTCCAAGCTCTGCGCATCGCCTCCGAAGTCGACGGATCCGACGCCAGAGACCGAGGCCTGCACAGAACTGGCGTGGCCCTGGTCCACCTTGATATGCCCGACACCTGACACCCGAGCCATCATCGGGCCCGACAGGCTGTCGATGTTCACGCTGCCGGCCCCTGACAGAGTGGTGTCGAGGCCCTGACGGACCTGGGTGGCGTGCAGATTGCCCGCGCCGGAAAGGTGGGCCTGCAAACGCCCGGTGGCGCCCATGCGCACCGAGGCAGCGCCGGAATTTCGGATGGTGGCGTCGCCGGCCACGTCAGCGATGGTCCAAGCGCTGCACCCAGAATTTTCGAGGTCCAGGCTTGCCGCCCGGCCGACAGATCCATAAACCGCACCGCCCGCCGCGACGAAGACCGCTTTGGGCGTGTGGATTACGATCTGCGGCATGTTTTCGTACTCGATCTTGCCTAGGCCGCGTACCCATGTGGTCGGGTGATCGCCGCGTGTATGGCAGTCGCTGATGCGGTGCTCGAGGTTGCCGTCGATTACGGTCTGCAATCCCACAGTTCGCACCTCGATCGGCAAGGACGCGTTGGTCGTGATCATCTCGACCTTCACGTCGGCCCGATCCTCGGGAACCACGGTTACGCGCGCGACAGCATCCCTGATCTCCACCGACGGCGCGGCGGCCGCGGCGCTGGCGGCCGCGAGCGTTGACGCCGCCGCTACGACGGCGATCGCAAGACGCATGGATATTCTCCCCATTCCAAATACTGGCGTGGAAACTAGTCCTGCGTCGCAGTCGAAGCAGCTTAATTCGCGGTCATGACTCTGCCGTCATGAGCGTGCCGCTAGGCTGGCCGGGCAACGCTTGGCGGTCCACGATCGGCGCGGATTGTGATCCGGGCCTCCGCCGGCTTGAGGTTGGCCGTCCGCGCCCGAAGGACGAGATCGCCAGCTCCGCCCTCCTCGCTTTGGACGATAACCTGGGCCAGACCGTTGTAGAGGCTGCGGGCGGCGCCCTTCTCCGGTTCGTGGCTGTTGGCGTCGCCGTTGCCCAAGCCGATGATCCGGCCGCCGGCGATTTCGAAGCTAATCGGCAGGTTAGCGGTCGGAACGTGGCGGCCATGAGCGTCCAGCGCCTCGACCGTTACCGGCGTTGCATCGCGCCCGTCTCCTGCCAGTCCCGCCCGGTCCGGCGTCAGGCGCAAGGCGACTGGCGCGTCCGAAGTCTCCACAACAGCGCGTGCGACAATCCTTCCACCGGTCTTGCCGACGGCCTCCAGGCGGCCGGCCGCGTATGGGACCTTCCATTCGTTCATTTCGAACGGATCGACCTTCTGCTCGCCGATCAATCTTCCATTGAGGATCAGCGCCACCGTCTCGGTGTTGGCCATTGCGACCACGCGGATCGGTTTTCCTTCTTGCCCGGGCCAGTTCCAATGCGGAATCAGATGCAGCACCGGGCGATCCTTCACCCACTGCGCCTGGTGGATGTAGAAACTCGCTTTCTCGAAGCCGCAGAGGTCCATAATCCCGAAAGATGAGCTCACCGTCGGCCATTCGAAGGGTTGCGGCTCGCCACGGTAGTCGAAGCCGGTCCAGACGAAGCTACCAGCCATGTAGGGGCGCGTCGCGATCGCCTTCCACGCCGCTCTGTGCGTCGCGCCCCAGGGCCTGGCCTCATCGTCATAAGACGTCAGCAGGTGCGCCTTCATGTCGGTGGCGTATTCGCCCCTCGTAGAGACCGCCGAGGTGTCCTCAGAACTGGTGCAGGGCTTCGATGGATTGGCCGCGTGGAACTTGTCGTAAGCCGAAATCTGATAGTTGAACCCCACAACGTCGACCGCCTGGGTGACATTTACCGCGTTGAACATACCGCCGTTGATTGCTGCCGTGACCGGACGTGTCACGTCCAGTTGCTTCACTACAGCCGCCATCCGCCGGACCATCTCATATCCCTCGCGACGGCCCTGTAGCGGCTCTTCGTTGAACACCGACCACATGATGATGCTCGGATGGTTCCGGTCGCGCCGCACCATCCATTCCAGCATCCGTAGGTAGTCGGGACTGGTGTTGAAAAGCCGGTTCTCGTCCATCACCAGGAAGCCCAGCCGGTCGGCCGTATCCAGTAGCTCGCGGGTGGGCGCGTTATGCGATGAACGTATGGCGTTGCAGCCCAGCGCCTTCAGCCGCCGCAAGCGAAAGTCGATCATCGAGTCTGGTAGGGCGAGGCCAACGCCGGCGTGATCCTGATGGATGCAGACGCCTTGGATTTTCACCGGCTTGTCGTTGAGGAAGAAGCCATGGTCCGGATCGAACCGCTGGGTCCGGAATCCACAGAGCGTCACCGCCTCGTCCGTCACCACGCCGCCGCATCGGACCGTCGTGCGTACCTGATAGAGCGTGGGGCTCTCGATAGACCAAAGGCGCGGTCCCGTGACTGCAATCGATAGCTTGGCTAAGGACCGACCTAACGGCGAGACGGAGACGCTCGTGTGCCCCTGCGTCACCGGTCGGCCTTCGGGGTCGACCAGAACGACCTCTACCTCAGCTTCCACGGAAGCCTCACCGATGTTGGCCACCGTGGCTTCCACGGGCAGCGTCCAGCGCCCGTCCGCCTCACCTCTTGGATGGGCATAGACACCGTCGGTGACCAGATGAACGGCCGCACGCTTGACCAGCCACGCATGGCGATAAATCCCGCCGCCCTCGTACCACCAGCCTTCCAACGGATCGGCGTCGACCCGCACTGCGATAGCGTTGAGCTCATCCCCGAACCGGGCGAAGGCCGTTACGTCGACGTAGAGCGACGAATAGGCGCTCCAGTCGTGCGCCACGACATTACCGTTTAACCAGACCGTCGCATTGGTGGCGATGCCGTCGAACTGCAGCTCCAGATGCTTGCCCTGATCAGACGGATCCAGCCGAAGCGTGCGGCGGTACCAGGCCACGCCCTTTGGGCGATAGCCTTGCGCAACGTTGGCGGTCTCTTCGAACGGTCCCTCCACCACGAAATCGTGTGGAAGATCCAGCTGGCGCCAGCTCGAGTGGTCATATCGGAGCGCTGCTGCGCCACCGGCTGCGCCCGCTTTGGTGCTGGCGTAGGTCTGGTCACCCGTGTGCGGTAGAGGCGCTGCAATGTCTCCACGGTGGAATCGCCAGCCGAGATCCAGTGACAATCGCTCTCCCGGGCCACTCTTAGGATCGACCGCGGCGACGGAGGCGCCGGGCCGGGACAGCGAGGCAGCTGCCGCAGCTACGCCCGCCACCTTTAAGAACCTCCGACGCTCCATCTGCTCTTCCCCCCGGTTCAGCTTCCGCGCCTCTCGGGCCTCGGTTGACGGCAAGGTGCAGGCGCGTCGTCCGCACGGCAAACAAAAAAGGCCGCCGGGTTGCCCCGACGGCCTCTTGTTCGGTTCAGGTGAGGCTTGTGGCCTTACTTGATGATCTTGGCCACGACGCCGGCGCCGACGGTGCGGCCG
>JAYUBY010000082.1:0-4373 GCA_043740635.1 Alphaproteobacteria bacterium
AGTTGACGATGATCCGAGGCCTCACGCGAACGGCAATCGGCTGACAAAGCCGCTGTCCTCACGAAGGAAAACCAGGTTGATCGATTCCTGCATCAGTGCGCCCTCAAGCGTAATCGGCGCGCACACGCCTGTTGGCTCGGCGATCCCGAAGACCCTAAATCCGTAGGATGCAAATGCGGACCACCAAGACTCAGGTGAGATCCCAAGGCGTTCCAGGTGGGACGGTCCAAACTCAGCGATGATCGCTATCCCAGGGTTGGCGGCGATGTGACCGCTCATTCCCGCCAACACATCGAGTTCTGCGCCTTCGACGTCGATTTTCACCACATTGAGGGGCGCCGTCGTCGATATGACGTCATCCAGCCTGACGACTTGCACTTCGATTGCCTGGCCACCGACACTTTCATTGGTCGGCAGCTCATATAGCGAGCTGTGGCCAATGATCGGGCTGACGTTGAACTGCAGAGTTTCGTTTGCGCCGCCTGCTGCGGCAGCGTGGACATCCACCCAGGAAAGGCCGTTCAGGTGCAGGGTCTTTTCCAGCTGCCGACGCACTGCAGGGTCGGGCTCGAAGGCGTGCACCTTACCGGCGCTTCCGGTCGCGCGAGCACACGCGATGGTCAGCAATCCCACATTTGCGCCGACGTCAGCGACTATCATCCCAGGCTCGATCAACGCCCGCAGGACGCGCCGTGTGCCGGCTTCCAACCCGCCAGATGGCGCGTTGACAACCATGGTAGTGAAGATGGGCTCTGAGCGAGGCAACATGACGTAGCCATCGGCAAGCCGAGCGGCATAGGATTCGCTATCGAATTCGATGAGCGGCCGAATCTTGATCTCAAGCTCGTCAAACCGAGACCCCAGAATCGCTTGTAGCTTTCGCAGTTCGGCATCGGCTGCAGCCGCTGTCGTTGCGCGAGCCTGACGGTCCTCCTGAAGCTCTCGCAGCACCGCCAATTGGAGCGCGCGACTTTCGGCGAGCAACTGCGTCTGCTCGGAAACCTGCTCGGATATCTGGCCCTGGATCTCAGCGAGAGTCGCCCGTACCTGGAGAAGCTGGTGGTCGGGCGATGCAAGGAGGAAGCGCCGAGTATAGTCGGCCAGATTGAAGACCCATCCGAACAATCGGCGTTTCAAGCTTGGCGTTGGCGGCATTGCCTCAGGAGGGGGGATGACGGCCGCATCGGGAGCCTCGGCGTCGCGGGGTTGTTCTGCCATGGCTTGTTGAATGCTCAAGCTCAGCCGTAGCCGCTGCAATTGGCGCCGCCTTCCTTACGCGGTTGAACTAGTGGATACCGTGCGCGAAGGCGAGTTCTGCCTGGGTTCCCACCAGGCTAATCGCAGAACCGTCGGCGAAGGTGTAGGTGAAGCTATCTAGCGGCACAGCGCCATGCGGACCAAAGATGTCGGCGTCGTACAGAAGCAGGTCTTTGCCACTTACGATCACCTCCCAATGCGGCGCATTAGCGATGAACTGCGCAATTGCGCTGTCGATGACGGGGTCATGGAATAGAGGCTGCGTCACCGGAGCGGGCGGCGTCGAGGTTGGCGCCTGAGCAGATACGCCACCGGCGTCCGGCGACGTCGGCGTCGACACCGGCGCGGTCGACGCAGGCGGCGGAGCAGGTGTGGCGACCGGCACCCCGGCTATCACATGTTGCCCGTTCTTAAGGAGACCCACCACGAGGTCAGGTAGCGCACCGTTGAGCGCGATGACGGGATGGTCCTGGGTTGTCAGGCCTTGCAACAAAGCTCCGGCGTCGTCGGCGGGCAGGGCGACCGGAATGGCAGCAACGAGGAAAACCCCATCGAAGCCGTTTGGGCCGTTGAAAAGGGCCGGCGTGACGACAACGGCGCTCGCGATAAACGTCCGCAAAGGCTCGATAGGCCCGACACTGACCGAGATGTCAGCCGCTGCAAGTTCGACCGTCGGAAGGGCTATTGGCTGCGCGAAATGTTCGAGCGGTACATTTGAAGTCGACGACGTGTCCGCAGGCGTATCGCCGCTTACCGATTTGACGGCTGTCGTCTGAACGCTGCTCGCCTGAGAAAGCACGTCAAGGCCGCCAATGGCTTGATCGGTCGTTGACGCGACGTAAGCGGCTTGCGGCGGGGCGATGGTCAAGGCCTGGGGTTCAGTCGCCAAAACCGCACCAGCCACGAGCGCGGCGGCCTGGACGGCGTCGAGATCCGAAGGCAGCGTCTCACTGGCGCTTTTCCCAAGGATCTGTAGCAGCCCATTGTACCGGCGAGGCTCTGGTCGCTCCTGAACTTCAGCGGCTTTCGCTTCGCTGCTGTGCAGGAACGCTGACCCCACGAGCATGATCAAAAGCGCTGCGGGATGGAGGAAGATGTTGCCGTTCTTCGGCTTCGGCTTTGCTACAGCGAAAAGGTCGCTGGAAATCAGTTCCCGGACGAGCGCTGCAAAATTTTGACCGCGCGCGGCGCGTTCGTAGCCGAAGCCGTCTATAATAAATTCGCCGTCGATCCGCGCGAAATGAATAAAAATCTCGCCGCTGTCATGGCGGCAGAAAACGAACCAAGGATCGCCCTCGTCAGTGGCCCCTTGCTCGGTTTCAAGGTGAAGCCCTGCCTGAGCCAGCGCACTCTCGACCCGATAGAACTCAGCAAGCTCCCCTTGGGTCCAACCGGGTTGGCGCGCGAAACGGCGTTGAAAGTGTAGAACCTGCGCCATGGGCCCTTATCCGCGCATTCGCGCGCCGAAACTAGATTACTCGCTGAAGAGGATCGCGTGCGTTAGCGGATCGTAGTAGCGCATCAAATCCCGCACGAAAACCGGCGCAGCGACACCCAGCGCTTCTGCCCATTGCAGATATCGATCCGGTGGAATTCGGCCACGTCCGGTCTCAAGCTGCGAGATGAACGTATAGTACTCGGCGCCGACCTTCAGCGCTAACTCGCGCTGCGACAGGCCTGTCTTCTCACGAAGGTCTTTCAACCACCGACCGCCCTCGCGGCGGAGGTCTTGCACGTCGCTTGCAGAACGCTTCTGGGGATTGCCGTACATAGATGGTGCCTCTGGACGCGGCGAGCTAGCAAAAAAACACGCTCCAAACTAGCTCTGCAAGGGGGATTGTACAAGCACTCATTAGGAATTTGCTGTACACCTTGTTCGTCGGGGCGTTATAGCAGTGTCCGTCGTGGTCGATTCCGGCCTCATTCGGCGCTTCCGCCGATCGGGTTTAGGCTTTGATTAAGGAAAGAACTTTACATCTACGTTGCACTTTCATCTCGATGTGCATCGATGGGGAATCCTGGCCTGGTTTGAACGCTCGCGGGCGTTCATGATTATGAAGATTTCGCAACCGCAACGCGATTGTTCGACGACCCGTTAGGCGGCCACTTGCCAGGGTATGAAGTATGCTGTAGTCCGAGTCCGTGGGGTATTTAGGTCGCATCTCGGCGCCGCCCCGAAAGCCTTCTAGGAGAGTGAAACCAAATGCCCTTTACCGCAGCCCAGCTGACCACCTTCTATTCCAACGAGAATGTGGGGATTCAGCCCACCGCGGCAGAAGCACTTCTGCTTCAGGCCTACGCAACGCAAAACGCGAGCGGCGCGCTCTCCGACGCGGCAACGATCGCCAACGTCCTGCAGTTCGCTCAGGATAAGTCCGACGTGGCTCTCGCCACCTACCAGTTCTTCACGGGTGCTTCACCCAGCCTGGCCGGTCTGGCCTACCTGGTGCACAGCAATGCGCTCAACCCCAATCCTAATGACTTGAGCAGCGCCTACTACGCGGGCTTCAACAAAGAAAACCGCTACTACAACTTCTCGGTCAACCTCGCGACCGCCGGTCCGGGTGCGGCCGCCTTCGCGACGGCTTATGGCAGCCTGACGTTTACTCAAGCCGTCACTGCAGCCTACGAGCAAATCGTCGGTAGCGGCATTGTTGGCGTTGCTCAGGCCCAGGCGGCCGAGGCGTCCATCATCGCTTCGCAGCCCTACTTCGCGGCCGTGGCCGCGGCCCGCGCGCCGGCCGCCAACCAAGATCTCGCCACCAAGGCGATCATGATCGGCTACATCCTGGAAGAAGCCCAAAAGGCGGACCTCGGGATTTACGCCAAGGCGATCGATCAATTCGACACCTCGCTAGGTCTCACGAACACGGCTCTCGTCGGAAACCTGCTCACGCTCTATCCGCCCGCCAATCAGCCGGGCGTCGGCTTCCCGTTGACCGCAGGTATCGATACCTTCCTGGGTGGCTCGGGTAACGACACGGTCACCAGCGTGGACGCTCCGACCACTGGCGGCACCGGGGCCAACATCACTGCGCTGGACAATCTGAATGGCGGCGGTGGTAACAACATTCTGAGCATCATTGAAAACAACGCTGCCACGGGGATCACGGGTA
>JAYUBY010000083.1:0-1680 GCA_043740635.1 Alphaproteobacteria bacterium
GTTCCAGCAAAGAGCGTGATGCCCGTCTCGCCTCTTGCAGTGCCGTTTCCGAAAATGCCGCCGATCGCGGGCGTCCAGATGGCGACGTCGCGAGCCGGCTTCTACAAGCACGAGCGGGACGACCTGCTGGTGATGAATTTTCCCGATGGGGCGAGCTGTGCGGGCGTTTTCACGCGCCATGGCGTCGGATCCGCCCCTGTCGACTGGTGCAAACGGCATCTGGAGATGACCAAGGGCGAAGGCGTTCGTGCCCTGGTCGTCAATGCCGGCTGCGCCAACTCGTTCACCGGCCGCCCGGGCGCCGATGCTGTTCGCCGGGTCTGCTCAGCCGCCGGCAAACGTTTCGATTGCCGCCAGCGTGACGTGATGGTGGCCTCCACCGGCGTGATCGGCGTGCTCCTGGACGACACCAAGATTATCCTCCGCTTGCCCGACATCCAACACAAACTGGACGAGGACGGCTGGGCCAACGCTGCTCGCGCCATCATGACCACCGACACCTTCCCAAAGGGCTCGCACGCGGTAGCTGACATCGACGGCGTGAAGGTCAAGATCAGCGGCATCTGCAAGGGATCCGGCATGATCGCGCCGGACATGGCCACTATGCTGGCCTTCGTCGTCACCGACGCGGCGATCTCCCCGACGGCGCTGCAGAACCTCGTCAGCCTCTACACCCGTAACACTTTCAACGCCGTGACGGTGGACGGCGACCGTTCGACCAATGACACACTGTTGCTGTTCGCCACCGGCAAGTCCGGCGCGCCGAAGATCGGCCGCGCCGGCGACCGTCGCCTCGCCGATTTCCGCGACAAGCTGGAGCACGTCCTGATGGACCTCGCACACCAGCTCGTCCGCGATGGCGAGGGCGCGACTAAGTTCATCAAGATCACGGTCACGGGCGCTGAGAGCCACGCCTCGGCCCGCAAAATCGGCCGCACCATCGCCGAGAGCCCCTTGGTTAAGACCGCTTTCGCCGGCGAGGACGCGAATTGGGGCCGTATCGTTATGGCCGTCGGGCGCGCTGACGAGCCGGTGGACCGCGACGTCATGGGCGTGAAGTTTGGCGACCTGGTCGCCGCCCAGGACGGCCTCGTATCGCCCACCTACAACGAGGCGAAGATGAGCGCCTACATGAAGAAGAAGGAGCTCGAGGTTACCGTCGACGTCGGCATGGGCCTAGGCTCCGCCAGCATCTGGACCTGCGACCTCACGAAACGCTACGTCGAGATCAACGGGGACTATCGAAGCTAACGCCCTGCCGTCCCATCTCAGCGGGGAAGCTGGAGGCGGCGATGCTCTTTCTGTGGGTCTGCGTGGTGATGTTCGTTATGGCGCGCTACCCCGATAGGCCGATTAGCCGGATGTTGAAGAGCATCCTCGTGGACCCACCTGCCGGGAAACTAGCCCAGCTGGCGCCGACTGGCGCCTGGTTCCTGGTATTGACGTTGGCCCGGAGCGTGGCTGCGATCGTCATTGGGCGAGCCGGAGGTGCAATGGTTACGGCGCAGTTCGCGCCCGAAACTGTGAGCTGGTTCTTCGCCTTCGATATGGGGATACGTCGATGTCATGGGAATCGCCTGTCTAGAGTCTGTTCGGTTTAGGCATACGCATACCCGGCATGCCTGATGTAGTTTGAGCATTCTGCGGGGCTGAAGCGGTCGAGCAGGCTGCCGATGCGCC
>JAYUBY010000084.1:0-2149 GCA_043740635.1 Alphaproteobacteria bacterium
GCCAAGTGGTCGCCGATCGAAAATCTATTGATCGGCTTGAACTACAGCTATCTGAACGCCACCAATGACACCTCCTGTCTCGTCACCGGAAGCCTTGCGCATCACGATCTCCACGAGGCGGGTTGTTACATCGATTCCGCCAATCCCGTGGCGGCGAACATCGTCAATGGGTTGGCCCTGACGGGCGTCAATGCGGTCGGTCCGCTGATCGCAGGCGCTCAGCCGCAAAGCCTGAAAGGCAATCCCTTGCCATATTCGCCGAGCCACAAGGTCTCAGCGAATATCAGCTACACCTTCAAGTTCCAACCCGGCGACCTGACGCTGGCGGGTGTCTGGAACTGGCACTCCCAATTCTACGACAATCTATTTTCAACCCAGGAATGGCTGGTGCCGGGCGGCCAGACTACCGATTTCCGGATCAGCTGGATCCCACACAACGGGAAATATGAAATCATCGGCTCTGTCTCCAACGCGTTCAACGCCAACATCTGGACCGCATACACCACCCTGCCCCCGGGCAACGCCTATTATGCCTACAACGCGTTGCAGCCTCCGCGGGTTTTCTCGATTGAGTTTCGATACAGGTTCTGAGGCCGGCGGCCGCAAGACCAGAACGCGTTATAGATTGGGGTTGAACCTCCGCTCTTAGTGCGAAACAGTCGCGGGACGAGGGGATGCGGGTCGCCGGCGGCGGCCCGCATTTCCATGTCCCGGGCGCGCGGGGCGTCCGAAACGCCCCCAGGGGACCAAGAAGGCGGTGCAACGATGAAATTCCACTGGTTCGCCGAGGCGACCTATCCCCACCTGCCGCAGGACTTTCCCGACCGGGGCCTGTCGAGCTGGGTGAACACCCCCTGGAGCCTGGCCGACCCGGTCAAGGTCGGCCAGATGTACCATATGTTCATCCGCCTGATGCAGCAGGCCGACCGCGACGGCTTCGACGGCCTGGCGGTGAACGAGCACCATCAGACACCGTTCGCCATGACCCCCTCGCCCAATCTTCTGGCGGCGAGCCTGGCCTCGACCACCGAGAATGCGGCGATCCTGATCATCGGCGACAGCCTGGCGCTCTACAATCCGCCGACCCGGGTGGCCGAGGAGATGGCCTATCTGGACTGCGTGTCGGGTGGGCGGGTGATTGCCGGTTTCGTGTTCGGCACGCCGATGGATTCGGTGTTCGCCTACGGCAATCCGCCGCCGGAGCTACGCGACCGCTTCCACGAGGCGCGCAAACTGATCACCCGCGCCTGGGAGGCGCCCGAGCCCTTCGCCTTCAACGGCAAATACACCCAGCTGCGCTACGTCAACACCTGGCCCAAGCCGATCCAGCCCAAGCTGCCGATCTGGGTGCCCGGCTCGGGCAGTTTGGAGACCTGGGACCTCGTCATCGACGAGAACTATTGCTACGGCCACCTGTCCTTCTCGGGCCTGCATTCGGCCAAGCCGATGGTCGACGCCTACTGGGACTATGTCGAAAAGCGTGGCGGCGACATGAACCCCCACCGCATGGCCTTCACCCAGCTGATCTGCTGCGCCGAGACCGACGCCGAGGCCGAGGCGAAATACTATGAGGCGGTGCGCTACTTCTACCGGATGAACGCGTTGGACCCGGCCTTCACCATGGCGCCGGGCTACACCACGATCCGCTCGCAGCAGGCGATGGCGGAGCACATCAAGAACTCGCCGGGCCTGAAGCCGGAGGATCGCATTCGCGCCGCCAAGGGCGAGATGAGCTTTTGGGAGTACGACGAGAAGGGCTACATCATCGCCGGCACGCCCGAGCGGGTGCGCCAGCGCATCCGCGAACTGGCCAAGGATCTGCGCATCGGTCAGCTGATCGGCTGCCTGCACATGGGCGACCTGGCCGAGGAAGTAGCGGCGCAGAACACCTATCTGTTCGGCACGCAGGTGATCCCGCAGCTGCGCGACCTTTGGGCCGACCAGCCCGACCACTGGACCCCGAAAATCAGTCAGCAACGCGTCGCCGCCCGCAGCCAGGCCGTCAAGGAAGCCGCCCAATGAAACCCAGCCGCAAGACCGTTGGCGACTTCGACGTTCGGGTCTGGAGCGGGGGCGCCGGCGCGCCCGTGCTTTACCTGCATGGCTTCGAGCAGCACCCGGGCGCCGCGCCCTTCCTGGAGCGGCTCGG
>JAYUBY010000085.1:0-5294 GCA_043740635.1 Alphaproteobacteria bacterium
AACGGCTTCCTCATTGGCGTGAAGAAAAACCGTTCTTAGCCCGTCGGCCCCGACTGCCAGGCGGCGCGGTCCCCCAAAAAGGGATGGCGCCGCCGCAGCTGTCACTTCTCCAGTCGGGCTACGCCCTCCCTACGAAGCAACAGCTGCGGCAATTCTTATCCTGATTGACGCGGGTTCTGATCCTGATCGCCGCGCGGCAATTCTCCGCTGTTACAAAGATGTGCGGGATTTCGGCGTCCGTCTTGACGTCATCGAAGTGCAGTTGGACGATCTCGCCGAGCCGCATTCCCGTGTAGAAGCCAATGAGGGGAATCCAATACTTTGCATCGGAGATTACACGGTCGCCTTTCTCGTAGCGGCGGGTCAACGACTTCGATCCTGTCCAAACAGCGGATGCAAACAGCGCCTCAAGCTCGTGTTTCGCGAACGGCCTGCGAACCTTCTTTCCGGGTACTTTCTTGGGTAGCGACACGCGAATGGTTTCAGCGGGATTTTGCTTGACGAAACCCTCGGATAGCGCCCAACGAAAAAGTGCCTTCGCGCCATCCAAGAGCATCGCCGCCGTCTTTGGATTGATCCAATGCGCCTCGTTTTCAGTCTGTCGCGAAGCGAAGCTCTTTCCCGCGCCGACGTGGTGGTTGAGGCGCAACCTGAGGATTCCGTCTCGATAGGCGCGCATGTCGTCGGTTGTGACCGCTGCGGCGCGACGGTGGTCACCAACATGGTCGAGCAATAAGCGAAGTTGCTGCGTTCGGTTTGCTGATGTTTTCTGCGACCAGTTCGTCTTCTTCGCCAGCAGGTACCGCTGGACTAGTTCGGACATCGTGGGCCCGACGCCGGTAACGAGCGGCACTGATGAGTTTGAGGGCGGAAGGCTGGAGATCGGTACGGCTTGGAACAGCCCGTCAACAGGCGCGTGTGGCAGGATGCGTTCACTCAGCCGATGGATGTAATGCCGCTGTTGCTCGGCGAGCGCGCGCGCAAAGCCCGATAGGAGGTCATCGACTGTCGCGGCGTTTAGTGCGTCAAATTCCATCCCTGCGGCAATGACACGCCGTCGGGTTAGGGTTTCGATAGAACGATCAAACCGCAGTTCCGCGACTTGGTCTTCCAAATCTGAAATACGCCGGAGAGCTAGTTCCCGTTGCTCATCGAATTCAACTTCGGGCACCGCAGACCGTGGCCGGAAGCCTCGGTCCGCATCCCGCCTCAAATCAATAAATGCAGCTTCGATCAACGAACGAACTGCGTCCTTTTCCAGCCTTTGAGCCTTGGCCATCTCGAATACCTCCAAAAGTCGTGCGGCGAAGATCAGCGCCGAGGAGGCTGCGGCTGAGGGACTATCGGTGCTGAGGGCGCGATGGATTTCGCGAGCACCCACAACCTCTCTCAGCTCACCGGGGACGCGCACGCGCAGATAGAAGGCGTGGCCTCGACGCTGAAGGAAGGTGGGGCGTGCTCCGCTCATGGCGGCGTCCCAATGCGGACTTCAAATCGAAGGCTGAAGTCCAACCGGTTTTGCGATGGCTCGATCCGCTCAGCGGATGACTTGATCGTCCGGTTGTGTACCAGTCCGGTGTACCAGTCGGTACACGAGCCAGAACCCGAGAACCTTAGGCAATTGGAATTGCCCAGGGAAGCCGGGAATTGGCGGTGCGGGTGGGATTCGAACCCACGTTAGAGTTTCCCCTAAACACGCTTTCCAAGCGTGCGCCTTCAACCACTCGGCCACCGCACCTCAACGCCAGCGGAGGCATGCCTCCCGGCGGAAGGCGCGTCATATAGAATGGGAACTAGCCCGGCAAGCGGCGCTTGACCGCGGCGGCGAGGCTCGCCGGATTGAACAGCGACGCTGGCTGATGGGCGGTGAGTTCGGACTCCAGCCGGCTGCAGTCTTCAAGCCAGGCAGCAAGTTTCGCCGAGGCCTCCGGCTGGCCGTCGTGAAGCGCGTGTTGAATGTCAGCCAGGTGACGATCGGCGGCGCGGAGATCGTCCCGGACCTTGGCCAGCGTCGGGTCCGCATAGCGCTCGTCGATCAGGCCAAGCCGACTTCGCGCGCTGGCCACCATGACGATGGACGTGGCGTTGTCGCCCAAGGAGAGCTCAGCCTGCGCCGCGTTCAATGCGCGGCGTGCATCCGCGATTAACAGGCTCGCCGTTAGCAGTTGCCGGGCCTTGGCAGGGCAGGCCACGGGATTGAGCGCGCGCACGTAAGACGCTAGGCCGTCCAGCACCGCCGGCGTGGGCTCTGGCCCGTCGAATTCCTCGGTAATCAGGCCATGGATGAACGGCGCGAGCTTCTTCTCGGCTGGGACTTGGCTGATCTTCAGCTTGGATTTGGAACCGGAGAGATCGGGAATTGGCTTCGGATCGTCAATCCCGTTGCCGCGATGGGTCGAGAACAAGGAGTTGGTCACGTCCGCTGTGCCCGGCGCTCCAGAAATCCCCGGGAATAGGAAATCCGGATTCGTGCGGCCGTTTCGGTGGCAGGTTTCGCAGTTGATGCCCGCACGCGCTGCCTGCCCGCCCAGAAGAACTGGGGTCCGAAAGGCCGCCCGCCCGACTTCAATCTTCGCGGCCAGCGCGTGGTCAGCGGGAATCCTTAGGCACTCGGTGGGAACCGTGCCAAGCGCTTGTACCGGATCGGCGTCCTTGGCGATCCAAAGCATTCCACGTATCGGCGCATCGCCCAGCGTCGCGATTGTGGGCGCCGCGAACGCAGTGCCCACGATGGCTGTGACGACCAGACCCCCAAGAAAGGGCAAGGTGACAAAAGCGTCCGCTAGTTCTTTTGCGGGTCGCCACCGGCGTCGATCCAACGGCGCAGCTCCTCAGCGTCGGCGCAGCCGTAGGCGCAGATTTTGTCCAGTCGGGCGAGCATCACCCTGGCGCCGGCGATATCGCCGCGGGCCACCTTGAGCTCGCCGTAGTATTCCGTGGCGCCGACGTGGTTCGGCGCGATGGCGAGCGCCTGGCGATAGAAGCCCTCAGCCTTGGCGTAGTCGCCCTTTTTGCGCCAGGCATAGCCCTCATAGGTCAGAATGTCGGGGTGTGGCCCAAACGCTGCTTGCGCGTGGGCCAGCGAGGCGAGCGCCTCGTCATAGCGCCGCTCGTTGATCAAGCTGACAGCCTGAACGTAGGCCGCGTCACCGGTCTTCGCCCCGCCGAATAGGAAGGAGCGATCTAGCATGGCGCTGGGTTTGGGCGCGCCGGCCGCGGGCGGGTTCATGGCGCTCTCGACGGCTGAGGTGAGGGACTTCAGCTGAGTGGCCTCCGGGCAGCTGTCTCCGCAGGCCTGCACCTTCGCCTTCAGCCAGTCATCCTCGGTCTGGGCCTTGGGGTCTTTCAGGTTGGCAAGTGCCAGGCCCAGGCCCGCGTGTGCGCTGGCGTCTTCTGGCTTCAGCTTCACGGCCTTCTGGTAAGCCCGGCGTGAGCCCTTCCAGTCGTTTTCGCCGGCCTTGGCCATGCCCAGCAGACGCCAGGCGTCGGGGTTGTTCGGCACGGCGTCAGTCACGTGCCCCGCAGCGCGCGAAGCGTCCTTGTAGTTGTTGGCCTTCAGGGCGGCGATCGCCTTGGTGTACTCTGTCGCCGGATCGTAGGCCGGCCCAGAGGCGCCCGGCATCGAATTGCCTCCGCCCGCTGGCGTCGAGGCGCTCCCCCCGCCGTTGGCGAAAGCCGCGCCTCCGCTCGCCAGGAACATCAGGCATCCGCCGATCAATGTGGCTTTGAACGCACGTTGCATGGAGCTTCTCCCCTAACGACATCTTACCTTGGAAGATTGGCACGAAACTTCCGCGACGTCACCCACCTGGCGGATGCAAAACCGCAGGCGGGTGCCTATCTTAGCGACGACCGCAAGGAGGCCCCCATGTTCGGACGAAAGACACTTGAGTTGCCCACTCAAGAAACCGCCAGGCCGGGTCGCGCGCACCCAATTCCAACGGCGCAGACCCATTTCATCAACGGCCGCCCGCTAAAGGGTCCGTACCCCGACGGCCTGGAGACTGCGGTCTTCGCCATGGGCTGCTTCTGGGGCGAGGAGAAGAAGTTCTGGAGCCTCCCGGGCGTTTGGGTGACGGCTGCGGGCTATGTGAACGGCCTGACGCCGAATCCGACCTACGAAGAGGTCTGCACTGGCGGGACCGGCCATACCGAGGCCGTGCTGGTGGTCTACGACCCCAAGGTCATCAGCTATGCCGCACTCCTGAAGGTGTTTTGGGAGGGCCATGACCCAACGCAGGGCATGCGCCAGGGCAATGACATCGGCACACAATATCGCTCGGGGATGTATCCCACGAGCGACGCACAGGCAGCGGCGGCTGAAGCCTCGAAGGAGGCTTATCAGCAGGCGTTGTCGGCGAAGGGTTTCGGCAGGATCACCACCGAGATCGTGCCAGCTCGCGACTTCTACTTCGCCGAGGACTACCACCAGCAATACTTGGCCAAGAACCCGGCCGGCTACTGCGGGATCGGCGGCACGGGGGTGACTTGCCCGATCGGCGTCGGCGTCGAGGCCTGAACATGACGCCGGCGGCGCTCGAGGCAGCGGCGCTGGCGCTTCCGGGCGCCGAACTCTCCATGAAGTGGGGCGCAGACAAGGTCTACTGCGTCGGCGGCAAGATGTTCGCTGCCACTGACATGGCTGGCGGTCATTTCTCAGTGAAGGTCAGCGACATCGCCTTCGAAGTCTTGACCGAAACCGGCAGGGCCAGACCAGCGCCCTACGCGGCACGGTTCAATTGGGTGATGTTCGAAGACCTGTCTGTGCTGGATGACGCCGAAGTCCTGGGTTGGCTTCAGGGCGGCCGCCGCATGGTCGCCGAGAAATTCCCCAAGAAGCAACGCGCCGCCCTGGGGCTCAAGGCGTGACCCGCGAAGATATCGAAACCTTCGCCATGACCCTGCCTGCGGTAACCAAGGTCGTCCAGTGGGGAGGCTCCGATGTCTTTAAGGTCGGCGGCAAGGTCTTCGCTATCTGCGGCCTCTCGAGCGGAATCTCGTTCAAGGTGACCCCCATCGGCTTCGTCGTCCCTACGGAGGATGGACCTGGCCGACAGGCTCCCTATTGCGCCAAGGGTCACTGGGTGAATGTCGCGACGGATGGTGCGCCGGACGAGGACCTCACCGACTGGCTGCGGACCGCCCATTCGCTGATTGCTGCAAAGCTTACTCGCTTGCAGCGAAGAGAGCTCGCTCTAGTTGTTTGGTCCCGGAGTTTGATGGATCGGATTGAGTCTGAATCGTTGGGGTTTTTTTGCCCCTATTTTGCAGATGAACTCGTAGGGGGTCAGACC
>JAYUBY010000086.1:0-2756 GCA_043740635.1 Alphaproteobacteria bacterium
AGCCGGCGTTAGGGGACACCAACGAGCGGTTTTGTGGCTCGTTCAAAATGTTCCATCCGGACGGCAGCCATTTACCCCATGAGCGGTGTCCCATGGCCGAAGTATTGAGCGGCCGGATACCGGAGGCGCAGGACGTAGAAGTCCACATCGAGCGGCACGACGGCACGCGGATTGCCGCGCTTGTGAATATCCGCCCAGTGAAGAACCAGCGCGGAGAAATAACCGGGGCAATCAATAGCTTTATCGACATCACCGAGCGCAAACATCATGAGGAACAGCAGGATCTGCTCCTCAAAGAGATGGATCACCGGATCAAAAACCTGTTTTCCATCGTCGAGGGAATGTTGACCTTGAGCGCCAAGGCCGCGACCACGCCCAAGGAATTGGCCGAGACTGTTCGAGGTCGGCTTGGCGCGCTCGCCAGCGCCCACCAGTTGATCCGGCCGATGCCGTCGGTGGCCAAGGCCACCAAGCGGGAAACCACCTTGGGCGAGCTGGTCCGAAAGCTCCTCTCGCCTTATGCCGATCCGGCAGGAACCGGCGACAGCGCACGCACCGAAATCGAAGGGCCGGGGGTTGCAGTCGGCCCCGAGGCCGCCACCAACGTGGCGCTCGTCGTGCATGAGTTGGCGACGAACGCGGCCAAATACGGCGCCCTCTCGGTCCCTGGCGGTCGCGTCCGCATTTCTTGGGCGGTGACGAAGAGCCGTCTGGTCTTGTCGTGGGAAGAGAAGGACGGACCCGTGATTACGGGTCCGCCCGAGCGGGAGGGCTTCGGCAGCGTACTGGCCCGCAGGAGCGTCAGCGGCGGGCTCCGCGGGGACCTGAAGTTCCTCTGGAATCCCGACGGGTTGGTCGTCTTTGTTTCGGCGGAAGTGGAACGTTTGGCCGTTTGAGGGCTACCTGGACACCTGAGCCACAGAGTGCGCCAGACTTAGCGATGAGACGTCCGCAATGCTCGCTTGACGAAATGATCAAGCTCCACGGCAACGTGCTCTGTTGAAGGCGGCGCCGAACCAGCCCCGCACCGACGACTATGACACCAGCAAGGGTTGCCCCATCGGCATGATTCCGTGGGTGGACAGCTGCGGGAACAAGGTCTGCAAGCGGCCCCAGAGCACGATGAGTTTTGATGGAACCATAAAAAATACTGAATCGTGCTCGCAGGTTTAAGCGACGACCCGCCAGCCAATCAGCCCGTCAACGTGGCCCTCCTGGCTGACTGAGCCCCTGTGCGCCCTCGCCCGTCATGCGGCGCGCTGGCCTCTAGGCTAGGTCGGCTATGCGACATAATATCGGGCATGGCCGAGAAGCACGAAGAGTTCAAACGCCGGGCGGAGGAAGCGGAGAAGATGGCCGCCGCCGCGAAGACGGAATACGAGCGCGACGCCTTCTTGCAGATCGCGCACGGCTGGCGGGACCTGTTGGTCGAGGCCGAACGGCGCCGGAAGCGCACCTAGGCCAGCCGCCAGCCCTTGTACTCCCGGCCTGACGCGCTCGTTTCCGCGATAACTATTACCTCCCATGAAGGGGAGAAAGATCAGACCGCGACGTCGATCTCGTCGGCGAAGGTGCGGATGCGCCAGGCGTCGGGGCGGGCTTCCAGCGCGCGGACCAGGGCGTTGTTAATGCCGTGCCCGGCCAGCTCGCCCTCGAAGCGGCCGAGGATCGGCGCGCCCAGGACATAGAGGTCGCCGATGGCGTCCAGCGCCTTGTGGCGGACGAACTCGTCGGGACGCCGCAGGCCTTCGGGGTTCAGGACCCGGTCGCCCTCGATGACCACGCAGTTGTCCAGGGTGCCGCCGCGGGCGAGACCCATGGCGCGCAGGGCCTCGACCTCGTGCAGGAAGCCGAAGGTGCGGCAGTCGGCCAGTTCGCGGCGGAACGCGGCCTCGTCCATGGCTAAGTCGATTTCCTGGCGGCCGATCACGGCGGTGGGGAATTCGATGGCGAAGGCGACCTCGAAGCGCATGGCCGGCTTCAGCGCGGCGCGCTTGTCGCCGTCGACGACCTCGACGGTGTCGATGATCTCGATGAACCGGCGCGCGGCGCCCTGGGGCCGGCGGCCGGCGCGGTCGAGAATCTTCAGGAACGGCCAGGACGAGCCGTCCATGATGGGCATCTCCGGACCGTCCAGCTCGACCTCGGCGTTGTCGATGCCGCTCATCACCAGGGCGGCCATCAGGTGCTCGATGGTGGCGACGGTGACCCCGGCGTCGTTGCCGATCACGGTGCCGAGCTGGGTCTTGATCACCGTCCGCGGCGCGGCGGCCACGCGGTTGTCGCGGTCGGTGATGTCGGTGCGGATGAAGACGATGCCGGCGTCGGGCGCGGCCGGGCGCACGGCGACCTTGGTGTATTCGCCGGTGTGGACGCCGACGCCGGCGAACAGGGCCGGGGTCCCGACAGTGTGCTGGAAGGCGCCGCTCTGGAAACCGTCTGCTGGCACGCAGGTAACCTTCCCTACACTGGGGCGCTTGCCCCCGAGGAGCGCCTACCACAGCGGTTAATGCGCTTGGTGCGACGCAGCAAAACAATCCCTGTTTCGCAATGTTTCCGTTCGAGAAGGGTTAACGGAAGGCTTCCAAACAGCAGCGCCACTGCATCCTTTCGGTTGCCGTGGCGCTCTGGGAAACTCAGCCGTTTCAGCTAGTTGGCGAGACGGCGCAGGAAGGACGGGATTTCCAGGTCTTCGCCCTGGTGGACCTCTTCCTCGGGCGCAGCGGCCTCGGCCGGCAGCGCGCCGCCGCGGCTGG
>JAYUBY010000087.1:0-6752 GCA_043740635.1 Alphaproteobacteria bacterium
CCGACACCGGCCGCCGCTGCCACCCCCGACGACAGCAGCACGATCGTCGTCACCGGCTTCCGCGCCGCGCTGCAGAGTTCGACCTCGACTAAGAAGAAATAGGATCAGGTCGTCGAATCGCGCGCCGGGGAATCATCAAGCGGAGTGAAGCTAGCTCTCGCGAGCTAGCTTCTGGGGCGAAGAGCGTCGAAAGAGGCCGTCGGCTTGACGGCGTTTAAGTGAGACCAAAGTCCCCCTTCCGGGCTGACCGGTCGAATCCCACCGAGTGGCGTAACTTCGGCGTCGTGATCACCGCGATTTCCGGCGGGGCCGGATCGGTCAGGCTGCCCTCATAGCAGACTGCCGAGGGGTTCTTGGAAGGCCCACTTGTGTTCGAGCAGGATCGCGCCGACCACGCTGGAGCATGGCGCTATGGCGTGATAAGCTAGACAGATAGCTAGGCAGAAGGAAACGATCGATGCACACCGTCGGCGTGTTCGAAGCGAAGAACCACCTTACCGCTCTGCTGGATGAGGTTGAAGGAGGCGGCGAGGTCATCATCACCCGTCGCGGCAAGCCGATCGCCCGACTGACGGCGCTGGAAAGCGGGTTCAACCGCGCCAGGGCCCGCATCGCTGCAGAAGGGTTGCGCGCGGCCAGCAAGGGCCAGACGCTTGGCGGTCTGACACTTAAAGAACTCATCAGCGAAGGTCGGCGTTGAGCTTCGTTGTCGACAATTCTGTCGCGCTCGCCTGGTGCTTCGAGGATGAGCAGACCTCCGAGATCATGGCGCTTCTGGACCGAGTTACCGAGGCCGGCGCCATTGCTCCGCAACTCTGGCCCATAGAAGCGCTCAACGGTCTTCTGACCGCCGAACGCCGAGGTCGGATCGACCGCGAGGTGCGCCACCGCCTCGCCGGCTTCCTCCAAGAGTTGCCAATCAGGATTGATGACGAGACAGCAATTAGGTCGTGGACCACGACGGCGCACCTTGCAGAACGGCACCGCCTTACGGCGTACGACGCCACCTATCTCGAATTGGCAATGCGTCTTGGCCTGCCGTTGGCGACCAGCGACCCAGCACTTATCGCGGCAGCGAAGGTGGTTGGTGTGCCGTTGCTCATGACCGCCTGAGGAGCAGGGCGTCTGCTGGCTCGTTTCTAGGAGATCGACGATAAACCCCAGGGCTCTAGCAGAGATCGAGGGGCCTGCGGGGAACACGACCAAAACGCCTAGGCGATACAGTTCGTTCGCCACCTCAAAGTCGACCGAAGGCGAGCCACCAAACGAACACGCCGAACCCTATCAAGCCCACAAGCGTAAGCGCCGATGCGAAAATTGCGCGGATCACGACCCCATCCAGACTGAGCCGCGCCCACGGTCGGCGATCGGGCTGCAAGACATCTTCTGGAGCCACTACAATGGTGCGTCGCTCTGAATCCGACGGCTCGCGATGCGAGGGGTCGGCCCCCTTCAATCCTTCGCCGTCTTCGGAACCATGCGGCTGCGACACAATTTCAGAAGCGGCGGTCTTTGCCTGTGGAGTTGGTCCGGGAGGATCGCTTGAGTTGTTAGGCACTTGACGGCGCTAGGGCAAAAATGATGGGGAAGGCGTGACAGATGAAGGGTCGAGGAGTGTCTCGTCCATCGTCATACTGCGCGCCGAAAACGTCACTATCTAAAGCCGCCCGCGCGGCGCCTCTGCGCGAGGCTCCGCGCGCGACCGAATGGGAACCCCGATGATCAATGCCTTAACCATGGCGCTGCTGCTAGGGCTCTCTAACCCACTCGCTGGCTTGAACCTGGCCCCTGACCGTGACGTCCAACAGTCGCATCAGGACGTCGGCGGCTGGCGTTTGGACGTGAAGCACGACCAATTCTCAGGGCGCACAACGTGCCGCCTTAGTCGCGGTCCCGTCAGCTATGAGCGCCAGGTCGTGACGTTTCGTTTCGCCTCTTGGGTGGACACCGCTAACGCGGAGTTCCGGGTTGATAATGGGGCCGTCCAGTCGGTTGGCTCCGTCGTAGTTGAGGCCGCGGGCCTGGGCGCTCGCCTGCGCGGCAACAGCGCGACGAACCCCAGCGGCGGCCTCGTTGCGATCCCCTCTCGCCTAGTCGCGAATGCTGCCTCGGTCTCAATCCGGCCAAACCCGAAGCGCAGTCACAAGGACTTCGCCGTTAAAGGCCTTGCTGGCGCACTTGGTGTCGCCCAGCAAAAAGGGTGCGACCTCAGTCCACAGGTCTCAAAGGTTTCCTGACGGACTATGGAAAACGCTCGCGCCGATAGTCGCACTTCTGGGAAGTTCCATTAAGACAGCGGCTTTATAGGGATGGTCGCCCGGGCGCGATGACCGTGCAATTAAACGTCGATACAAGAGCTTGGCGCCTAGGACAGGTTTTCGCAGCGATTGAGCGCCATTTCCGTTAAAAAGCGTCGCCAGGAAGCTGATGCCGATCTTTAAGAAAAACGTCTCCGAAAAGCCGACCCAACTGGACCGCGCGCTGCTTCTGGCGCGGCCGGCCATTTCGGTCGCCATCGTCTTCAGCCTGTTCATCAACCTGCTGGCGCTGGTGAGCCCGCTCTACATGCTGCAGGTCTATGATCGGGTGCTGTCCAGCCGCAACACGCTGACGCTACTCTTCATCACCCTGATCGCCATCGTGCTTTTCATGGTCTACGCGGCGTTGGAGGCACTTCGGACGGCTGTGCTTGTCAGAGGTGGGATCACCTTCGACGGCGCATTGCGCAGTAAGGCATTTCGAAGCGTGCTCGACGCGACAGTGCAGAGGCGTCCCGGCGGAACACAGACATTTCGCGACCTTGATGTCGTTCGCGAATTCCTTACGGGTTCTGGTCTGATCACGTTCTGCGACGCCCCCTGGATTCCGGTCTTCGTGATCATCGCCTTTATCCTGCATCCCTATTTCGGGATCCTCACGATCCTCTCAGGCGCCATCATCCTGGGATTGGCGATGGCCAACGACCAGGTCACGCGTGTGCCCCTTGAGCGGGCGACGGCGTCTTCGATCGCAGCGCAGAACGATGTTTCGGCGACTTTGCGTAATTCCGAAGTCATGCACGCCATGGGCATGTGGGGCGGGCTTGCACAGCGTTGGCAATTGCGGCGCGATGAACTGATTGGTTGGCAAGCGGTCGCAAGCGACCGCGGCGGATCGATCATGGCGTCGATCAAGTTCACGCGTCAGGTCGTCCAGACGCTCATCCTCGGGGGTGGAGCCTACCTTGCCATCGAAGGAAAACTTTCACCCGGAGCCATGATCGCGGCTTCGATCATCGTGGGCCGGGCTCTTGCGCCCATCGAAGCTGGCGTTGGGCAGTGGAAAAGCTTTGTCGGTGCGCGCGGCGCTTGGGAGCGTCTGCAACTCCTGTTCCGAGGTGATGCTGCCGACGTTGAACGTTTGGCGCTACCCAGCCCCAAGGGAAGGCTCACCATTGAAGGGGCCACGATTGTACCGCCAGGTCGCAATCGTCCGTCCGTGCTCGGCGCCAACTTTGTGGTTGAGGCCGGAACGACCGTCGCCATCATCGGCCCAAGTGCGGCCGGAAAATCGAGCCTTGCGCGCGGAATTGTCGGCGTTTGGCCGGTGGTTCAAGGCGCAGTGCGTATCGACGGCTTCGACCTCAAACAATGGGACCCTGAACAACTCGGCCCCTATGTCGGATACCTGCCCCAAGACGTTGAACTCTTCTCAGGCTCGGTCGCCGAAAACATCGCTCGCTTTGCAACGTTTGAAATGGACGAGGTCATTGATGCGGCCCGTCTCGCGGGCGTCCACGAGCTGATCCAAACCATGCCGGATGGTTATGAGACCCAGATTGGCGAAGGTGGCCAAGCCCTTTCCGGGGGACAGCGCCAACGGGTGGCGCTCGCACGCACCCTCTTCCGCAGACCGCCGCTCCTCGTGCTCGATGAGCCCAACGCCAACCTCGACGCCGAGGGCGAGCAGGCGCTGGCCAATGCCATCCACCAGTTGAAGGGCAAGAGCACGATCTTGATCGTAACCCACAAGGTCAACTTGCTGGGACTGGTCGATAAGATCCTCATCATGCAGATGGGACAGGTCACGCAGTACGGCGAAAGAGATCAAGTCCTGGCCATGCTACAGGCGCCTGCCCAAGCGGTGCCTATGGCGCCAGTACCTCAATGAATTTGGCGCGATCGCGCTCGGGAATAATCCATGTCAGTTGCGCTTAGGGCTCCGAACCACGACTACCGCCGGGTAGGCACGATCGGACTGGTGATCATCGGTGTCACGTTCGGGCTATTTGGACTTTGGGCTGCCTTCGCTCCGCTCGGCAGCGCCGTCATCGCTCACGGTGAGCTGACGGCGGACACGAACCTGCAGACGGTTCAGCACCTTGAGGGCGGTATCGTCAGCAAGATCTTCGTCCACGAGGGTGATCACGTGAAGGCTGGCCAAACCCTGTTCCAGCTGGACGCGGTTCAGACTGAGGCCAGCCTGCACATCACCGGCAATCAGCTCTTCAGCGTCCTGGCCAAACGCGACCGCCTGGCCGCTGAACGGGATTCCCGCCCGATCTTGGTCTTCTCTCCTGAGGTCATGGCGCAGATCTCAGATCCTGCTGTCGCCCAGTCGATCGCCAATGAGCGCAGTGAATTCATTCAGCGCAGGGCCACCCTGCAAAGCCAGATCGCCGTTTTGAAAGCCCGCATCGACGAAGTGCGAAGCGAAATCCAAGGCATCGATACCGAGCGGGCGAGCATGATTCAGCAGGTGGCCTATTTGGACGACGAAATCGGGGGGCTTACCGAGCTCTTCAAGCAGGACCTGGTGCCAAAACCGCGTCTATTGGCGCTGCAGCGCGAACGCTCGCAGCTGCAAGGTCAAATCGGCCGCTCTTTTTCCGACAAGGCCAAGGCCGAAAAGTCGATCGGCGAGACGACACTTCAGATCGAACAGCTGCAGCAGCAATTCCATCAGGAGATTGGCAAAGAAATCGCCGACGCCGAAACCCAAAGTGCTGATTATCGCCAGCGCTTTACGGTCGCCAAGGACCAAGCGCGCCGGGTCAATATCAATGCGCCCATGAGTGGCGTCGCCCAAAACCTACATGTCTTCACGCAAGGCGCCGTTGTGCGAGCTGGTGACCCGTTGGTGGACATCGCGCCGGACAATGCACAAATGATCCTTCAGGCGCGGATTTCGCCGAGCGACGTCGACAATGTGCATGCGGGACAGAAGGTCGAGGTCCGTTTCTCGAGCTTCCATTCTCGCACAATCCCTGTGATCTCCGGCGTCGTCAGGACCGTATCGCAGGATCGCTTAGTCGATCTTTCGACCCACGCGCCTTACTATCTGGCGACAATCTTCGTTTCGCAGGCGAACCTACCGACTGAACTTCGCGGACGCCTTCGGGCGGGACTTCCGACGGACGTGATCATTCCGACGGGGGAGCGTACGGCGTTGCAGTATATTTGGTCGCCGCTAACGAACGCGCTGCACAAATCGATGCGCGAACAGTAGACAACATGGACTTGACCAGAGGGGCCCAGCCCCGGCGCTCGCCGCGTATCGCGAGCGAGTTGTCCCTGCGTCGTTCAGTATTCGGAGCTACCAACTAGATGACGCGACGCGCGCTGATCACCGGCATCACCGGCCAAGATGGAGCCTACCTAGCCGCATTCCTGCTTGAGCAGGGCTATGAGGTCTTTGGCTTCGTGCGCCGTTCAGCGTCGGCCGAGTTCGTAGGCGCGCGCCTGAAGTGGCTCGGAATCTATGATCGGGTCACTCTGATTGACGGTGACATTCTTGATCAGGCGTCGCTCATCCGAGGTGTCCGCGATAGCCAACCTGATGAGATCTACAATCTCGCGGCCCAGAGCTTCGTGACCTCCTCTTGGCGCCAGCCCCACCTGACTGGTGACGTCACGAGCTTGGGCGCACTCAACGTCCTGGAAGCCATGCGGTTGGAGCGCGAAAAAGCGCGATTCTATCAGGCTTCGTCCTCGGAAATGTACGGACTGATCCAGCAGCCCATTCAGACTGAAGACACTCCGTTCTATCCGCGCTCGCCCTATGCCGTCGCCAAGCTCTACGCTCACTGGATCACGATCAACTATCGCGAGAGCTTCGACCTGCACGCATCGTCAGGCATCCTCTTCAATCACGAGAGCCCGCTTCGTGGCATTGAATTCGTGACGCGCAAGGTCAGCGATGGCGTGGCCCGCATCAAACTTGGCCTCGCCGACAAACTCAGCCTCGGCAACCTAGACGCTGAACGCGACTGGGGCCACGCAAAGGACTATGTCCGGGCCATGTGGTTGATGCTGCAGCAAGATCGGCCGGAAGACTATGTGATCGCCAGCGGACGCACGACCTCGGTGCGTGCGATGTGCGAAATAGCCTTTCGTCACGTCGGACTGAACTACCAGGACCACGTCGAGGTGGACTCACAGTACTTTCGACCTGCCGAAGTTGAGCGCCTGATCGGTGATCCTTCCAAAGCCAAGCGCCAGTTAGGCTGGGAGGCAACGATCAGCGTCGAGGCAATGATTGCCGAAATGGTGGATGCCGATTTACGCCGCCACAAACATGGATCCGTCTATGGCTGAGGCGACCCCACGCCGCCTGGTTCTCGTCGGAGGTGGCGGGCATGCCAAGGTGATCCTGGAAATCCTGCGCGCAGCTAGCCCACCTTGGGACATCGTCGGCATCGTCGATGCAAACCCAGATCATCGAGGCGTATTGGGCGTGCGCAGCCTGGGTGATGATTCCGTTTTGCCGAGCCT
>JAYUBY010000088.1:0-4086 GCA_043740635.1 Alphaproteobacteria bacterium
TCAGGAGTTCGGATTTGTTGGCGTAGATCCGCTTGAGCAGACGGTCGAGCCGGGTGAAGCGGGTTTTGCATTTGAAGATCGCGTCGAACCTCTTGAGCAGGCTGGCCTTGATCGGGGCGGCGGGGTTTTCGCGATAGGCCTTGAGGTCGCGATAGAGGTCCCAGATCAGACCGCGGATGCGCGCCTGGGCGGCGCGGTTGTGCGCCGTGAAGCCCACGAGCTTGTGGACCAGACGCTCGGCGTGGACCCAGCACAAGGCGTGGCGGCCGACCTTGAACTGGCCGGCGTCGTCGCTGACGATGACCGTGTCGCCCAGGAAGCCGTGCGCCTTGACGCTGCCCCATAGCGCGCCCTCGGTGGCGATCAGCACCGGGTTGGGCCGAACGGTGAGCGCGGCGACGCCAAGCCGGTCGAGATGGGCGGTCCACGCCTGCAGATCCGCAAAGCTTTGGTCCGGATGGTCCGCCAGAAGCTTGATGACCGTCGCGCTGAGGTGGCGCTCGCGCATGTAGGCCAGCGCGTCCTTGCTGATCACATAGTCGCCATGGCCGGCGCGCAGCAGGCCAAGAAAGTTCTGGCGGCTCTTGGAGCTGGTCGTGGCGAACCACCCGAAATGGGCGTTGCCGACCTGGGTGCAGAAGCCGTTCTGGGCCTTGTGCCGCGCGCCCGTGTCATCAACGCTCACCCAAGCCGCCGTGGCCAGACCGGACCGCAAAATGTCCTGCGCCTCCACCAGAAAGGCGTCTTTCCCCTCGGTGAGCAGCCGAAGCACCTGGCGCTTGGAAATGTCGATCCCCAGACCCTGCAAGAGAGCGACAAGCCGCGGAACGGTGATCTGGCCTTGATGATATTGCACGAGCACGAAGCGGCGCCGGTGCGGCCCGAAATGGCCGTCGATCCCTGCCGGCAGAGGCGCAGTGACCGTTCGACCCTGCGCCGTCAGCCAGCGCTCGCGGCGAAATCGGATCATCTGCGGACGGATCACCAGATCCTGCACCAGGTAATCTTCATAGCCTTTGAAGCGCGACCCTGGCGGGATGTCCGGCGACAGAACCCGCTCCTCGACGGCCACGCGCGGCGCGCGCTTCGGGCCCCGCCCAAGGCGTCCACGCAAACCCTTCGACCCGGCCGACGTCGCCTTCTCCATCCCGCTCGGCTTGCCGGGCTTGATTTTCGGGCGCTGGTTCAAGTCTTTGAGGCGGGCAATCTCGTCGGCCTGGGCCGCCACCGTCTGCTTGAGATCAGCCACTTCGCTCAGCAACGCTACGATGGCAGCCCGAAGGTCGGCCTCCAATAGATCGTCGATGTCGCGCGGCGCACCCACCCAAACGGTGAATCAGAAACCGAGTCCGAGGCATAGGAAAAACGAAAGCACCCCGCCCGGGGTTATGCCCCTCTTACGTTGGATCCGCGGCGGGATCCTCAGCCTCATCGGTCAGCACGCGCGCTACGTGGACGGCGTTGGAAGCGGCGTCAGTGGGTCGTTTCTGTCCGTGGGGGCCTTTAGGCACCGGTCTTCGGCTGTCGCGGAGCTTGAATGGGTCCGAGGTATCCCAAGACGCCCACGCCCAATCCGATGAGGACCGGAAGTATCCAGTCGCGGGGAGAACCCCCGCCGAGGAAAGCAGCGTCAAAGGCCAACAAGACCAATTCCCCAAGCGGAGCAGCAATAGCTGCGAAGATCAGTCCTTTTCGATGCTTGTGCCTGTCGACATGATGCCACCGGCTTCGACCGCGCGTCATGCTTGTCAAACAGGGCCCCATTTCAAACGGATGCAGTCCCGGATCGCGGCGATCGCGAAGAACGCCGCCGACAGGAGCCGGTGTGCCCAAGGCGCGCGTAACGGGGCCCAGACCCGCAGGAGTCAGCCAGGGACATGCGGGTTGGCTGGTTGCTCATCAGTCGGTCAGTAGCTGTGGCGGCGCCCCAGGCATTGACGCAGCGCAAGGCTCAGCATGGCCGAAGGGACCAACGATGCGGAAAGCGGCCTCGAAATCGCCTCCGCTCACAACCAGGCGTGGGCCTCCCGGAGCGGGGCCGAGGCGCCTGTTCATTCGGGAACCCGTTATGTTCGCAATGGTGCTGGACGAGCCGAGGTCGGCGCTTCGACCCGAAAGGCGAGGCGATCCCGAACCGGGTCCGAACGAACTGCGTCTGCGGGTCTGCGCCTGCGGGGTCTGCCGCACGGATCTGCACATCGTCGATGGCGAGCTGCCTCAGCGCGGAGGCCCGGTCATCCCCGGGCACGAGATCGTCGGCGTCGTCGAGGCCGTGGGAGGCGATGTGAAGGGCGTGACCCGCGGCCAGCGCCTCGGCGTGCCCTGGCTTGGCGAAACCTGCGGCCAATGCCGCTACTGCCGCGACGGCGAGGAAAACCTCTGCGATACGCCGGGTTTCACCGGCTGGACCCGCGACGGCGGCTATGCGGATCAGGTGATCGCCCGCGCGGATTTTTGCTTCCCGATCCCCGACGTGTACGCCGACGCCGAAGCGGCGCCGCTGCTGTGCGCTGGCTTGATCGGCTACCGGTGCTGGAAAAAGGCTGGCGAGGCGCGCCCTGTGCAGCGGCTGGGCCTCTATGGCTTTGGCGCCGCCGCCCATCTGCTGGCCCAGCTCGCCATCTGGAAGAAGCAGGAAGTCTACGCTTTCACACGGGCAGGCGACGCCGCGGCGCAGGATCTTGCTCTCTCACTGGGCTGCGCCTGGGCGGGCACATCGGACGCCATGCCGCCGAAGGCCATGGACGCGGCGATCATCTTCGCTCCGGTCGGCGCACTGGCGCCCCTGGCGTTGCGCGCGGTGCGCAAGGGCGGCACGGTCGTCTGCGGCGGGATTCGCATGAGCGACATACCAGCCATCCCTTACGACCTGCTCTGGGGCGAACGTCGCCTGGTATCCGTCGCCAACCTTACGCGGCAGGACGCACGGGAATATCTGCCGCTGGCCGCAGAGGCGGGCGTTCGCCCTAGGGTGGTGACCTATCCGCTCGAACAGGCCAACCGCGCCCTCAACGACCTTCGCGAGGGCGCGTTCGTCGGGGCGGCCGTCCTGATCCCTTTGGCCTCGGTGGACGAGCCGCATTAAAGCTGAGCGGCGATCGGGAACCGGCGCGTGACTTGATCCACGTCAATTGCAGATCGCGGTCCCATCCTATTCTTAGGTTCGTGCGCGAAAAGCGCCTTGGGATCAGCCGATGTCAACCTACCTGGAGTTCAGTATTGGGCGTCGGCTGCGCGCCCGTCGGCGTCTCCTCAATCTGTCGCAGTCGGAGCTCGCCCGGCCCTGCGGCGTCACGTTCCAGCAGATTCAAAAATACGAAGCCGGCATGGTCACGATCTCCGCTGCCCGCCTGTGGACCCTCGCCCACGCTCTTGATGTTCCCATCATGCATTTCTTCGATGGCCTGCCTGGCGATCGAGGGGACCTTCGTCGTCCGAGCCTCCCGCCCCGTGCCGGTCTTGATGTGGATCAAGGGGTGCCCCCCAGCTTGAGCCAGGTTGGCGTTCGCTGGTCGCCAGTACCTCTTCTGGGGAAATGAGATGACGCCACAGGCCGTTGTTGTTCCGTTCGCCGGGCCGCCGGCAGGTGCGAGCGCCGGCTTTCCGGGGTGCGCCATGGATTGCGCGCTTCGACACGAGACCGATCATCGCGTGGCCAATCACTTGGCAATGCTGTCCAGTTACATCCGGTTGAAGAGCGCCGAGTTCGAGCAGCCGGGTCCGCTCGGCCGCGATGCGGCGCGTCTCTTCGCCCAGAGCCTCGATGCACAGATCCGCGCGGTCGCCCGGCTGCATCGGGTTCTTACCTCGCAGGATCGTGATGCCGAGGTCGACCTGGCGACGCTGCTCCGCGAGGTTTGCGCGCCGTTCGCCAACGCTCTCGACCAGCGGGTGGTGATCATCCAGGACTTCAGCCCCGATTGCTGCGCGCGACCCGACCAGATCCTGCAGATCAGCCAGCTTGTCGGCGAAGCTATAACCAACGCAGTGAAGCATGCCTATCCGGGCGACGCCACCGGGGTCCTGCTCATCCGGAGCCAGCCGACGGGTGCGGGCGGCGTGCTCATCGAAGTGAACGACAACGGC
>JAYUBY010000089.1:0-1929 GCA_043740635.1 Alphaproteobacteria bacterium
ATAGTTGGGCGGGGCGTTGATGAAATCGACCGACAGGCTGGCCGGCTGGCCTTCGCAGCCATAGGTGATGGTCTTGCGCTCGACGTCGCCGCTGGTGCCCAGGCTGATGACAACGGCGCTGGTCACCGACGGCGCGGGGGCGGGCAGGGGCGTCGCCGGTTCGACCACGATGGCGGTCGGCGCCGCCGGGGCGGGTGCCGGGGCAGGGGCGGCCAGACTGCTCCCTTCGAGGAGCAACAGGATCGCGGTGGCGACAGAACAGGGTAGGCGCAGTCGCATGACAAATCTCCTGATGCTGGCAGAGGATAGTCCGAGCGCGGGGTGATCCGCTACGGGCTGCGTCGCCGGTTGCCGGCGGCGTGATCAGGCGAGAGCGTGCACGGCGGCGAAGGCGACCACCAGGGCGACTGCATCCTCGATCAGGGCGGCCGGCAGATCGCGGCCAAAGACCCTGGCGAGCCATCCGCGCGCCTCGGCGCCGCCCAGTGTGCCGATCACCGCCCCGATGGCGCCAAGCACGAGGCCGGCGATCCAGTTGCCGGAGGGTAAGCCCGCGACCAGGCCGACGAGACCGCCGCTGACGATGCGGGCGCCGAACTGCTGCGGTACCTTACGGCTGGGGGTGTTGGGCAACTGGTCGGTGACCAGCTCGGCGAGGGCGATGATGCCGAGGATGATGGCGGCCACGAGTGTGCCGAGAAAGCCGGCCCAGGTGCCGCTGAGGTTGATCCAGTCGAGCCAGGCGCCGATGCTCAGCGCGGCGAGCGGCATGGCCGCGCGCAGACCGGCGGTAATCCCCAACAGCAGGACAAGGACGTAAAACATGCCAGCGCCTCCAAAAGCTTGAGGCGGAAGGTTAAGTCGGGGGCCATTCATTGGCTAGGCGGAAAGCGCTTCGGCTCATCCTGAGGTCGAGGCAGTCCGGGCCAGAAATCCGAATCTAGGATTTGCTCGATGCTGTAGGGGCAGTTCTGGGGGAAGTCGCTCAGGGGCAAGGCCGTTTCGCCGGATGCATACAGCCGGGCCGATTCGTATTCATCGAGCAGCACTTCGCCCGGGTAGGTTTTCAGGCTTGGACTGCGCAGTATCCGCCGCCGAATCCGGTTCCGCTGTTCGACGATGGTTGCCCGCCAGCTGTTCGATCGCTTCTCCGGCTGGAAGTTCCACTTTAGCAAATGCAACAGCAGCACGCCCAAACGGCTTTCGATCTCGTCCCTTTGGCTGTCACCCAAGCTCGCGATCTCCTCGGCGACATTTTCGATATCGAGCTGATCGAAACGCCCCTCGCGCAGCAGCGCCGCCTGCTTGGCGCTCCACAGCGCAAAGTCCTCGTCGTAGCCGGCCGGTTGCGGAAGATCGATCTTGTTCATGGCGGTGATTTTGCGCCGCTCGGCCGAAAAGCTCAAGGAGGGGCGGCGATGGGGGCGGCCCTGACGCTAGCCGGGCCAGAAATCCGGATCGAGGACTTGCTCGATGCTGTAGGGGCAGATCGAGGGGAACTCGGTCAACGATAGACCGGTTTCGCCGGATGCGGCAAGTGGAGCGGAGCGATAGGCGCGTTCGAGCATGGTCGCTGGATAGGGGCGCAGACTCGGACTTGCGGCCAATATGTCGGCGATGGCGTCGCGATTCTCGACGATGCTCGCAGCCCAACTGTTGGTCCGCCCGTCAGCCTGGACCTGCCATTTGAGCAGATGCACGAGGACCACCGTGAGCCGGCTCAGAATCTCGCGTCGGTCGCTTCGCCCCAAGCTCTCGATCTCCTCGGCCAAATTCATAAGGTCGAGCTGTTTGAAATCGCCGGCGCGCAGCAACGCCGACTGCTCGGCGCTCCACAACGCGAAGTCCTGGTCGTAGTTGGCGGGCCGTTTCAGGTCGAGCTTGTTCATGGCCTAATTTTGCGCCAATTGGCTCCCAAGCTCAAGGCTG
>JAYUBY010000090.1:0-1764 GCA_043740635.1 Alphaproteobacteria bacterium
AGCCGCGAACGTTCGCCTTAGCGCCTCATGCTCATCGATCAGATGATGGAAGCTTTCAAAGAAGATGGCGGCATCGGCGAAACCATCGAACAGCAGGGCTTCTTCAAGGACAGCACACTGCCAACTCACATTGTTGATCATCTCCGGCTTGCCGTAGTTGCGGACATGGGCCTGCACCCGCTGTCTGGCCACGTCGATCATGGCTGCCGAAGGCTCAATCACTGTGACCCGGTAGGCCAAGGAGGCCATGATCTCCGTCGCCCAGCCTGCCCCTCCACCTACCTCCAGAAGTTTGTCGCCAGGTGTCAGTCTTAGCGCCTGCAGGCCGTTGAACAGCTGATACATGGCCATGAAGTAGCCCACGTGACCGAGGCCCCAATCCAACGGCTTTTCGAGCAGCCCCAGCCTTTCTTCGGGCGCCAGGTTGACGACGTAGTCTGTCGCCGCGGTCTTGAAGGCTGCGAAATCAGCGTCTGCCCCAGGTCTGAACCGAGTGTGCCCATTGTAGCTCACCTCAGTAAATCTCCTTCGACCGGGTCATCTACGCGCCGGATTATATCAATTCGCCACCTTGTGCAGCGCACTCGGCAAGATCAGCCGTTCGGTCACGCGAGGTGGGCGGCCCGGCCTCTGCCCCCGCCCGCGGTCACTGGCTCAAATCGTACGTAGACCTACGCCTCGCGCGGCGTGGTCTCCTTACGCCAGTGTCGGGGAACGGAGCCGCCCCCCCAACGGCTCCCAGGTTGTCCGGAGCGCCACCATGATCTCTCCCCCGCGCACTACCTCCCCGCGCTGCTCATGAGTGGCGTTCCGGCTCCCGACCTGAAGCTCTACTTCGCCGAGGCCCGACGCTGGGACGAGGACCGATTGGCGTCGGCCCAGCAATCTCGTCGCCTGGCCTGGACGGTCGCGGCGGGCGCGCTTGGTCTCGCCACGGCGGCCGTCATCGCGGTAGCGGCGATGTCGCCGCTAAAGACAGTCGAGCCCTTTGTCGTCCGGGTTGATCGCACAACGGGAGCCGTCGACGTCATGTCCGGCCTGAAGGGCGCCGACCGCATTACCTACGACGAGGCGGTCACAAAATACTTCCTAGGGACCTATGTCAGAGCTCGGGAGGGATGGCTGCCGCAAGCTGCTGAGCCGAATTTCCGCCAGGTCTCGATCATGTCGACGCCTGCCGAACAACAGCGCTGGGCTGAGAGCTTCCGCCCAACCAACCCGCAAAGCCCTCAGGTCCTTTGGGGCGCCCAGGCCGAGAGCCTGATTTCCATCCGCGCTATCAGCTTCGTAAGCCCCAAGGTTGCCAACGTCCGTTTCCACCGCCTCGTGCGCCAGGCCCAGCAGGTCACAGAAAGCGATTGGATCGCGACGATCGCCTTTGACTTCACTAAGGCCCCCATGGCCGAGGCAGATCGACTGCGAAACCCCATCGGTTTCCAGGTCGCAAGCTACCGCGCTGACCCAGAGGTGGTGCGGTGAAACGGCTCCTGCTCCTCGCCGCAGCCCTGGCGCTTAGCGCCACGTCTGCCGCCTACGCGTTGGACATACCCCGCCCAGGCGCCGCCGACCCGCGCATCCGCACCCTCGACTACAATCCCCAACAGGTCGTCCGAGTGGTGGGAGCCTTCCGCACGGCCACCCAGGTTCTGTTGAGCCCCGGAGAGACCATACTTCACGCCGCCCTGGGTGATGCCACCGCCTGGGATGTGGCGCCTGAGAGGGACATGGTCTTCCTCAAGCCCAAGGCCCGCCGCGCTCCCACCA
>JAYUBY010000091.1:0-10023 GCA_043740635.1 Alphaproteobacteria bacterium
ACGCCATCCGCCCCTCCATCTCCAATGAGAAGCGTGAATCACTGTTCGGCGCTCAAGGGAATCCCTGAGTCGGCGTCAGGGGCGATTGGTATTAGCTCAACCGCTGTCATCCTGGACTTGCGTAACGAAGGCCCGGACCGGAAATCACAATCACGCGCGGAACTGGCGCGGCGGTGACGCCCAGGCCCTCGCGCCTAAGCGGCGTCTAGTTAGTTCCCGCCGCCGCCCTTGTTGGCCGCGCCCGCCTGAGCGCTCTTGGCCTCTTCCGCTCGGGCGCCGGCCAGCATTCCCGTGAGCGCATAGTTGCCCTCGTGGCAGGCGTATTCGTAGACCTGTCCCTTGGTGGTCTTCATGGCGACTTCGCCGCTGAAGGGCTGCGCATAGACGGTCGGATCCTCGACGGTGAAGCCGTACTTGATCTTGTCCGGCCCTATGCGGATGAAACGCTCAGTCACTTTTTGATTGGGTGAGGCGCCGCGCAGGCCCTGCTCAGGACGCATGTTGATGGTCTCGACCACCAGGGTGTCGCCTTCCCAATGACCGATGCTGTCGCCCATCCAAAGCTTGACGTTTGATGGCCCGTGTTGAGCGTTCAGCCGAATATGCCGGATGTCGTGAACCATCTCCACATCGATGGCGACTTCGTCCTTCGATTGCACGATCTGGTAGGTGTTGTTGTACATCAGCGGCAGCATCGGTGGGCCAGCGCTGGAGCCGAACGAGAGCAAGCAGCGCTCGCCCAAGCTGAAGCCCTCAGGGTTGTCCGTGCGACTGCGCACAGCCCGCGCGCGGGCGGCCTGCTGATCGCCGGAAGCGGTGGCTCGCGCCGGCATCTGGCCGTTTGCCGGTGAGGTGAGGATCGACGCGCGCTTCTCACCGTTGAAATCGATCAGCGCCGTGCCCGGATCCTTCCAACCTTGATTGTAGCCGCAGTTGAAGCCCGAGATGCCGTCGGGGCCGCAGTCAGCATTCTTCAGGTCGGTGACCTTTGCGTCCGGCGGTGTCGGCGCATCGGCGCGGGCGACCTGATCGCGCGTCGCCTTTTCCAGAGCATCGGATTCCTGTTTAGTCAGGACGTTGCGCGTGCCGTATTTCGCGTCACGGGTCAGTGGCGTGATGGTGGCGGTCGTGTAGGTGCCCTGCAGATCAGGCTGACCCCAGGCGTTGCGGGGCGCATGGTAGGTCGATCCAGCGGGCTGGGCGAACACCGGCGCCGCGGCGAGGGAAAGTGCTGCGACCGCTGCAGCAGTCAAAAATCGCGACGAAAAATGAATGGCCATGACAATAAATCCTCCGGCCGGTTCTTCGTGACCGGCGCACTCTTAGAATATTCCTCAACCGTCAGATGGGAAGGGCCTCGCTTGCGAGACGGTCAAATCAGTCGCCGAGCGTCGCACATGGTGCAGCGAAAGGTGGGCATTGGACGGATCGGCGAACATCTTTTCATAGGTCGCGCGTCGATACCTGAATGTGTCCCACGCCCAGCGGATCGGGTGTTCCTTGTCGAGCCAACGGCGGAAGTCCTCGCGATTGCCGGTGCCGGCCCAAAGCTCCTGGCCATCGATTGCGCGGCTGACTGAGCGGCGGATCACGCGCGCCACGATCACCAGCCGCTCGTAGCCGAGCCAGACGATATGGGTGGCACGCTCCAGGACCATCTGGCGAACGGCGGCGTAGTTTCCGTCGCAGGTCCAGGCTTCCGGCACGACGGCGTTCAGTATGCGTGCGCGCAGCTTCTCGGGATCGACCTGGCTGAAGTTGGTCCAGTCGGGGTCCCAGTTGAGTGCGTCGAGCTCAATTTGAGGAGCGCCGATCCGCGCGGCCAACTCACGGGCGAAGGTCGACTTGCCCGATCCCGTGGCGCCCATCACCAGCACGCGCATCGGCTCAGGCGTCTTCGCTCGCGTCGACCTCAAATTCAGCCAGTACTTCTTCAGTGTGTTGCCCCAGACGGGGCGGGTGGCGACGGATGTTTGAAGGGCTCGCAGAGAACTTCACGGGCGGCCTAATCTGCTTGTAGCCGCCGGCGTCAGGGTGCTCATATGTCTCAAAGAACCCCACTGCGGCGAGGTGAGGGTCGCTTTCCAAGTCGTCCAGGCGATTGGTCCGCACCACCGGAATCGACAGCGGTTTCAGCAACGCCAGCCATTCACCGGTGGTCTTGGTCCCGGTGACCGTCTCCACCAGGCCGTAGAGATCGTGGGTATGCTTGGCGCGCGCGGCGTAATCAGCGAATCGAGGGTCTTTGGCCAAGCTGTCGCTCCAACCGGCGACCTCGAAGAACTGGTCCCACTGCTTGTCGGTATACGGGAGCAGGCCGATGTAGCCGTCGGCGGTCTTGAAGGGCTTGCGGTTCGGATTGACGACGCGGGGATAGCCCCACTGCCCGAGCGGAGGTTCGAAGGTGTGGTCGTAGAGGTGCTCGACCAGCAGGAAACTCGTCACGCACTCCAGCATCGGCACCTCGACGAACTGTCCCTCGCCAGTGCGCGCCTTGTGTAGCAGAGCCGCGGTGACAGCCTGCGCCATAAACAAGCCCGAGACCTTGTCGGCCACCAGCGTGGGTAAAATGCGCGGCGTATCGTTCCCGTCGGTGCGGGGCAGCACGTCGGCGAGACCCGACGCCGATTGGATCAGGTCGTCATAGGCCGGTTCGCCCGCATAAGGGCCGTCCGAGCCGTAGCCGGCAGCATGGACATAGACGATGTCCGGCTTGATCGCCTTGATGTCCTCGTAGGCTAGGCCCAGCCGCTTCAATCCGTCGTAGCGGACCGAGGCCGCGAAGACGTCACAACTCTTTACAATCTTCTTCAACGCCCGCTGCGCGGCCGGCGTCTTCAGGTCGAGCACGACGGAACGCTTGTTGCGATTGATCGTCAGAAAGATAGGACCGAGGTCGCGCGGACAGCCCTCTGGCACATGGCCGGCCCATCGCATGATATCGCCGCCAGCGCCGCGGCCTGACCCGGGGTCCTCCAGCTTGATCACGTCCGCGCCCTGGTCAGCGAGGATCTGTGTCGCATAGGCGCCGTTGACCACGCTGGTCAGGTCCAGGATGCGGATACCACTTAACGGTCCCGTCGCCTTGGTCGCCAGTTCCTTCGCCTTGCTCACTCTTCTCACTCCCCTCGCCGCTTCCAGTCGTTATGATCACTCTACAAAGATCGCGCCAGCGACGGGAGGCCTGATGGATTTCGAGATTGCCGAAGAGCACCGAATGCTCAAGGACCTAGTGGCGAATTTCGTCCGCGACGAACTGATGCCGCTGGAAGCCGCTGTCCTGGCCCGAGAGGCCGATGGAAAAGGCCTAGGACTTGGCCCCGACGAGCACGCTCGCTTGGACAAGGTCGCCCACCAGCTTGGGCTCTTCGGTTTGGACGCCCCGGAAGATGTCGGCGGCTCGGACTTGCCGATGGTCGCCATGGTCGGGGTCGAGGAAGAAATCGGCCGCTGCGTCACGCCCTACACCCTGCCGCCGGACAGCCCAAACCTGCGGATGCTAATGCAGACCGTCGATGAGCGGCAGCGAGCAGCCTACCTGGCGCCATATGTGGCAGGCGAGACCGTTTCGGCCATCGGCATCTCCGAACCGGGTGCGGGCTCCGACCCCGCCGGCATGACCACGCGTGCCGTAAGAGACGGAGACGATTGGGTAATTAACGGCCGAAAGATTTGGATTTCGCGGGCTGCGGACGCGGATTTTACGATCCTGATGGCGGTGACCGACACGGAAAAGCGCGCCCGCGGCGGCATCTCGGCCTTCCTGGTGGATAAGGGCACGCCCGGCTTCAACGTCCTGCGCCGCATCCCGATGATTGGCGGAGCCTATACCTATGAGGTCGCGCTGGAGGATTGCCGGGTAGAGGGCTGGAAGTTGCTGGGCCAGGAAGGTGCGGGCTTTGCGCCGATGCAGACCCGCCTCGGCACGCGACGCATCCAGATGGCGGCTTGGTCGGTGGGCATGGCTCAGCGGGCATTGGACATGGTCCTTGAGTACGCCCCGCAGCGAAAGACTTTCGGGGTACCGCTGAGCGAGCGCCAGGCGATCCAGTTCTGGGTCGCGGAGGCGGCGACCAAGATCCACGCGACGCGGCTAATGACCTATGACTGCGCGTGGAAACTCGATCAGGGCCGGGACGTGCGTAACGAGATCTCGATGATCAAGTGGTTCGCAACCGAGATGGCATATGAGACGGTGGACCGCGCTATGCAGGCCTTTGGGGCCATGGGCATGACCAAGGAACTGCCGCTGTCGCTGATGCAGGCGAAACTCCGCACCATGCGCATCTACGACGGGCCGACCGAGGTCCATAAGTGGGTCGTGGCCCGCAATCTTTTAGGAACAAGAAAATGAACCGCGCTTTCGGAGACCACATCAAGGTCGAGGCCGTGGGCCATGTGGCCGCAGTCACGATCGATAGGCCGCCTCACAACCACGTGTCGGTGGACCTGATGCGCGACTTGGCCGACGCCCTGGACGCGATCGATGGGGAGGTCAGCCTCCGCTGCTCGGTGCTTCAAGCCGAGGGGAAGAACTTCTGCGCCGGAGCGGACCTAGTGCGGAGCGAGGGCGCCGGCGGACTGGGCGCGGTGAACCCGCTCTACGACCAGGCCGTGCGGTTGTTCTCAGCGAAGAAGCCCGTCGTGGCGGCGGTGCAAGGCGCCGCGATCGGCGCTGGTCTCGGCTTGGCAGTGATGGCAGACTTCAGGATCGCCTCGCCCGATGCGCGGTTTGCAGCCAATTTCGTGAAGCTGGGTTTCCATCCAGGCTTTGGCCTGACCCACACCCTGCCGCGGCTGATCGGTCCCACGAAGGCCGAACTGATGTGCCTCACCGGCCGCCGTGTGAAGGCTGAGGATGGTCTAGCCTGGGGCCTGGTCGACGAAGTCGTGCCACTGGAAGACCTGCGCGCCGCGGCGCTCGCACTGGCCGCAGAAATCGCCGAGAACGCCCCGCTCGCCATCGTCGCCACTCGCAAGACCATGCGGGGCGACCTTGGCGCCGCCGTGCGCGCCCAGACCGATAGAGAGGCCGCCGAGCAAGGCTGGCTGCGCGACACTGAAGACTACAAGGAGGGCGTCCGCTCTGTCTCCGAGCGCCGGGTCGGCAATTTCACCGGACGCTAGGCGCGCGCGAGCGAGGCTGCTTCGCGCGCCAGTTCTGTGATCCGGCCCCAGTCCCCAGCGCGGACGGCGTCCGATGGGGCAACCCAGCTCCCGCCGACACAGACCACGTTAGACAGCGCCAGATAGTCCGGCGCGTTCTTGGCGTTAACGCCGCCGGTCGGGCAGAATTTTGCCTGCTGGAAGGGGCTGGCGAAGGCCTTCAAGGCATCGACACCGCCCACAATATTGGCCGGGAACAGCTTGAAGTGAGTGAACCCAGCGGCAAGGCCCGCCATCAGCTCAGTGGCCGTGGCGATCCCAGGGAGCAGCGGGATCGACCCCTCGTAGGTCTCGCCTTCGATCAGCCCGGGGCTGACGCAGAACCGTCCACCGACGTCGGCTACGCGCTGACGCATGGCGGGTGTAAGCACTGTGCCCGCCCCAACCACCGCGCCTTCGATCTCACCAGCCATCCGCTGGACGCATTCGAGTGCAATCGGTGTGCGAAGGGTGATCTCAAGAACGAAAAGCCCGCCGGCCACGAGAGCTCGACCTAGCGGTACGGCATGGGCCACCTCGTCGATTACGAGGACCGGGATGACCGGTGCGCGGGAGAGGATCTGGTCGATAATCATAGACGCTCCATCATCGCCAGTTCACGCGCGGCCCCGATCAGCGCCGGATAGGGATGCAGGACCAAGGACGTCGGTATCTGCTCGAGATAGGGCGTCAATCGGCCCTTGTCTTCGAACCTCGCCCGGAAGGTGCCACTCGCCAACCGGTCGGCCATTCGAGGCGCGATGCCGCCCGATACGAAGACCCCGCCCCGCGCGCCGAAGCTTAGCGCCAGGTCACCAGCCACCGATCCAAGGATGCCGCAGAACCGGTCGAGGGTCTCGTTGGCGAGCGCATCGCCCTTGGTCGCGGCGTCATAGACGGCCTTTTCGTCGGCGAGGACGGGCTCGACCTGGTTCAGGCTCGCAAGTACGCCATAGAGCTCGAACAGGCCTCGCCCGGAGAGAATGCGCTCGATGGAGACCCGGCCATGACGCGCGCGGAACCGACTCCAGACCTCAACCTCTACGTCATCGGAAGGTGCGAAGGCGGCGTGTCCACCCTCTGTGGAGACTGCCATGTCGCCGCGCTCGCTGCGCGCCAGGCCCGCGACGCCGAAGCCGGTTCCCGCGCCCAGCACAAGCATCGGGCAGTCGGAGCCGCCGCGCAGCTTGGGGCCAAGCGGCCGCAGGCTGTCGCCGGTCAACAGCGGACAAGCCAGAGCCTGGGCGGCGAAGTCGTTGATCAGCCGCACCGCCTCGAACTCGAATTGGGCCAGAAGCTCACCCTCCGAGACCTGCCAGTCGAGGTTGGTGAACTCGATCTCGCCATCCAGCACCGGACCAGCCACGGCGATCACCGCGCGCGGCGGGCGCTTTCGACCCACGGTTTGATCCAGATAGTCGGCGATGATGTCGCCAAGTGTGGCGTAGTCGGCCGCTGAATAGATTTGCAGGTTGCGGACGCGGCCTTCGGCGTCGATCAGGGCCAAACGCGCATTGGTCCCGCCGACGTCGCCGACGAGGCCTCCAAATTGGGGTTTCATGCTCAGGCGGCCTCGAACAGAGAGCAAGCGCCAGCATCGGCGGGCCCGGCGGCTCGGCGCATCCAGCCGAACAGTTCGCGGCCGTAGCCTGGCGCCGAGGAGCGACAGGTCGCCGGCGTTCGGGCCATCAGTTTGTTGGTCGCCACCCTGATCTCCAGCGTCCCACTATTTGCATCGATCCGTATTAGATCGCCGTCGCGGACGTAGGCCAGCGGCCCGCCGTCAGCAGCTTCAGGCGTAACGTGGATGGCTGCCGGGACTTTGCCCGAAGCGCCCGACATGCGTCCATCAGTGACCAGCGCCACCTTAAAACCCTTGTCCAGCAGGACGCCCAGAGGCGGGGTAAGATTGTGCAGCTCCGGCATGCCGTTGGCGCGTGGCCCCTGGAACCGCACCACCGCGATGAAGTCCTTGTTGAGTTCTCCGCGATGGAAGGCGGCCTGCAGCGCGTCCTGGTCCTCAAACACTACCGCGGGGGCCTCGATGACCAGGTGTTCCGGCTTTACCGCCGAGGTCTTCATGACCGCCCGGCCGAGCGGCCCCTTCATCAGGCGCAGGCCGCCGTGTGGCTGGAACGGGTTGTCCACGGGCCGCAGAATGTCTTCGTTGAGCGACTTCCCCGTGCCCTCGCGCCAGACCAGCTTGCCGCCGTCGAGAAACGGCTCGGTCTGGAAGCGGCGCAGGCCCGGGCCGACCACCGTCATGACGTCGTCGTGCGCGAGGCCTGAGTCCAGCAACTGGCGCACCACAAAGGCCATGCCTCCCGAAGCCTGGAAGGCATTTACGTCCTCCGAGCCGTTCGGATAGACCTTGGCGATCAGGGGCGTCACGCGGGACAGGTCGTCGAAATCTTCCCATGTGATCTGGACGCCGGCAGCCCGGCCCATGGCGATCAGGTGCAGGGTGTGATTGGTCGATCCGCCGGTCGCCAGCAAGCCCGCCAGCGCATTTACCAGGCTCTTGGCGTCCACAACCTGGGCCATCGGCGTGTAGGCGTTGGAACCGTCGCGGATTTCCACTGCCCGCTTGGGGGCCGCGGCCACCAGCGCATCGCGCAGCGGTGTGTTGGGGTGCACGAATGCCGAACCCGGCAGGTGCAGACCGGTCATCTCCATCATCATCTGGTTGGAGTTGGCGGTGCCGTAGAAGGTACAGGTGCCGGGACCATGGTAGGAGGCCATTTCCGAATCCAGCAGCTCCTCGCGTGTCGCCTGGCCCTGGGCGTAGAGCGCCCGGACTTTGGACTTCTGGCCATTTGAGATGCCCGACGTCATGGGCCCGCCGGGCACGAAGATCACCGGCAGGTGACCGAAGGCCAGCGCCCCCATGGTCAAGCCGGGCACAATCTTATCACAGACGCCCAGCATCAGGGCCGCATCGAAGGCGTCGTGGGTCAACGCCACAGCCGTCGCCATAGCAATCACGTCTCGGGAAAAGAGCGACAGCTCCATGCCCGGACGGCCTTGCGTCACCCCATCGCACATAGCCGGCACGCCGCCGGCGTATTGCGCGGTAGCCCCGACTTCACGAGCTGCCTTTTTGATGATCGCCGGGAAGCGCTCCAACGGTTGATGGGCCGAGAGCATGTCGTTGTAGGCTGAAACGATCGCGACATTGGGCGCGGTCGGGTTGCGCATGGTCTTCTTGTCTTCGTCGCTCTCAGCGGCGAAGGCGTGAGCCCAGTTAGCGCAGGAAAGCTTGGCGCGGCCTGTTCCCGAGGAACGCGCAGCCTCCATGCGTTCAATGTAGTCGGCGCGGCTCTCGCGGCTGCGCTCGACGATCCGTTCGGTGACTTCCGCCGTGACCGGATGCATGGCTCTTCCTTGCTAGTTCGGCGTCCAGAAGACGCGGACCGGTACACGGTCCTGGTTGAGGATCGCCCGCACCGGAAAGTCTGCGCCGGCCTCGGCCTGGGCGATCACCTGCCGCTTAGCCTCCCCCGCGATCAAGAGGAAGATGGCGCGGCTCTGTAACAACGCCGAAAGGGTGAGCGTGATCCGTGCCACCGGAGGCGAGCCGAACCCCTGTGGCGACTCTGCTGTCAGAATCTCCCCCTCCGGATCCATGGCATGCGCTAAGACCGGACTGCCCGGGATAAGCGAAGCAATGTGGCCGTCTTCACCCATGCCCAGCACGACGGCGTCGAACGGAAGGAGCTTTCGCAGCACGCCCTCGGCATAGTCGGTGAGTGGCAGGAATTGAGCTGCAGCGGCGGGGCCTACGAACAGCCGCTCACGCAACAAACGGCCGTTGGAGTTGGGCGAGCCGGCATCCACCTGCCGCTCGTCGGAAAGCGTCACCGCCACATGCGCCCAATCGAGCGCGGCGCGGCTGAGGCGGTCATAAACCGGTCCTGGAGAACGGCCGCCCGTGGCCACCAGACTTGCGCGACCCCGAGCGTCGAGGGCGCCTTCCAACGCCGCCTCGATGGCTGTGGCGGCTGCGTCGGCAAGGGCTTCAACCGTGGCGGAAGTCTCGATCATCTGGGGTCTTATAGCGCAGCTGACTTCGGTAGGGGGTTCGCACCAGAAATAGAGCCATCGACGGGGAACCATCCGCCGCCTCAAACATAGAGTACGGTTGGGCGGGCCGACGCCGCTTGCCGCCAATTTAGTTCCAGTCGCCTTACTTCCCACAGGTCGCATCTATGAAGATCGCGCAGGTCACCCCGCTCTATGAAGCTGTCCCTCCGCGTCTCTACGGCGGGACCGAGCGGGTTGTCGCCTACCTGACCGACGCCCTAGTTGAGCTTGGCCACGAGGTCACCCTGTTCGCCAGCGCCGACGCCCGGACCAAGGCCATACTAGCGCCTGTGCGCGATCAGGCGATCCGTCTGGACCCGACGTTGTTGAAGTCAGACCTCGCGGCTCACCTGTCGATGCTGTCGGACGTCCTACGCCGGGCGAACGACTTCGACATCATCCACTTCCACACCGACATGATCCACTTCCCGTTCTTCGACGGGCTGCCCGGGCGCGCCCGCACTACCGTGACAACTGTGCATGGGCGTCTCGATTTGAAGGACCTGTCCGGCGTCTACCGGCGCTGGCCACAATTCCCATTGGTCTCGATCAGTGACGATCAGCGCCGGCCGCTGCCCTTCGTCAACTGGGCGGCGACCGTCCAGCACGGGGTCCCTGCGTCGCTCTATCGCTTCAGCCAAAAGGCCGCCGGTTACCTCGCTTTCCTAGGCCGCATCTCCCCGGAAAAGCGGCCTGACCGAGCAATCGCGATCGCCAAGGCGACGGGAAAGCGCCTGAAGATCGCGGCCAAGGTGGATGCCGCAGATCGGACCTATTTCGAGGAAAAGATCGGGC
>JAYUBY010000092.1:0-3561 GCA_043740635.1 Alphaproteobacteria bacterium
GCCGCGGCCGCATGTCCGCTGAGATCTTTCTCTAATGGACAGTGTGGGCCAGAAAAGCAACGGTCAATCTGGCCGTGGAGCTCAAGGGGAAGCCATTGAGGATGACGGGCGAGTCGTCCTCCATAGCGGTTGGCGTCACTTCGCGAGTGCAGAAGCAGGCGCGAATGCCGCTCCCAGGCCGCACTTGCCGCCGTCCGCCCGGTCGCGTTCGCAACTGAGCGCGTGATGGCGGCCGGCCCTTGGGACGTCGTCATCGCGGGCGCCAGCTTCGCGGGGCTGGCTGCGGCCACGCAACTCGCTGGTCGCGGCAGTGTTCTCCTTATCGACAGGAAGCCGATGGGGGCGGGTGAGACCTCAGCGTGTGCGACCCCCCTGCCGGTTCTCGAGCGGCTGGGTGCACTCGATTCGGTGGAGCAGCTCCACACCGAACTTGTCATCCATGCAGGCGACGCTCGAGCGGTTTCGGTCACGCCGGCCTACCCATTCGCGACGTTCGATTATCAAAAGCTCTGCCAGATCCTTCGCTCGCGCACGGACGCCACTTTCCTGTTGGAGGCGGTACGAGCCCGCGAGGTCGATACCGTCATCACCCAGAAGGGCTCCTTTCGCGCGCGCGTCCTCATCGATGCCAGCGGTTGCGATGGAGTGCTCTCGCTGAAGAGCAAGGGCCATACCGCGAGTCGAAGCGTGGGCATCGAGACTAGGGCGCCGGGGGCCGGCAAAGGGCTCCACCTATGGTTGCGACCTAAGGAGCTCACTTGCGGGATGGCCTGGATCTTTCCCGCCGGTGACCACAGCCGGATCGGTGTCGCCTGCTACCGCGGTAAAGGCGACCTGCGCCGCTCCTTGAACGATTTCTCACCGACGACGGTGGGGCAAACCTTGCACGGCGGCCCATTGCCATCACGGCTCGTTGCCGCCACCGATGAGGCGGTGTTTCGGACCGGTGACGCTGGTGGCCAATGCCTGCCTGTCACGGGAGAGGGGATCCGGCCCGCGCTCGTCTTTGGACAGATGGCCGGCCGGCTGGGGCGCCTGGTGCTGGCCGACGACATCGAGCTGGCCGACGCGCTGTCTGCCTACCGCAGGCAGGTCGCTCGGCGAGCTCCTTACTACGGCTTTCTGCGCCTCATCCAGGCCGCGCTCGTGGCGATACCACTGCCCGGTGCCCCGTTCTTCGCCGCGGCCATAGCCGCAGCATTCCAGTCTGCGCCAGGCCAAGCGAGCTATTGGAGGGCCGCAGACCCGATGTCTTTGAATCCCGGCTGCGCTGGCACTCACCAGATGAGGGCAGTTCATCCCGAAGCCGCCGCTTGGGCGCCGTCGGTCCGGCCGTACAAAGGTGACTGAGATGGCAGCGAGCAGTCCCAAGTCCGAACGCCCAACCAACGCCGCCGTCAGGCGCGGCGCTCTCTCGAACATCGCGACCGGCGCTATTGCCGTGGTCAGCGGGCTCGCGCCCCACGTCCTCCATCATGCGGGCCTCTTGATCGGTGTCGCGCTTTTCACCGGGGCGCTGGGAACTTCGATCTTCGGAGTGGTGGGATTCCTCGCATCGATCCCGTTCCTACTCCGGCTCCGGCGGCGCTTCGGCACATGGCGAGCCCCCGCGATCGCCGTCGTGATCTTCGCTGCGATGTTCACGCTGTCTGCCGTCGTAATTGGTCCGGCCATCTCCGCGGCCAGAAATCCGCTCCCGCCCAGCCAGCCGACTGATCATGCCGGACACCATCCGTGACATTCGTGATGGACGGCATTACGAAATTCAAAGCCGCAGCGCGTCCGCGAAAGCGGGTGAACTCCACATAGCGACATGGAGGAATCCGTCGGCTGCCGGAGATGGGCAGCGCGCGCGGCAGGTCCAAGGGTGGTTGCCCCGCGGAAGGAGGCCCAATGAGTAGTAGGCGACTCCAGGTGCATCCGCCGAGGCGCCTTCCACGCTCAGCTCCTGGCCAAGATCTGCGAAGTAGAGCGAGTGGCTGACGAGGTCATAGTTGACCAACTTCACAACGGTGACAGCCGGCCAGTCCAGATGACGTCCACGCGGCTCTATGGACAGGCCGCCTGCCGCGGTCGGTCGCAGTTCAATCTGGACCGTCTCCGTTCGGTTCTGGGAGGAGGCGCCGCACCCTGAGGACAGGGCGGCAGCCAAGGCGATTATTGCGAGGCGGGTCCAAGAGATGCGACAGATTTCAGCGGCCAACTTCATCTCCGATAATCGAAATTGTGGCGTATGAGGACCTCCCGCGACTGTCCATGCGCGAAGTACGGCAATTAGTCGGCCGCTTGGGCAGCACCTCGCCTCTGAAGGCCGCGCAATAAAGTTCAGCGGCAGAATTTCTTGCGGTAAGGTCGAGGCGTTCCGGTGACTTACAGGTAGGAAGCGCTGCACTTATATTCGACATAGGAGTCACCGAGGTCTTCTGGCAGAGCAATTCCTTGTGAAGGAAAAGGTCCCGAGTTCGAATCTAACTAAGCTCCATCTTCTGATTTCGAGTTCAGTAGCAGCGCTTTACTACGAACGAAAAGAGATTTCGACCCTCTTCGGAGGGTTGCCTTGTGCGGTAAGGTGATGGTGCAGCTCCGTACCTCCGATTTCGTCGAGCGCGAGCGGAGCGCAGGGCAAGGGAGTCGCGAGGGGTTGGTGCCCCACCGCCCGCGCTTTCGCGCCGCCTGCACCGGTACGCGGAGCGGGGCAGGCCGGTCGATGGCTCGACCGACAGGATCTTCCTCGCACTCCGGAAGGTCCCGGACGGGCATTACGCTGGCCCAGGGGCAGCTGCCATACGACGCTGAGTCGGACCAGGATCCAATGCCAGTGTGCGGAGGATGGTTCCGTTTCCTCGGCGGGCAGCACATCCGCCGCATCTTGAACACGTTGGACCCAAGCGGCAACTGAAACTTTCGGCGCCGGTCGCAACGTCTTATGGGTATCAACGTGACATTCGCGGATGACGACGAGATGGTTCGAGCTGCCGTGGCGGGTGACGCCGCAGCGTTCGAGGTGCTCCTGGCACCGCTTCTCGAACCTGCCTTCAAGCTGGCGGCCCTTCTTCTCCATGATCACGCGGAGGCCGAAGACGCGGTCCAGGAAGCCGCAGTGCGCGCCTGGAGGCGGATCACACAGCTGAGAGGAGACCGCGGTCGGCTCCGGGCGTGGTTTCTCAGCATCGTCGCCAACCAGTGCAAGTCGATGCGACGCAGGCCTTGGTGGCAGGTCATAAAGGTGCCCGAGGTGATGAGTCAGGGGCCATCGGCCGAGGATCTGGCCACGCGCGATCTGGACCTGCGGCGAGCCGTCGAACGGCTGGACCGCGACGACCAGTTCGCTCTTTTCACTTTCTTTTACCTGGACCTGCCACTCGAGGACGCGGCGCGCGTCATGGGAGTGCCCTTGAGTTCAGCCAAGTCACGGATTTACAGGGCTGTCCGCCGGCTGCGCAAGGACGCGACCCTGGAAGAGGTCCTGCGGGGATGAGGAGCGACATCCGGCGTGCGTTCGACGAGATGCTGCCGGCGCCTCATCCCGCGCTTCAATCATTGGTTCGCGCGCGCCTGCAA
>JAYUBY010000093.1:0-11977 GCA_043740635.1 Alphaproteobacteria bacterium
CGTGCCGGCTCAGCTAGGCGGATATAGTGGTTATTCAGGTGGTTCAGCTTAGCCCAATCGAGCCGCGCCGGCGCGCTCACGACGTCTTTTATGTCAAACCAGGCGATCGCCTGTTCGTCTGTGAATATCTCGTCGTCTCCATGACCCCAGCCGAGCTTGGCTAGGTAGTTGCGCATGGCTTCGGGTAGGTAGCCCATGTCGGCGAATTCGCTGACGGCCTGGGCCCCATGGCGCTTAGAGAGCTTGGTGCCGTCCGGTCCATGGATCAGGGGCAGGTGGGCCCAGACTGGCGGCTTCCAGCCCAGGCCTTGGTAGATCAGGGTCTGGCGAGCGGCGTTGTTAAGGTGGTCGTCGCCGCGGATCACGTGGGTCACGCCCATCTCATGATCATCAACGACAACGGCGAGGTTGTAGGTCGGCGTACCGTCGGTGCGCAGCAAGATGAGGTCGTCCAGATCCTTGTTCTGGAAGGTGACTTCACCCTTCACCTGGTCGTCGATCAGGGTTTCGCCCTCGAGGGGAGCTTTTAGGCGAACGACAAACGGGGGGTCTGGCGCGTCTTTCGGTGATTGGTCGCGCCAGGGCGAGCGGACCACGCGACCCTCGGCGCGCGAAAGGGTCCGCTCGGCCTCGAGCTCATCGGCCGTCATATAATCTCGATAGGCCGCGCCGCGAGCAAGCATCTCGTCGACTGCTTTCACATGGCGATCAGCTCGGCTTGCCTGAAACACTGGCGGCTCGTCAGCCTCAAGACCCAGCCAACTCAGGCCGTCGAAGATTACCTGTACCGCAGCCTCGGTGGAGCGTTCTCGGTCGGTGTCTTCGATGCGAAGTAGAAATTTCCCGCCAGTGTGTCGTGCATAAAGCCAATTGAATAGCGCCGTACGGGCGGTCCCAATGTGCATAGCGCCCGTGGGCGACGGGGCGATGCGGGTGACGATGGTGCTGTCGGACATCGAAATTGAAAAGCCTGGAGAAGCTGTGGCGCTGGACGCCTGGGCGGCGCCTATTAGCACGCGGGCTTCAGCACGTCATAGCTTGGCAGACATCGGGCCGAGCTGGGACCTCAAGCGGTCGCTCAAAGTTGGTTGGCCGGCTCAGGACCCGCGGGGCCTCAACCTCTGGAACTGGAGGCCGGAAACGAGGTCTGTGAGATGATGTTTACCAAGCGGCTGCGGGAGCCGGTTATGCGCGGCGACGTCAAGTGCAGCGTGCGAATCTGGCAGCGTCCTCATGTAAAGGTTGGGGGACGCTATGGCCTAGGTACGGGTGCGATCGAGGTCACTGCAGTCTATGAGATCTCGCTGCAGGACATCACGCCAGACTTGGCACGCAGATCAGGATTTCTCGGCGTTGTCGATCTTCTGAAGGTTGCCAAGCACGGAGCTGGCGATCGGGTCTACCTCGTCGAATTCGAGTACCACCCGGCCGCATGAAATGCGGCAGTGGAGCCCCAGCATGAAGCCGGGACTCCATGTCACTTACTTTTTCGTTGCGGCGGCCGGCTTCGCGGCGTTGGAGGCGGGAGCTGCGGGTGCGGCTGCCGCCGAAGCAGCAGCGGCGTCAGCCGGCTTTGCGGCGTCGGTGCTCGCGGTCGTTGCGGCGGTCGAGGCTGCGGCTGCGTCGGTCTTGGCGGCGCCGGCGTCGGCAGCTTTGTCGGCTGGCTTGTTGCAGGCGGCGACGGTCAGGCTAAGCGCGGCAATGGCCGCCAAAGTGATGATGCGCATTTCCGGTTTTCTCTCCCTAGCGCCGCAGAACCGCGGCGTCTTCGACAGCTGGGGCGACTGTCGTTGGCAAACACCCCAACTCCGCACCGAAGCACGGAGCTGGACCGAGGTTGCACGATTTTTAAGCTTAATGGTAGCGCCTGATCAGACCCACCAGTTTGCCCTGTACCGCCACTTGATCAGGGCCGAAGATGCGGGTTTCGTAGGCGGGGTTTGCTGCCTCCAGCGCGATCGATGCGCCCTTACGGCGCAGACGCTTGAGCGTCGCCTCTTCCCCCATAATCAATGCGACGACGATGTCTCCAGAGGTCGCGGTGTCGCCGCGGCGTATCACGACGAAGTCCCCGTCGAGGATTCCGGCGTTGATCATCGAGTCGCCTTGGATTTCTAGGACGAAGTGCTCCCCGGCTCCCAACATGCTCTCTGGCACGGGAATGCGGTCGCGTTCCTGCTGGATAGCCTCGATTGGCGTGCCGGCGGCAATGCGGCCCAGGATCGGCAGCTCGCGCGTATCGTTGGCGGCGGGCGGCAGGGCGTGCCCGCCATCGACGATCTGCGGCTTGAACGGCGCACGCCCTTTGGGAGGAGCCGCCATCGTTGCTTGCTGCGGGAGCTTAATAACCTCTAGGGCCCGGGCCCGGTGGGGCAGTCGGCGGAGGAAGCCGCGTTCTTCAAGCGCCGTAATTAGGCGGTGGATGCCGGACTTCGATGCGAGGTCAAGCGCCTCTTTCATCTCATCGAATGATGGTGAGACGCCGCTTTCCTTGATCCGTTCATGGATGAACATCAGCAGTTCGTGTTGCTTGCGGGTGAGCATCGGACTGGACCTCGAGCAAAGCACCTTGAGAACAAAGCGCAAACGTTAGCAATGTTCTCTAGGTGTTCCGTATTAATGTCAAGTTGCGGCGCTTATCGCTGAAATTTCACAGAAATTGCTGGCTTGGGACCTGACCTTGAACGACTCAGACGCCGAGCAGGTTTTTAGTCGCCTCGACCACATCGGTTTGCCGCATCAAGCTCTCGCCGACCAGCATGGCGCTCGCTCCGGACCGTTCCAATCGCCTCGCATCGGCTGACGTGAAGATGCCGCTTTCAGTGACCAGAAGTGCGTCCCGTGGGGCAGCCTTGGTGAGGCGCTCGGTGACCGCGAGATCGACCTCGAAGGTGCGAAGGTTGCGATTGTTGACACCGACCAGGTCGGCTCCAAGGAGACCGGCGCGTGTCATTTCCGCGGCGTCATGGGTTTCGACGAGAACATCCATTCCGTACTCGCGGGCCGCCGCGATTAGGTCGGCTGCCAGCGCATCGTCGACCATCGCCAGGATCACTAGGATCGCGTCTGCGCCTAGGGCGCGGCTCTCGGCTACTTGCCACGGGTCGACAAGAAATTCCTTGCGGATGCAGGGCAGGGCAGTCGCAGCTCGCGCGGCCACCAGATAGCCATCCGCGCCCTGGAAACTCGGGGTGTCAGTCAATACCGACAGGCAGGCGGCTCCGCCTGCCTCGTAGGCCCTTGCGAGCGCAGGCGGGTCGAAATCCTCACGGATCAAGCCCTTCGAGGGCGATGCCTTCTTAATCTCGGCGATCAGAGCCAGACGCCCCGGACCGTGGGCCCGCTTTAGCGCTGAGCGAAACCCGCGGGGCGCTGATGCCTCGCGGGCTGCTGCCTCAATGGAAGCCAGAGGGCGCGCTGCCTTTCGGCTCATGACGTCCTGGCGTTTGTAGTTCGCGATTTTGTCGAGGATATCGCTCACGTGCCGGCCAAGCTCACCAGCTTGTCGAGCGCCCCCTTTGCGCGACCGTCGTCGATGACAGCGCCCGCCAGCTCAACCCCCTCCCGCAGAGTTTCTACCTTGTCACCCACAAGAAAGGCCGCCGCAGCGTTCAGCATGACGATGTCGCGATACGGTCCGGCCTCACCGGCCAGAAGATGCCTCAAGGCCGTAGCGTTGTCCTTCGGCGTCCCGCCTGTCAGATCCGCCAAGCCGACGCGGGACAACCCGACCGCTTCGGGCGTTACCGTGAAAAGGCGCACCTGCCCCTCGCGAAGTTCCGCGACTCGCGTTTCGCCCGTCGTTGTCATCTCATCCAGGCCCGCGCCGTGCACCACCCAGGCGCGCTCAGACCCCAACGCCTTCAAGGCTTCCGCCAAAGGCCCCACCCAACGCTCGGCATAGACACCGACCACTTGCCGTTCCGCGCCCGCCGGGTTGGTCAGGGGGCCGAGGAGATTGAATATGGTGCGAAATCCCAGCTCCGCCCGGATCGGCGAGACGTAGCGCATCGAACCGTGATGGGTAGGTGCAAACATGAAGCAGATGCCGGCTTCATCCAGAGCAAGTAACTGCCGGTCAGTTGGCATGGCGATGTCGACGCCAAGTTCGGACAGTACGTCCGCTGTGCCCGATTTCGACGATAAGGCGCGGTTCCCGTGTTTCGAAACCTTCAATCCTCCGCCAGCGACGACAAAACCGACGGCCGTGGAAATGTTCAGAGTGTGCAGTCCGTCGCCGCCGGTGCCGCAGACATCAATGGTCGGGTAAGGCGGTTCGATCTGAATGGCTGCCCGGCGCATGGCGCGAGCGCAGGCGACAATCTCGCCCAATGTCTCGCCGCGCATTCGCATGGCGGTGAGCGCTGCGCCCACTTGGGCCGGTGTCGGCTCGCCACGCAGACAGGCAGCGAAGAAGTCTCCGGCGTTTTCCTCGGACAGTGTGCCGCCATCCGCCAGGAGGCTGAGCAGAGGCTTGAAAGCGTCGGACATCCAGGCGCTTCAGGCTTCCGCCAGGCGCCTCACGCCGGCGATCTCGAGGAAGTTGGCCAGAAGTTCGTAGCCGCATTCCGTGGCGATGGATTCGGGGTGGAACTGCACCCCGTGGACCGGGCGCGTCCTGTGCTGAACGCCCATGATCTCACCGTCGTCAGTCCAGGCGGTGATCTCCAGCTCGGCGGGAAGGACGTCCTTCTCCACCGAAAGGCTGTGATAGCGCGTAGCTGTGAAAGGATTTTTCAAACCCGCGAAGACGCCCTTGCCCTCGTGGTGGATCAGGCTGGTCTTACCGTGCATCAGCGCCTTTGCGTGGACGACCTCGCCGCCGAATGCCTGACCGATCGCCTGGTGACCCAGGCAGACGCCGAAGATCGGGAGATCGACCGGCGCGGCCTCAAGCAGAGCCAGGCAGATACCGGCGTCATCGGGTGTCTTGGGACCCGGCGACAGCAGAACACCCTGCGGCTTCATTCCGAGCGCTTCGAGCACCGTAAGCGCGTCGTTGCGCACGACATGGGTCTCCGCGCCCAGCTCGTTCAGGTAATGAACCAGGTTGTAGGTGAAGCTGTCGTAGTTATCGATGACCAGGATCATGGCGCAACGAGCCTTATTCCGCCGTCCAGCCGCCGTCCACCGACAGATTGGCCCCGGTGATCTGCTTGGCTCCCTCGCCGCAGAGGAAGACCGCGATGGAGGCTACCTCGTCGACCGTGACGAATTGTTTGGTGGGTTGGCTGTCCAAGAGCACGTCGTTGATCACCTGCTCGCGAGTGAGCCCCCGGGCCTTCATTGTGTCGGGGATCTGATTCTCGACCAGCGGCGTCCAGACATAGCCGGGGCTGATGCAGTTCACTGTCACGCCGTAGGTGGCGAGTTCCAGAGCGACGGTCTTCGTCAGGCCCGCGATGCCGTGCTTTGCCGCCACATACGCTGACTTGAATGGAGAGGCGACCAGGCTATGGGCCGATGCCGTAGAGATGATCCGACCCCAGCCGCGCTTCTTCATACCCGGTACGGCGGCGCGAATAGCATGAAAGGCCGAGGACAGATTGATCGCCAAAATCTGATCCCACTTCTCGATGGGAAAGTCCTCGACAGGCGAGACGAACTGGATGCCGGCGTTGTTCACCAAAACGTCCACAGATCCGAATGTCGCTTCGGCGAGCGCGATCATGGCCGCGATCTCGGCGGGCTTTGTCATGTCGGCCGGAGAATGGATCGCCCTCACGCCGAAGTCTGCTTCAATGGCGGCGGTTTCTTTTTCGATATCGTCTGGCTTCCCGAAGCCGTTGATCAGGACGTTGGCCCCCTCGGCTGCCATGGCGCGAGCGATGGCCAGGCCGATGCCACTGGTGGAGCCGGTAACGACGGCAGTCTTGGACTTCAGGATCATCTGCGCGGGTCCTTGGGTGGTTCGGAGGATGGGATCTCGAGGCCTGGATCGATGCTTACAGCGCCGCCGGGTTCTTGGTGAACTGGATGGAATTGCTTGCGTCGCACGGACTTTTCTCCGTCGGCGACGCCCGACGCCCAATGGTCCAGCATGGTCTGGCGAGAGAATTCCACGTCCTTGAATGCCCCTTCGTAAGGACGATCTCGGTAGATCAGCTGCACAACGATGACCGAGCTCTCCTCGGCGAATTCGGCAAGGAATTGAACATCCGGGTCCGTCAGGCGGTCCGGGGGAAAGGTCTTCAGGACAGCGGCGAGGCTTGATTTCAGACGGTGAATCCGCAAGTTGGCGTCAGTATTCAGTCGTGTACGACTGGAAAACCGGATGTCCTTCTCGCGCTCGGCGGCCTCTTGCAAGGATTTAGGCATGGGGCCACGAGCATTGAATAGGTCGACCTGATAGATCACCAAATCATCCGTCGTGTTCTGGTCGAGCACATATTCCAGCGGCGTGTTGGAAACCAAGCCACCGTCCCAATACCACTCCCCGTCGATCTCTACCGGCGGCAAGCCAGGCGGAAGCGCGCCCGAGGCCATGATGTGCTCCGGCCCCAGCTTTTGATGGGCGTTGTCGAAATAGGCGAAGTTGCCCGTTCGGATATTGACCGCGCCGACGCTGAGCCGGGTCTCGCGCGCATTGATCCTGTCAAAGTCGACGAGGCGCTCCAGCGTGGTCCTTAGCGGTCCCGAATCGTAGAAGCTGAGCGCCTCGGGCCCGCCGGCAGATTGCAACAGGGGCGAGACCGTGCGCGGCGTGAAAAATCCCGGCACGCCCGTGGTCATAGCCCAGCCGACGCTTGCGTCCCCTAGGATTGCGCGGAAGGCGTCAGTGGTGCTCGGCGGTCCGAACGACCAGCCGGACGTCACCAAGGTCCAGAATTCCTGGAGCCGCGCCAATCGCTCGCCAGGGGCGTTCCCCGCGATGATTGCAGCGTTGATCGCCCCGATGGATATACCCGCCACCCAGGTCGGCTCGGAGCCCGCCTTGCTTAGCGCCTGAAACACGCCGGCCTGGTAGGCGCCCAACGCGCCGCCGCCTTGCAGGACCAGAACGCGGCGTGGGTCGGTCGTCGGCACGGTGTGGCACACCTTCAGTCAGACTTGGGTACATACCGGCTTTGCACGCCGGACAGGGCCATATTGCGGCGCACAATGACTGTGGTGCGACGCAACGCCAAGAATGTGTCGCCGATTGCGCAGGACAAGCTACGGGCCGATCCTTTGACCATGCGTGCTGATTCTGCCCTGGATCCCATCGAGTTAGCCCACGCCTGGGCACTTTTGGAGCCGCCTAAGAGGCGAGAGCGGGTGTGGCCGGTGCTAGGGGCGGCAGCGTTGCTGGCCATTGCCGCGCTCAGTTTCGCCACCGCTATGATCATGGCGCCGCCTGTCATAAGCGAGCACGTCGCGCCGCAGCACGCCGCTCAGTAGCTCACACGAACCGCCAGCTTTCTTCCGCTGCCCGCCGAAGGGCGCGGGCCTTGAGTTGCGTCTCTTCATATTCGGCATTGGGATCGGAATCCGCCACCACGCCACCTCCTGTCTGGACGTACATCATCCCGTCCTGGAAGAGCGCGGTCCGGAGCACGATGCAGGTGTCGACCGAGCCGTCACAGCCGAAATAACCGACGCCGCCGGCGTATCCCAGGCCACGCTTTTCGATTTCAAGTTCGTCGATGATCTCCATCGCCCGGACCTTGGGGGCGCCGGACAGCGTGCCGGCGGGCAGAGCGGCCATGACGACATCCACTGGGTCGAGGCCATCTGGCGCATCGCCCTCAACGTTCGAGACCAGGTGCATGACGTGGCTGTAGCGCTCGACGAAGAAGCTCTCGGTCACGCGAACGCGCGGTGAGGCCCTGCGGGCTTGCGGCGTCTGCGGCGGGGTATTGGCGCCGCGCTCCTTCAGCATGGCCACCCGGCCAACATCATTGCGTCCAAGGTCTAGGAGCATCAGGTGCTCAGCCCGCTCCTTAGGATCGGAGACCAGCTCCTGTTCCAGTGCGGCATCCTCTGCGGGCGTCGCGCCGCGGGGACGGGTGCCGGCGAGGGGCCGGATGGTGATCTTGCCGTCGCGCAGGCGAACCAGGATCTCTGGTGAGGAGCCGGCCAGCTGGAAATCGCCAAAGTTCAGATAGAACAGGAACGGCGAGGGGTTGGTTCGTCGGAGTGAGCGGTAAAGGGCGAAGGGGTCGCGGTGAAAGGGACTGCGGAACCGGTGGCTCGGCACCACCTGGAAGACGTCACCGGCTCGAACGTAGCCCTTCGCCTTCTCGACGATCTCGCAATACCGCTCGCGGCTGATCGGCGAGGTGAAGGCGTCCGGTTCGGGGACGCCGTCGCCCTTCAGCGGAGGCGCAGGTAGCTTTAAGTCGGCCATCACGGCCTGCAGACGTCTCTGGGCGGCTTCGTAAGCGGCCTTCGCAGAACTCGCGTCGGGCCGCACGGGTGTGACCAGAATTATCTCCTGAGCGATGGCGTCGAAAATCGCCACGATCGAGGGGCGCGTCATTACGCCATCGGGCAGGTTCAACGGATCCGGATTGACGTGGGGGAGACGCTCCACCAGCCGGATCATATCGTAGCCGATGGCCCCAAACAGGCCAGCCGACGGCGGCGGCAGCCCGGCGGGAAGTTCGATCCGCGAGGCCGCGACCAGATCCCGCAAGCTCTCCAACGCGCCGCCCGCCTGCGGTGTGAACCGCCCGGCGACGATGTCGTCGCCGTGCGCGATCTCGGCCTGATCTCCGCGGCACCGCCAGACAAGGTCTGGCTTGAGCGTGATGATCGAATAGCGCGCGCGAAATGCGCCGCCTTCGACGCTCTCAAACAGGAAGGCGTAGGCGCGCCCGTGGCCGATCTTCAGATAGGCGGAGACCGGCGTCTCCAGGTCGTCGATCAGCCGGGTCCAGACGAGCTGGGGAGCTCCCTCCTGGTATGCCTGCTCGAATGCGGAAAAAGCAGGCTCAACTGTCATTTCGCCAGCGCGGGCTTGCCGGTCACGGGCTTCAGTGTGGCCTTCGGATCGATCGGCTCCAGACCGATGGCTTCGCGAGCGCGGTTTGCGTCGATGGTCACTTTGACCTCATGACGAGCCGCCACGTGAGCGGACTCGTTCATCTCCTTATCAAAGCCGTTGGTCATCTGCGGGCGGATCTGCTCGGCAGTGCGCGCCAGGTTGACGGCGTCACTCGTGTGCACTCCTTCCAACCTGCCGACCACAAAGCCGAAGTGATTGTTCTGCGCCGTGAACACGTCGCCGGGGCGCGTGGTGAAAGCTTTCCCCATCATGTCCTGGGAGAGCGCGGTGTTGTGCTGCGCATTCTGACGGTCGATGCCTGGAACCCGCGTAACGCTGGAGCCCGCAGCCGCTGCGACCGCCTCGAGACTCTCGCCCTTCTTCAACCGGGCGGCGAACCCGTCGGCCCGAGCCTGCATTGCCTTCACCAGTTCCCGTTGAGTCCAGGCGTTGGTCAGCATTGGCCGGATTTCTGCAAGCGGCGGCATTGCGGGCGGAGTGATCTTCTCGACGCGAACGGCAAAGGACTCGCCATTTCCCTCATCCTCGACCTCGCTCTCGCCGCCGGCCGGCAGCGCCCAGGCAGTCTGCACCACTTTGGGCGTCAAGCCGGGGACCGGTTGGTTTTGCATATCGCGACCGTTCTGCGCGAGCGGGCCCATCGTCACTACCGCGACCCCAGCCTTGGCGGCTGCGGCGGCGAGGTTAGCCCCGCCCTGGTGGGCATCGTCATAGGCTTGTGTAAGCGCGTAGACCTTTTCTGAAGCTTGATCCTTGCGGATTTCAGCCTCGATAGCGGGACGAACCTGTTCGAGCGTCACGGCATGGCCCGGCGTGACCGACAGCACTTTTACCACAGCGACACCGAGGTCGCCCTTGACGGTTACGACCTGGCCCGTGGGTGTCGCAAAGGCGGCGGCGGCGACTTTTTTGTCCGGAATCGCAGCCTGCGGCTTGTTCGGATAGGTGATCGCCTCCACGCCGGCGTCCTTGGCGACGAGCGCCGGGTCGACGCCCTTGGCCAAACCCTGGGCGATCTTCGCCGCGGCGGCCGGATCTTTCGCTGAGATTTGGACGACCGTGCGGGTCTCAGGCGACGAAAGCGTGTCCTTCCGGAAGTCGAAGCGCTTCTTGAGCTCCGCTGGATCGATGGGCGCATTAATTGTCACCTGCGAAGGCGAGAAACGGACAACCGTCAGGGTGCGGAACTCCGGCCGGGTCAACCGCCCAGCGTTTTCCTTCATCAGTTCGTTGAGCTGGGCGTCGGTGGGCGCTGGCGGTTGCGGCACGCTCGAGGGCTCGATGGCGAAGTACCCAACGTCGCGGCTCTCAAGCGTGTAGATCGCGGCGATCGCGGCGTAGGCGCGCGGAGCTTGGAGACCTGAAATCAAACCTGTAACGGCGTGCTGCTCAGTGATCTGGTCCCTCAGATTCTTTTCGAAGGCCGGGGCCGTAAGGTTGTTGTCGGCAAGCTTGCGCAGATAGGTGGTCTTATCGAAGCGGCCGGACACCTGGTCAAAGAAGGCCGGGATCTTTTGGATCTCCGCCGCGATCAGCTTGTCCGCCGGACGAACGCCGATGTTTCCCAACAATTCAGCGTAAGCTTCCCGCATGGCGAGGCCTTCGGTCACCCGGCGGTCGAGTCCGTTCTGGGCGGCGAGTTCGGGGGTGATCTGCTGGTGAACCTGCTGTTCGACCTGACCTTTGAACCCCTCGAAAGCGCGCTTGTATTCGGCCGGACTGATGGAGCGTGATCCCGCGGTGATCACATCGTTGCTTATCCTTGGGCGCAAGAGGTCGCGGTTTCCGATCCCGAACACCGCAAAGCTGACGATCAGGAGGCCGAACAGGACCATGGCGGCCTTGGATTTCGCGAAGGTGCGAATAGCGGAAAGCATTGAATCCCTTTCAGGGGCCCCGGCCGGGGCGCAGGCGTGGGCGCCGGTATAGTGGAGGCCGCTCCCGCCCCGCAAGCGCGTGACACAAAGGTCGCCTTGCATTAACCGCCGGCAGGACGATGAAAGTGAGGCCAGATGACGACCCCGACACCCCTGATCGCCGGAAATTGGAAGATGAACGGATCGTTGGCCGCCCTCGAAGAGGCGCGCGGGGTGGCCGCGGCGGTCAGCGGCACGAAAGTGCGTGTGGCGATCTGTCCACCGGCGACGCTGGTTGGTCCAATGTGTCAGTTGTTGCGCGGCTCGAAGGTGCTGATCGGGGGCCAGGATTGTCACCCCGAAGTTACAGGCGCCTTCACTGGCGACATTTCTGCCGAAATGCTGTCCGAGGCCGGTGCGAGCCTCGTGATCCTCGGCCACTCGGAACGGAGGGCCGGCTATGGGGAAACAAATGGGCTCGTGGCGGCAAAGGTGGGCGCAGCTTTGCGAGGCGGGCTCGAGCCGATCATCTGCGTTGGCGAAACTCTGGATCAACGCAAGGCGGGCGACGCGCTCAAAGTGGTGACCGCGCAAGTGAGGGGCTCACTATCACCGGAGCTCGTGGGGCGGGCGTTTTCAGTGGCCTATGAGCCGGTTTGGGCCATAGGCACCGGGTTGACGCCGACCATCGATGAAATCGAAGAGATGCACCTAGCCATCCGCGAGACGCTTTGCGACGTCTTCGGTGGAGACGGGGTCCGCTCAGCCATCCTTTATGGCGGCTCGGTGAAACCCGCTAACGCTGGGGAAATCCTTCATGCCGCAGAGGTGGGTGGAGCCCTTGTCGGCGGGGCGTCATTGAAGGCGGCAGACTTCCTGGGAATCATTGAGGCCCTCTAGTCTCGGCCACTAATTAGAGGAGAAGGCCGAATAGGCGGCAGTCGCGGCGTTCACCGTCGCGCAGGACGTGACCGCGGAGCAGACCCTCCTCCACAAATCCAAGCCTCTCGAGCAGGCTGTCGGAGCGCCGGTTGCCGAGATGGGTACGTGCGATCAACCGGCGAAGCCCACGGGTGGCGGCGTAGGATAGCACCGCCTGTACGGCCTCAAAGGCATAGCCCTGGCCCCAAGC
>JAYUBY010000094.1:0-25713 GCA_043740635.1 Alphaproteobacteria bacterium
ACTTCAGCCCGACGGCGCCCTAAAGGGCCAAATCTGCTTCCACGGCGGAGACGAAGCCAACTTCATCGCCCGCCGCGAGACTTCTTCAACAGCCTGCTAGTGGCCTTCACCCCGGCGGCCCTTAGCAGAGGGTCGACAGTTACCACACGATCCGCAGCAAACACGGCATCCGCCCGGCCTTTAAGGCTGTCCGCAAGTTGCTGCTCGGCGGCGAGGGCCAAGGGGAAGTCGCCCGCCGCGGGCAACGGCGCCTCGCCTTCGGCCTTGTCAGGCAGAGCCTCCACGTCGGGCGTGGTGCAGGCGAAGACCCCGGCCAGGGAGCGCACGCAGTACTGCCGCTGCAGGTAGCCGGCGAGGTTCCAGCGGTAGCGGTCGACGCCGTCGCCGCTCGCCGGACGCACCAGAGCCACCTGGGCGGTGAGGAACAGGGCTTGGCGCACCACCATATCCTCCTTGCGTCCGGCCTTGGCGAGCGTCATCGGCAGGTCGAGGCCGGATGCCACGACGGAGTGGTCGGCGCGCGCGACCACTACCTCGGCGGGAGCCGGCGGTGTGTTTGTCTGAAACATGGGGGCTCGGTCGGAGGGTGGGGTTATCGCGGAGCCGACGGCCCTGGATCGCGCAATCCATCGAGTCTTGCCGCGGCCTGGGGATCGGTCGGTAGGCTCCAGCGTATCGGGACATTTATCCGCCCCTCCGCCGTCGCTACACCGTCCACCGACTGCGGACGCATGCGGAACAGTCCGGCGAGTTCCAGGGCGGCCTTGCGGAAGTCCTCGCGGATAGCGTCGGGCACACCGAAGGTCGTAATCCCGGTGGCCGCGCAATTGGTCAGTCGGCCGTCCTTGTCCACACCGCAGGACAGGACCGTCGTCCCCTCAAAGTGCTGCTTCTCAGCCTCCGCCGGATAGAAGCGCGCGAGATCCGCGCCAATCGGCTTCTCGATCCAGTCTGGCTGGCGGATCAACGCCGGCGCGGCGGTCGGAGAATAGCTGGCCGGGGTGCGGACGACGGGCCGCTCGGCGGTCGTGCGGCTCTCGATGCGAACGTCCGATCGGGCCGTCGAGGGGAGCGGCGGCATGGGACGCGCGGGCATGGCGCCGGGAGGCCCCGGAAGGTGCGCGCCCGCGGTCGGGTCCGGGTCGAAAACGATCCGCAGGCCGGCGTGCGCGTTCGCCGGCCATATCCGGGGCCGCGGCTCTATCACGTGCCATTGGTAGTAGCGGCTGAGTGCAACCGCGGCCTTGCCGAAGGCCGCGCGGGTGTCGTCGCCGCCTGTCACGCCGTCCTGCGCCTTGATCTCCGTCTCCACAGGCGCGCACGACTTCAGCAGGCCGATCGGCGTGATCCCACAGCTGATACGCACATCGGCGGTTACGCCAGCTTTCAGCGCGGCGCGCGGATAGTAACGCATCACTTCGGAGTGGGTCGGCACCGCCAGCCAGTCCTGCACCCGGACGATCTTGCAGCCTTCGCCACGCGCCTCGCCGGCGGAATCGCAGCTATCGCTGGGATGCAGGGCGGCCGCGGCCTGGGCGGCCAGGCGCTCCTTGCTTCCGGGGCCGGGCTGGGCGGCCCACCCCAGGCCGCCGGCGGTTAACGTCGCGATGACGGCGACCGCCATTCCCGTGACGCGCATCGGCAGGCGGGGCAGGGGAGACTTGAGCATGGCGATCCGCTCTTTGAGGGGATGATCTGCGCGTGCCGGCCAGTGGCAGCCCAGAGGCAGCGCTTGTGTGGTGATCTGGGTCTTGAGCAACAATTCGGCGTAGGCGCGTCGGACATCTGGAAAGCGACCGATCACCGCGGCGTCGCAGGCCAATTCTTGGTCGATGCGCAGTGCCCGCGCTGCGACGTGAGCCAGCGGGTTGAACCAGCAGAGACACTGGAGCGCACAGGCTAGCGCGTTGATGCTCGCGTCGCCGCCCCTCAAGTGGGCCTCTTCGTGCGCCAGGATCAGGTTACGCTCGCCGGGCGCGAAACGGGTCTCGAAGTCGGCAGGCGTTACGATCCGCGGCCGAAACGCGCCGACCACCGCTGGTCCAACGTGCGGGCTCGCCGCGCGAAACACTCCGGGCGCATCGGATGGGGTCAACCGGCCCATGGCAGCGGAGAACCGCGCCTGGCGCCATAGCACCAACGCCGCAGCCCCCAGTGCGCCGGCAAGCCAGACGGCAAAGACCCAGGTCATAACGTCAACCCCTGTGTGCCATACCGCGATCGGCGCTTGGGCCGAGAATTCGTCCGCCGCGCCCACGGCTACTGTCTCTGCGCTAAGCACTATCGGGCTCATCGGCGTCGCGATCAGCGGATGGGGGAGCAGCACCGCTGCGCCCGCAACCAGCGGCGCGAGCCACAGGACATAGGCCGCGCGAGCCCCGAACCGTGGCCGCACGACATTGCGCAGCGTCATCACCAGCAACACGCCCACGCCCGCCGCCAGGTTGGTCTTCGCAAGCCCCGTGAGGATGGCCGCGATCATGGCTCGAAGCCTTCGATCAACTTCTTCAGTTCGGCGATGTCTTCGGCCGACAGCGCACCGTTCTCAGAGAAGTGGCTGACCATCGGCGCTAGTCGGCCGTCAAAGAGCCGGTCCAGTAGGCCCTGGCTTTCCGCGCGCACATAGTCCGCGCGGGCCACCAGCGGCCGGTAGAGATACCGCCGCCCGTCACGCGTGGCGCCCAGGGCGTGCTTCTTGAGCAACCGGTTGATGAGGGTCTTCACCGTGGCCTCAGTCCAGCCCCGCGGTTCAGCTACTTCGCCGGAAATCTCTTCGGCGGCGAGCGGGCTGCGCCGCCAAACCGCTTCCATGATCAAGCTTTCCGCGCCGCTGATCTTCATGACGTTTACATCCGTAATCGTTTTCTATCGATTACATCGGTAAACGATCATGTCAAGCCGCTGGTTTGCCAGCGGAGACGCCGGGACATGACGAATGTTGGGGATGGCTGCCGCGCCGCAGGGACGGCGGGTGACGTGAACCTCTATGCTGCCGGTTCCATCGAGCTTTGATTCCCCATGACTGACACCCTCACTACGCCTCCGCCCGGCGCTCCCGGCGACCGCATCATCGACGAGCCGTTGAGTGAGGCGCTCAGCCGCCGCTATTTGGCCTATGCGTTATCCGTCATCACCGACCGCGCCCTGCCAGACGTGCGCGATGGGCTGAAGCCCGTACAGCGCCGTGTGCTTTACGCCATGCGCGAGATGCGCCTGAACCCCGAGAACTCCGCGCGCAAATGCGCAAAGGTCGTGGGCGAGGTAATGGGCGGATATCACCCGCATGGCGACCAGTCGATCTACGACACCCTGGTCCGCATGGCCCAGGACTTTGCCCAGCGCTATCCGTTGGTCGACGGCCAGGGGAATTTCGGCAACATCGACGGCGATAACCCCGCTGCAATGCGCTACACCGAAGCCAAGCTCACCGAGGCTGCCACGCTCCTTCTGGACGGCATCGACGAGGACGCCGTCGACTTCAAGCCGACCTACGACGGCCAGGATGAAGAGCCGGTCGTCCTGCCCACCGGTTTCCCGAACCTCTTGGCAAACGGTTCGACCGGTATCGCCGTCGGCATGGCGACCTCCATCCCGCCGCACAACGCCGCCGAGCTGGTCGGCGCCTGCCTGCTGCTCCTCGACCGCCCGGACGCCTCAACTGCCGACCTCATGGCCCACGTGAAGGGTCCAGATTTCCCCACTGGCGGCGTCATCGTCGAGCCGCATGCGTCTCTGCTGGAGACCTACGAAACCGGCCGCGGCGGCGTTCGCCTGCGCGCGCTCTGGACCAAGGAAGATCTTGGCCACGGGACTTACCAAATCGTCGTCACCCAGGTGCCCTACCAGGTGAAGAAGGCCGACCTCGTCGAACAGCTGGCCGAACTGATCGAGAACAAGCGCGCACCCCTGCTGGGCGACGTCCGGGACGAGTCGGCCGAAGACGTCCGCCTGGTCCTCGAACCCAAGTCCCGTAACGTCGAGCCGGAAGTTTTGATGGAGAGCCTTTTCAAGCTCTCGGATCTGGAGAACCGCTTCAGCGTCAACCTCAACGTCCTCGACGCGCGAGGCACACCCGGCGTCATGGGCCTAAAGCAGGTCCTGAAGGCTTTCCTTGACCACCGGCGCGAGGTGCTAGTCCGCCGTGCCCGCTATCGCCTCGCCAAGATCGAGGCCCGTCTGCACATCCTTGACGGCCTGCTGATCGCCTACCTCAACCTCGACGAGGTGATCCGCATCGTCCGCTACGAGGACGAGCCCAAGGCCAAGCTCATTGAGGCATTTGACCTTTCTGAGCTCCAGGCTGACGCCATCCTCAACACCCGCCTGCGCCAGCTTGCACGCCTGGAGGAGATGGAACTCCGCCGGGAACATGCCGACCTCACAGAGGAACGCGATGGCATCGTTGGTATGCTGGCCGACGACCGCGCCCAGTGGAAATTGGTGGGCGAAGGACTGAAGCACACGCTGACCGCCATCGGTGCCGCCACCACGCTTGGCAAGCGCCGCTCCATCTTTGCCGATGCACCGGAGGTAGACGCTGAGGCCGCCATCGAGGCCATGATCGTGCGCGAGCCGATCACCGTGATCCTGTCGGACCGTGGCTGGATCCGCGCGGCCAAGGGTCGTGTCGACGATCCCTCGGAGCTGAAATTCAAGGAGGGCGACAAGCTGGCCTTCCTGGTCCCGGCCGAGACCACCGACAAGCTATTGGTCTTCGCTTCCGACGGCCGCTTCTTCACGCTAGCTTGTGACAAGCTCCCTAGCGCCCGCGGCCATGGCGAGCCGCTGCGCCTGATGATCGACCTTGATGACAGGGTCGGCCTCGTCGATGTCTTCGTCCACAAGCCAGGCGCCAAGCGCATCCTGGCCAGCAAGGAAGGCTACGGCTTCGTCCTGCCGGAAGCCGAAGCTGTCGCCTTCCGACGAGCGGGCAAACAAGTGCTGAACGGAACCGCCTTGATTTGCCTGGCTTTGGGCGAAGCAGATCACCTCGCGGTCGTCGGCGACAACGGCAAGATCTTGATCTTCCCCACCGCCGAGCTGCCCGAGATGCCGAGGGGCAAGGGCGTAAAGCTCCAGACCTACCGCGAAGGCGGCCTACGCGACGCCACAGCCTTCGCAGCAGCAACTGGCGGCGCCTGGATCGACAGCGCGGGACGGACCTTCCAATGGGACGCCTGGCGCGAGTGGCTAGGGCGGCGCGCGGGGGCGGGTAAGCTGACGCCGAAGGGCTTCCCTGCGACGAAGCGGTTTAGGCCGCGGTGAACCATCGCCTTCGCGGCGGGGCCTACGATATTTTACTTGGTCGGCGCAGCGCGACCCGCCGCACTCGGTGAGCACGTTTCGTTAGGGCCGGTCCGGTCAGGTGCTCATCCGCGGCAATCTCCGGCGTTCCGTTTGGAACTGGGGGACGAGTATACCAGCCGCCATCGGTCTTCCTCTAAACTCACTTCGACCTCAACCGCCCGCACACTCCGGGCGCATCACAAACGGAGCATCATCATGGGCCTATTCGACGGAATTCTCGGCGGCGTGATCGGGATGGAGATGGCCACAGTGGTGAACGGGATGATTGAGCGGCACGGCGGGATCCAGGGAGTGGTGAACCAGTTCCAAACCAACGGCCTGGGTCCCACGGTGCAATCCTGGATCGGACCCGGCGCCAACCAGCCGATTACTTCGGCTGAAGTGCATCAGGGCCTGGGGCCAGAGACCATCCAGGCGCTGGCTGCCAAGCTCAACATTCCGCCAGATCAGCTCGCTGCCAAGCTCTCCGAGGTTCTGCCCCAATCAATAGACCACCTGACCCCAGGCGGTGTCGTGCCGACCGGGCCCGGTCCCGCCAGCCCGTGGGGCCCGCCGCCCGCTTAGGGCGGCGGGCGGACGAAAGCCCAAGCATTTCCTGCCAAATGCGAGGTTTGACTCCGCCGCATGGCTTCCGCAGTCGCGGGCGGGATGGGCGTGGCCAATCGATCCTAGCGGCCCTTCGCTGCGCCCGCCTTCTCCCGCTCCATAGCCCGCGCCGCAGCCAAGATGCCGGGCAGGGAATAGTTTCCCTCATGGCAGGCGTATTCAAACATGCGGCCCTCTGCCGTACGGAACACCATCTCGCCGCGCCAGGGGCGAGTGAAGAGGGAGGTGTCCTCGACTCTGAAAAGGTAGGCGATTTCGTGCGGCCCGGTGCGCGTGAAGCACTCCACGACCCTCGCGCGGTCTGACAGATAGACATCATCATCGAGCTTGGTGACGCCGGGACGCAGGCGCGTAGTCTCCACCACTAGGGTCGCGCCTTCCCAGCGACCCGCCGAGACGCCGGTCCAACGTCCCAGGCCGGCCTCTCTGCTCAGGCCGTCCGCGCCGTCCATCCGCACGATCCGCGCCTCGTGGTTCTTTTCGCCGACGATCACGATTGCGTCCCCGGTTTGGACGATTTCGATCAGGTTGGCGTCGTGGCTGTTGATCAGAGGCGCCACGCCGCTGGAGTTGGTCAGGCAGCGCTCGTCGGTGTCGCGGTTCTCGACGTTATCGTAGATGTCGGGCGGTTCCTTGCCGATGGAGAGCCGTTTCCTCGCCTCGTCCGTCCAGGGAATGCGCCCGTCCGGTGGGTCGGTGATCCAGGAGGTGCGGATTTCGCCGCGGATTCGCGCCAGGCCCGGGCCGTTCTCGGGGAATTCGCTTTCCGCCTGGCCCAGCACATCGTGACTATCGAGCAGTTCGCCGTGCAGCCGTCGGCGCGGCGCCTCATAGGCCTCGGCCTCTGCGGTGCTAATCACCAAGGTCTTGAAGGCCTTGGGCCGCTCCAACTTGGTGTACCAGGCGTTGGTCCAGGTCCCGGTCAGGTCCAAGGCCAGCACTTTGGCGGCTTGCGTTGCGGAGGGCCAAGTGGCGACTCCGGCCCCGCCGGCGGCCAATGCCGCGAGCAGCTTTCGCCTGTTCATCACTTCGCGCTGCCCCCAGTCTTGGCGAGCTCCGCCTGACGGTCTTCCAACCGCGCCCCGGCAAGCATGCCGGTCATGGAGTAGTTCCCCTCGTGACAGGCATATTCGAAGACCCGGCCTTTGGACGAGTGGATCGTCTGCTCGCCACGCCAGGGGCGGGTGAGCAGCGTCGGGTCTTGCACGGTGAATTGGTAGAGGATCTCGCCGGGGCCGACCTTGGTGAACTGCTTGGTGACCCGCGTCGCGCCAGAGATCAACACCCGCTGGCCCTTGTTGATCACGCCCGGGCAGAAGCCTTGCGTTTCCACCACCAGGGTGTCGCCTTCCCACCAACCTGCTGAATTGCCGAGCCAGGCTGGCGGCGCGCCGAGCGTCGCGGTGGCTGCAGCGGCGGCATTTGCGGCCACGCGTATGACCCGCACGTCGTGGTATTTCTCGGTCAAGACCGCGAGCTGGTCCTTGGTCTGTACGATCTGGATCACGTTGGAGTCCGGCGCGCCCAGCATCGGCGCGCCGGCGGCGACCGTCGCCAGGCAGCGGGTGGTGCCGCCCGCCGATTCCGGATTTTCCAAGTCGCCTGCGGCCGATTGGATGGGCCCACGCGGCCCGGCCAGCCTGTCCGCTTCGCGTGTGTAGGGCAGCAGGCCGTTCGGCGGATCGACGATGGTCGATGACCGGATCTGGCCCTTCACCCGCGCCAAGCCATCGCCTCGATCCGTCCACTCGTTCTCCGCTTGGCCGACTTCGCCGGACTTGGCGGGCATCATGCCGCGCATGGCCCGCCGCGGCGCCTCGTAGGCTGCGGCCTCAGCCGACGTCATCACCAGGCCCGCGACGCCCGCCGGACGCTCCAGGTCGGTGTAGCTGCCGAGGTCCCAGGTTCCTTCGAGACTGCGACGGCCAGCTTTCGGCCGCGCGGAGGCCGCGCCGAATCCGGCAAAGCCCCCGGCTGCGGCCATCTCCGCCAGCATCTGTCGTCGGTGCATACTGTACCCCGCCCTGTAACAGCGTTACCCGATCTTCGCTGGCGGTCAACGTGGAGGGCGAACATCGGAACCCATTGCCTCTCATTCCCGGGGAGGCTGGAATTCAGGTTCAGTCAGTGTCGAATATGAGAGCGATCGAGCCTAGAGCCCCGTTTGAGCCCTCCATCCGAATGATCGGAGTTTTGTGCGACTCACGCCGCGCTGGACACGCCGTCGACGTCGTCCTCGAGGCTCGCCACTCGCTCGATCACCTCTAGTAGACGCCCGGCGTCGATCGGCTTTCCAATGTGATCGGTCATGCCAGCGCGCCACCTGCTCTGGCAGCACATTGGCTGACAGCGCTATGATAGGCGCATTGGCGTGATGGAGATTGTCCAGCGCGCGGATCGCCTGGGTGGCGGCCAGGCCGTCCATCACCGGCATTTGCATGTCCATCAGGATCACGTCGAAGGCCTCGCAGCGCGCCATCTCCAGCGCCTCGGCGCCGTCGGCCGCCTGGCCCACCGCCACGTCGAAGGGCGAAAGGATCGCGCCGACCAATTCGCGGTTCACCGCTACATCGTCTGCCACCAGAACGCGCAGAGGTCGACCTTGCGCCATCCCTGCCTCAGCGTCCGGGGCCGCGTTGGCCTTGGGCATGGGCGCGTGCGATCGCGGTAGGTCGAGCTCGAACCAGAATGTCGATCCGCCGCCTTTGACACTGTCGGCCCCGATCCGGCCACCCATCAGTGCGACCAGGCGCTGACAAATGGCGAGGCCAAGGCCCGTCCCGCCGAACCGACGCGACATCGAGCCGTCGGCTTGGACGAAGTGATCGAAGACTCGCTCGAGCTGTTCTGGCGACATGCCGATGGCAGTGTCCGTCACCGCAACGCGCAGGGTGGCCAGGTTGTCATTACGAAGTGTCTGGGAGACGTAGACGGAAACCTCGCCTTTTTCGCTAAACTTCAGCGCATTGCCCAACAAATTCAGCAGCACCTGGCGGACAAGAGCCGCGTCGCCTATCAGCGGTCCGGCCAGGCCCTCGACGCTCACTTTCACCGCCAACGCCTTTTCGTCGGCCTGCAAACTCAGGAGCGCCATGATCGACTTGACCACCTCAGCCGCATCGAAGGGCGCGAGCGCTGGTTCGACCGCGTCGGCCTCCAGGCGCGAATAGTCCAGCACGCTGTTGATCACCGCAAGCAGCGCCGTGCCGCCCTCGTCAATCAGACTTGCGAAGCGCGCGTGTACAGGCCTCATTCCCTCAGCGTCACGCAGGATGCGGGAAAAGCCGATCACTCCGTTTAGCGGCGTGCTCAGCTCGTGGCTCATATTGGCCAAGAAGTCTGATTTCGCCTGGGATGCCGCTTCCGCTTGCGATCAACTCGAACTCCAGCGCCTTGCGCGCGCTGACGTCTCGCGACACCGAGATCAATTCCAGGGGTGCACCGGGGCCGCAGACGGCTGCGCGGGTGATGCTGCTCTCGACCCAGAAGATGTCGCCAGACTTACTCACCATCCGGAACTCGACCGTTGCGTCACCGCCGACCTGAGCCACGTGTGCGCCAGCCGCCGCGACCTGCTCGCGGTCCTCCTCATGAATGAGCGACAGCAGGCCCCGCCCTATGACGTTTCTTTATGGCGTATCCGGTAAGCTCCTCGGCCTGGGGCGACAGATAGATGTGCTCGCCGTCCAGCCCCGAGCGAGCGATCACCTCGGAGATGTTGTTGGTCATGATCCGAAACTGAGTCTCGCTGAGCGCCAGTTGCCGCTGCGCCGCTAGCGCCGAGGGCATGGCCCTCGTTCGCCCGAAGACGACCATCAGGCCGAGCGTCAGGAAGACGGCGCTCGGAACTAGAGTTGTGGCTGTAAGCCCGCCGCGAACAGCGACGACGGCCATGACCGCTGCGACTGGAGCCATCCCTGCCATCATCAGAAAAGCGGGCGATTGGTAGATGAGCAGGGGCATCATGATACCCACCGTCGAAACGATTACCGCCGCCGAGCAAAGACTGCTCAGCGTTCCAATGCGCCAGAGCACGCTCGCGAGTACGAGTCAGCTCACCGTCAGCGCCACGAAATGGGCCAAGAAATTCAATTTGGCCGGGCGGCTCATGGCCTGGTTGCGCTGATGGCCCCGCGTAGCCCAGATACCCCAGAATTCGATCGCCCCGACCGCCACGGTCCAGCCGGCGCACACCTGCCATGGCGCCATAAGTAAGCACACGAGGCCTACGCCAACGATCGTCGCGGTTCGGGCGGGGCGGTTGTCATTGACGAGGACTGCGGCCTCTTCGAGGCTCGCAGTATGCAAGGCGGCCATTCGTGACTCCGAAGCCCACTCAAAAGGTGGGGGCGGGCAGATGGTCGTAAGACCGGGCGAGCACAAGTGGCGAAGCCGGGTAAGTGAGGCCCTAACGCTGCATGCGACAAGTTGCCCGCGTACGAAGCGAAGGGCAGGGCGAAGCGGGGATTTACCCGCGCTCGCCTCGACTTTGCGTCAGTGGTGGTGGCCGCCGCCGCAGATGCGGTGCACGCTCGAGTCCATCCACATGATCTGCACGCCGGGGCCCCAGGTAAGCGTGCGTTGGCCGTCGCTCCAGATCAGCCGGACTGGCGCCATGGCGTAGGGCCGCGAAGCAAGCGTGTGCGGCCCAAAGCCGTCGAAAGCGTCGACTACGGCGACGAGCTCGCCGCGCTGGGTCTCGAAACGATAGAGGATCGAGCCACCGTCCTGGCAATTGAACCGCTTGGCGGGACCCGAGTCGTCGCTGGATCGGGCATCGTCAGGCGCTGCCCGATCCTGGGCCAAGGCAATGTATGGGAAGCTGAGGGCGCCAAACCCGATGAACACACCGGCCAGAAGGGCCGGGACCACGGTTCTGCCGTTGAAATTCGTTACCACCGATCGAGCCCCGTCTGGCCAACGGGCCCCGCAGACCCGCGACTCCACGGAACCCCGTTTGTCGTGGGCGGTCAACGCCGCACGCGCCGATCCACCGCGCCCGCTCGGTGCTGCCTTCATTTCGGGCCTTGCGTGAATCTAGCTTACGCCGTCCGGGACGCCATTTGTCGCGGGTGGCGGCGCGCAAGCGCCAGCGCGCGCCTGGACCACGTAGAGTAGCGCCCGACTGTGGGTGAAGGTATTGTGCTCGGCGATGGGCGTCGTGGGTTCGCCAGTCGTGAGGCTGGCCGCAGCCGCGCCATCGGTCGGCAACTGAATTGCCTGGCGATTCCACCGCGAGAGTGAGGTGTTGCAGGCCGCTACGACGGCCTCAGACACCACATCGGCACTGTCTCGGGACGAGGCAAGGCTGTAGGCCCAGCGGCGGACGCACTCGTCCACTGGCGTGGACCCGTCATCGATCGGAGCTGGCGTCACGACAGCCTTACTCGCCTTGAAGTCCGTGCAGATCTTAGAATTGGCCGCGAGCCTCGGATGTTCGCTGCACGCTGCGAGGCCAAGCGCGCTGAGGCAAAGGACGGGGGTTAGGAATTTACGCATCATGCTATGGACCTAGCGCGGCGCACTGTAGTCGGTCGTCGTCACCGGGTTGCCGCGCTGGTCGTAGTAGACCGCCGGCGCCGGTCGGGCCGTTGATGCGTAGCGGTTGTTGCTGCGATGATAGTAGGCGTGTCGGCTCGGGCCGCAGCCGCCCTTGGCAATCTCATGGCCGATTACTGCGCCGCCCAGACCGCCGATAATCGCCCCACCGCCGCCTCGAGACACCGAATTGCCGATAAGCGCGCCTCCAACGCCGCCGATCAGAGTTCCGGTGTTCTTTCGGCCCTGACAAGAGGCGTTTGCGCCTGTCGGGCCCGCGATAAGTGGCAGAGCGATGAGCGCGGTGAGCGCTGTAATGGCGAGAATTTTACGCATTTCGTCTCGATTTCCTTTAGTCCCAGCGCACGAAATTAGCGGGACGTTGGTTGGGTTGCCGGCGTGTTCAGAATGCACGCCGCCGGATCACCAGGTGGTAGATCACCAGCACCACCACAGCGCCGATGAAGGCCACAAACATCGAGTAGAGATTGATGCCGGTGACGCCGGAGTGGCCGAATTGGCGGAAGAGGAAACCGCCGACAATTGCGCCCAACACGCCCAGAAGAATGTCCAGGAGCAGGCCTTCACCTGAACGGTTGACGACTTTGCTGGCCAGGAAGCCGGATACCAGTCCTACGACGAGCCAGGCGATAATAGACATGTGAACATCTCCAGACATCGGAAGCGAAGCCTCGTATGACCTAAGTCATGGCTCGCCTATTCGTTCCCGAGCCCTTTGCGACGCTGTCCGCTTGTGCCGGCCATGAACCGATGGGAGAAAACGCAAAACGGGGAGCGAAGCAGTGAGTCATCAATCGAGTCGTCGCGTAGGAACGCGCGTGGGTAGGACGGTTGTCGCGGCAGGTGTTGGGTTGGCGCTGATCATGGGCGCTCCGGTCGCGGCGGCCACAAAGGCGCCCGCGCACCCCCTGGGCGCCGCGGCGGTTGACACCGCCCGCCTGCTCGCCGCCGACCAGGAACCCGGTACATGGATGGCTTCAGGACGCACCTACTCGGAGCAGCGCTTTAGCCCGCTTACCGGAATTAACAGGGCCAATATCACTAAGCTGGGCCTCGCTTGGTATGGCGATATCGACACTGAGCGGGGCCAGGAATCCACCCCGGTGGTGGTCGATGGCGTGCTCTACATCACCACCGCCTGGTCGATGGTGAAGGCCTATGACGCAGCCAGCGGCAAAAAGCTCTGGGAATACGATCCCAAAATCGACCGCGCCCTTGGGCAGGTGGCCTGTTGTGACGTGGTCAATCGCGGCGTCGCGGCCTGGAAGGGAAGGATCTTCCTGGGCGCGCTCGACGGCCGGCTGATCGCGTTGAACGGCAAGACGGGCCAGATAGAGTGGTCGGTGCAGACCACAGATCCCAAGCAGCCCTACACGATCACCCAGGTCCCACGGATCGTCAAAGGCATGGTGGTGATTGGCAATGCCGGCGCCGAATACACCTGCCGCGGGTATGTTTCAGCCTACGACGCCAGCAGCGGCAAGATGCAGTGGCGCTTTTACACAGTGCCCGCTGCCCCGGGGGATCCCACCAACACGCCACTTCTGGATAGGGCCGCCAAGTCCTGGCACGGCGATTTCTGGAAGTACGGCGGCGGCGCCACGGCTTGGGACACGATCCTCTACGATCCCAAGACTGACCTGGTCTATTTCGGCACGGGCAACGGCCTGTCTTGGAGCCAAGACATCCGCAGCCCCGGCGGTGGCGACAACCTCTTCGTGTCTTCGGTGATTGCGGTTCACGCCACGACGGGCAAATACGCTTGGCACTTTCAGGAGGTGCCGGGTGACGAGTGGGACTACGACGTCACCAACCCGTTGATGACCGCCGACCTGAAGATCAAGGGTCAGGTTCGCCACGTCCTGATGCAGGCGCCCAAGACCGGCTTCTTCTACGTTTGGGATGCCAAGACTGGAAAGCTGATCTCTGCCGAGAAGTTTGCACCCGCCAACTGGGCCTCGAAGATCGATCTTAAGACCGGTCGACCCGTCGAGAACCCCGACGCTCGCTACAGCGAGACTAAGGCCGCCATCGTCCAACCCGCGCCGCTCGGCGCTCACAACTGGCACCCGATGGCCTACAGTCCGAAGACCGGCCTCGTGTACATTCCGGTGACCGAAAGCTCGACGGGCTTCCAAAGCGCCGTCGCTAAGGATTTCCAAATCAAGGACCGGGTCTACAACACCGGCACCGTTTCCTTCTCCGACAAGATCACGAACCTTTACGGCCAGCCCGGCGCTCTGCCGCGTGGCAACATCAAGAGCTACCTCGAGGCCTACGACCCGGTGGCTCAAAGGGAGGTTTGGCGCGCGCCGGACAAGGACTATGGGGCTCACGGGGCCATGGTCACGGCTAGCGATCTGGTCTTCTCCGGTGACTGGAGTGGCCGATTCTCGGCATATGACGCCAAGACCGGCGCCAAGCTGTGGTCTGCCCCGGTCCAGGCCGACGTCGTCGCCGCGCCCTCGACCTATACAATAGCCGGCGTGCAGTATGTGGCCCTGTTGGTCGGAGCCCGAGGCCTGCCGCCCGGCCAGGCCCGTACCAGTGAGGCCAGTGCTAACAACTCACGCCTGGTTGTATTCAAGCTGGGCGGGGCTGCGGAACTTCCGTCGAAACCGTTGGCCGGGGGCGCCGTCGCGGTGCGCCGGCTCGATCCGCCGCTGCTCACCGGCACCAACGAGCAGGTGATCGACGGGCAGGGCGCGTACGGTCGCTACTGCGCGGGCTGCCACGGTCAGGGCGGTGTCGCCGACAAATCGATCCCCGATCTACGCTACTCGTCAGCGTTGAGGAGCCTGTCCGACTGGAACTCCATAGTCGTCGACGGCGCCCGGAAGGATAAGGGGATGGTCTCCTTCAAGTCGGTCCTGGCAGAGGGCCAGGCTGAGGCGATTTTCCACTTCATCATCAGTCAGGCGAACAAGGACAAGGCGACCGAACAAGCTGCACGGCACTAAATTCGTGTGAGGCGCCTGAATATGTCGCCCGAAATATTCTAGCGTAAGCGAAATGCCAAAGCCGTTTGTGGCATCCGTTCGCCAAGCCAGGGAATGCGCCCTGGCTGGCCTGTGGCCCGGACGGATGGAAACGATGGACCAGGCGAGCCTTCGGGTGCTGCGCTGGCGGTCCGACAGCCTTGTGGTGCGGCTCGGCCAAACCGTGCTCATTGCAGCTCTCGTCAGGGTGCAGACCCGGTCGAACTTGACCCTCGTTTGGCTAGCGTTCTGCACAACCGGTTCGGTCGTCGACGCTGAATTGTCGCGCCGATGCCTGGCTGACCCGCACGATGTTCACGGAGGGCGAGACCCTCCGGCGCGCCGTCGAGGCCGCTCAAACCGCCGACCGCGCCAAGAGCTCCTTCCTTGCCGTCACGAGCCATGAGATTCGCACTCCTCTGAACGGCGTACTTGGCATGGCTCAAGCCAAGGCGAATGATGAACTTTCGGATGTCCAGCGCGATCGAGTTGGGGTCATACGCCAAGCTGGCGAGGCACTACTCGAAATCCTCAAGGACATTCTCGACCTCTCGAAAATCGAGGCGGGCAAACTCGAACTGGAAACGGCGCCGTTTGACCTCGAGGCCGTGGCCCGCAGCGCATTCGGCGCGTTCAGCGCCACGGCTCTTGGCAAGGGCCTGGAGTATAGCCTCGATTTCGCTCCGTCCGCCCGTGGCGTGTTCGACGGCGACGCGGCCCGCGTGCGTCAGGTGCTATGCAATCTGATCTCCAACGCGGTGAAGTTCACCGCCGAGGACTCTATTCGTGTCGTCGCCACCGCCACGCCGCTCGGCGTCCGCATAGCTGTCCGTGACACGGGTCCCGGTGTCCCAGAGGGCTTTGCCGAGCGTCTGTTCGAGAATTCACTCAAGCCGACGCCTCTACCACCCGTCACTACGGCGGCACTGGGCTCGGCCTCGCCATCTGCCGCGAGCTTTGCGAGGTAATGGGCGGACGCATCACCCATGAGAACGGTCCCCGGCAGGGCGCAGCCTTCGTCGTAGACTTACCCCTCGTGCATAGCATCGCCACCACTCCTGTCAGGGCTGTCACGCCTGCGGTGATTCCCTTCCCGGCTCACGAAGCGCCGCTCCGCGTCCTTGCCGCCGAGGACAATCCAGTCAATCAGCTCGTGTTGAAGATCTTACTCGGCCAGATCGATGTCAGCTTCCATTGTCGGCGACGGCCTAGAGGCGACGACAGCTTGGGAAGAGGGTTCCTTCGATCTCATCCTGTTGGACGTGCAGATGCCGCGTATGGATGGACTTGAGGCCACGCGTACGATTCGCGAACGCGAGGCTGCAACTGGCCGCCGGCGGACAGCTATCATTGCGCTCACCGCCAACGTCATGAGCCACCAGGTTGACGCCTATATGGCGGCGAGAATGGACACTTTTGTCGGCAAACCCATCGCGATCGCCGAACTCTATGGCGCGATCGCGCAATGCGTCTTGGAAGGTGAGGCTGAAGCCGACGAGGCAAGCGAGGTCGCCTAAACGATTTCGCCGGAGCGTTCCATTGCGGCGCTGAAACCGACCGAGGCTTGCACGGAAATGCAGCGCCCCTAAACTCGCGGCAAAGTCCAAGGGGGATCTCCAAACATGCATCGTAACGCCTACTTCGCCGCAGCCCTGACCGCAGCCTTGCTGGTCTCGAGCGTCCAGACCGCGGTCGCCGCAGACACAACAGCTGCCGCCAAACCCGCCGCAATGGCCTCCCGCGACCTCTCGGCGACCACGTCGCCCGAGTCGGTAGGCTTCGACAGCGCGCGCCTGAAGGTGATGGATGATTACATGGCGAAAGTGGTGGCGGACGGCCGCGTCGCCGGGATGACCACGTTGGTTGCGCGCCATGGCAAGGTCGTAGACTTTAAGACTTACGGCAAGGCGAGCCTCGCGACTGGCCAGGCCATGCCGAAAGACGAGATTTTTCGTATTTACTCGATGTCCAAGCCTCTGACCGGCGTGGCTATGATGATCCTGTTCGAACAGGGCAAGTGGCATCTCGACGATCCGGTCACCCGCTATGTGCCGGAATTCAAGAACCTCAAGGTAATGGTCTCTGCCGACAAGGACGGGCAGATCACTGCCGTCGAGGATATGAAGCGCGCGCCAACCATGCGCGAAATCATGAGCCACACGGCAGGCTTCGGTTATGGCCTCGGCGACAAGCATCCGGTGGACAAGCTCTATCGCGAAAAGAAGGTGCTGGCCGCCAACGGCCTGCACGACATGGTCGAGCGTACGGCGACGATCCCGTTGATGTACCAGCCGGGAACCAGCTGGTCCTACTCCAGCGCCGTCGATATCCAGGGCTACATAGTTGAAAAGATAACCGGAAAGCCATTTGGCCAGTTCCTGCAGGAGAGCGTCTTCGCGCCTTTGAAAATGAAGGACACCGGCTTCTATACCGGCGAGGCCAAGGCCAAGCGCCTCGCCGCCGTATATGTGGGCGAGCGGGTGAACGACAAAGAGACCGGCAAGATCGTCGAGGCGGGAGACCTCTTCGGCAACAGCATGCCAGACTACTCCAAGCCACCGGCCATGGAGTCGGGTGGCGGCGGCCTCGTTTCCACGACAATGGACTACGCCCGTTTCTGCCAGATGATGCTGAACAAGGGGCAGCTTGACGGCGTTCGGATCCTCTCTCCGGCCTCTATTGAGCTGATGGACACCAACGTCATCCCGCACAACGTCCTGGTGAACACCAACGGGACCAGCGGCATTCGCTTCAACGAAGCGGTGGGCTTCGGTCTCGACTTCCAGGTCGACAACGATCCGCGTCGGGCAGGCTTCCTGGAGGGTATGAACACGATGAGTTGGGGCGGAGCGGCCGGCACCTGGTTCTGGATCGATCCGACCAATGACATCCTCTTTGTCGGTATGATCCAGCGGATGGGTGGATCGGGCGGCGACGACTTGGGGACGCAGGCGCGGACACTGACGTATCAAGCGCTGTTGCATCCCGAGAAGTAGTCTGCGGTCCGGCTGAAATGGGGGGCGATGCTTGACTTTCCGCCCCCCACATGCGCCCTTCCGCGCCTCGTAAAACAGCCGAATTTCCCAGGTAAATGCACGCCTACCGCACTCACACCTGCGGCGCGCTTCGCGCCGCCGACACCGGCAAAACCGTCAGGCTTTCGGGCTGGATCCACCGCAAGCGCGATCACGGCGGGCTGATGTTCGTAGATCTGCGCGACCACTATGGTCTGACGCAACTTGTGCTGAGTCCTGAGACGCCCGGATTCAACACCATCGAGCATCTGCGGGCCGAGAGCGTGGTCCGTATCGACGGCCAAGTTGTAGCCCGGTCAGCCGAAACCGTGAACCCGAACCTGCCCACCGGTGAGGTCGAGATTCGCGTGAAGCAAGTGGACGTTTTGTCGGCGGCCGCCGAGCTGCCGCTCCCCGTGTTCGGAGAGCCGGACTATCCGGAAGAGATTCGCCTGAAGAACCGCCACCTGGACCTGCGTCGAGAGACTCTGCATCGAAACATCGTACTGCGATCCAAGGTCATACATTCGATTCGCAATCGCATGATCGACCAGGGTTTCCTAGAGTACCAGACGCCGATCCTGACGGCCTCCAGTCCAGAAGGCGCGCGCGACTTCCTGGTGCCGTCGCGTCTGCATCCGACCAAGTTTTATGCGCTCCCGCAGGCGCCGCAGCAGTTCAAGCAGCTGCTCATGGTCTCAGGCTTCGACCGTTACTTCCAGATCGCGCCTTGCTTCCGCGATGAGGACCTTCGCGCCGACCGGAGCCTCGAATTCTACCAGCTCGATGTTGAGATGAGCTTCGTTACCCAGGAAGACGTCTTCGCAGCCATCGAGCCGGTGATGCACGACGTCTTCGAGGAATTTGCCAACAGCAAGCCTGTGACGCCTTATCCGTTCCCGCGTATCCCCTACCGCGAGTGCATGGCCAAGTACGGCACCGACAAACCTGATCTGCGCAACCCGCTGATCATGCATGACGTGTCAGATCATTTCCGCGGTGGAGGCTTCGGCCTCTTTGCGCGCATCCTCGAGGACCAGAAGAACGCGGTGTGGGCGATTCCCGCACCGAAGGGCGGCAGCCGCGCCTTCTGCGACCGCGTGAATTCCTGGGCGCAGGGTGAGGGCCAGCCGGGCCTGGGCTATATCTTCTGGAGCGAGGATCAGGGCGGCTGGGGCGGCCCGATCGCCAAGAACCTCGGCCCTCAGCTGACGGACGCCGTCATGAGCCAGATCGGCATGGGGCAGGGTGACGCAGCCTTCTTCGCGGCCGGCGACCCCAAGACTTTCGCCAGGTTCGCCGGAACCGCGCGTACTAAGGTGGGTACAGACCTGAAGCTGGTGGACGAGAACCGCTTCGAATTCGTCTGGATCGTCGACTTCCCGATGTTCGAGATGAACGAAGAGACCAATCATGTCGACTTCAGCCACAACCCCTTCTCGATGCCGCAAGGCGAGCTGGAGGGGCTGAACACCAAGGATCCGCTCGATATCCTGGCCTACCAGTACGACATCGTCTGCAATGGGTATGAGCTCTGCTCCGGCGCGATCCGGAACCATCTGCCCGAGATCATGCTCAAGGCCTTCGAGATCGCTGGTTACGGCCCCAGCATTGTCGAGGAGCAATTCGGCGGCATGCTGAACGCCTTCCGGCACGGCGCTCCGCCGCACGGTGGCCTCGCACCCGGAATCGACCGCATCGTCATGCTGTTGGCCGGCGAGACGGCCATTCGCGAGGTTATCGCCTTTCCGCTGAATCAACAGGGCCAGGATCTGATGATGAATGCGCCATCAGAAGTGTCGGATAAGCAATTGAAAGAGCTGCATATCCGGCTGGCTCCGCAACTGAAAGCCTAGCGGAGTTTAGAGAGGCGCCACCAGATACCGATATGGGCTTGGCGGTGCGGGAGGCGCCGGTGGGGCGGGCGGTGCAGGGATCGCTGGGATCCGGATGTGCGGTGAGATGGTGATGTGCACCTCATGTCCAGTACAAGGTCTTGCAGTTAGTCCGCGCGGCAGACGGGTGCGGCTATCGCCGCATGCTTCGTCGAGCTGTTCCTGGGTCAGGCCGCGAGCCCGTGATAGGTCAGCGCCTCCGATCGAGGCTCGCCTGAGACTCGCGTCCTTGAAGTCGGCGCCTTCGAAGCTCGCTCCGGTCAGGACGGCGGCATCGAGCTCGGCATCTCTGAAAATGGCCTTTTCGAAGCGACCGTCGGCGAGTATCGCCGCATGCATGGTGGCGTCACGAAAGTCCGCGTTGCGGGCTATCACCCGCTCGAAATGCGCGCCGGTCAGCTCGGTGGACCGGAAGAGGGTGCCGATCAGCTGGGCCTGGATGAAGAAGGCGCCCTGCGCCGAAGCATCGCTGAAGTCGGCGCCCGACAGAGTGGCATTGTTGAATCTGCTGGCGACAGCCTGAGTGTCGCGCAGCTTGGCGTGGGAGAGGATCGCGTCCGTAAAGTCCACGCTGATAATCTGAGAGTCTGACAGATCGGCCCGGGTTAGGTCAGCCCCGGCGAAACTGGAGGCAATAAAATGGGCCTCGCGAAGGTCAGATCCGACGAGGGTCGCACCGGCGAAGTTGGCGTTCATAAAGTGAGCGCCATGCATCCTGCGCCCGGAAAGCTCGCACTTAGCGCAATCGCCGCCGAAGGTGTTGGACCTTGGCACTTCCTTGTCGCCACCGCCGGTCGCAGCGCGCGCCGCGATCGGCGCGGCTAGAGCCAGGCTCGCCAATGCGATCAGGAAGTAGGAGGTCTTCGTCGGCACTCGGGATGGATCCTTGAATTTGCAAGTTCCATCTGCCCTCGCTCGTAAGAAGTGCGCCACTTAATTCGCGGTAATTCTTAAGGGCTTAGCCAGTGTAGTTGCAATCTAAGCGAGCTTTCTGGATCTCTTACGCGCCCACGTCTTCGCCTACACGGCCTGCGCGCGCGCCGCATGTCTCGCAGATCAACGAGGCGCCTTTGTGCACGACGGCCACATCGCCGCAGGCCGCACAGACGTCCGCGAATTCCAGATTAGAGGGGCCACGCGACCGATTGGCGGTGGGCAGGAAGACCAAGTTGTCTGGCGCCGCGCCGCGCGAAAAGCCGCGTGAAATGAACCGCGAGGCTGGCTGGGGCTCGCCCTCTCCCGAAATGGCGTCAACGCCCTCGGCCTTGCCGCGGCCGAGGCCGTCGGCGTTGAGTTCGCCAGGATCGACATTCGAGAGATCGTTGCGGCCCAGGTATGAGACACCGAGTTCGCGGAAGATGTAGTCGAGGATCGAAGTCGCAGACTTTACGGTGTCGTTGCCCGTGACCGGTCCAGCCGGCTCGAAGCGGGTGAAGACAAATGCATCGACGAACTCGTCCAGCGGCACGCCGTATTGTAGGCCGATGGAGATGGCGATCGCGAAGTTGTTCATCAGCGAGCGGAAGGCGGCGCCTTCCTTGTGCATGTCGATGAAGATCTCGCCGAGCTCACCATCGTCGTATTCGCCGGTGTGAAGGTAAACCTTGTGGCCTCCCACTGCCGCCTTCTGGATGTAGCCCTTGCGGCGGTCCGGCAGCTTCCGACGCGTGCGCTCCCGCTCCACCACGCGCTCGACAATGCGCTCCTCAGGCTCTGACTGTCGCGGGGTGCGCACTTGGGGAAGGGTGGGCAGATCTAGGAAGGTTTCTGCGGGCGCCGTGGCGCGGCTGATGCGGACCGGGCCGGCGACCTGGGCTAGGGCCGTAAGCACTTCGACCGGCGTTGTGCTCCAAGGCAGCTCCAACTCCAGGACGGGTGGAACCGCGAGCGTGGGTTCCAGGGCCTTGGTCATGGCGCTGCGCGGCGTCGGACCTAGGGCTTCGGCGCTCCGGAAGACGTCTCGGGCGAGTGGGGTCAAGAAGTCGGCATCTGCCAGGCTGTCGGCCCCAAGCGCATGGACTTCCGCTGCAGCGACATCGGCAGAGGTGAAGCCCATCAAGACCAGGGCATCGAACCGCGGATCAGCAAGCTGCTCGGCGCTTGCCCCCATGACGTCGCGGAGGAATCCTTCGCCGATGACCGAGGGCGCGAAGGCGTCGGAAAGCCGGGCGACGAGTGGCAGGACAGCTTCGACCGCAGCGATCTCGTGATCCGTGAAACCGCGGGAGAGCAGGGCGGCATGGTTCACGCCTGGAGCGTCGGCGAGATCGGCTCGCCCAAGCAATTCAGCATGGGCGTCAGCGGCATCCACGCCCAGGAGGGTCAGCCCTCGGATTGCGGCCTCGCTTAGCACCCGCACGAGTTGGCCGTCTGCGCTCTCGGCAACGGTCATCGGCCCAGCCCAAGGCTCGCCGGAGAGCCGCCCGCCGCCGAGCCGTAGCTCCAGTTCAGAATCGCGGAACAGCCCCAGCAGGACTCCCGTCCCAGACATCGCCCGGTCTGCAGCAAGATAGAGTTCGCGGGCGGTCTCGCGGGCCGCGGCGCTGTCATAGTCCAGGCCGTTGGCAACTAGCCATTCGCCAAGTCCTGCCAAGCCGATCACGCCACGCCGGTCAGACAGCGCCGCCAGAGCGCTCCCCAGGAGGGTGGCGGCTGCCTCGAAGCGCTCGATGTCAAATCCGTCGCGTGACCAGAAAGCCATCAGGTTGATAGCTCCGCGGACGCTTGCCCCAGCGGCGGCGATTCGCTCAGCAGTGGTCCGGGTGGGCGCCAGCACGATCGCGCCGGTTGCCCAAACCGCACGCGCGACCGCCTCGTCCGGTGGCCCTACGACCAGGAGCGGTGGGTCGAGCTCCGTCGGCCGAGGGATCGCTATCGTCCAGGCGCTGTCGCCTGAACGCGCCAGGGCGATGGCTTCGAGGATTATTGAATCTGGAGCACCGGCGGCGCGAGCGGCCTCGGCGGCGCGGGCCAGACTCGGATTGGCCATTGGATCTGCACAAGCCTGGCCGTCGCCCTCACATCGCAGGACCGCGTCCATGACCGCCTGGATGCGCCGACTGAGCTCATGGGCGACAGCGGCGGCAGCGACCTGGCCGCGATGGGCGGCGACGACGCGCTCGATCTCCGGAGAGCCAGCCTCGACGACTGCCACTGGCGGACTTGTTGGCGCCGCTCCGATGGCAATGGTTCCGGTCAAAAGGCCGGCGGTGAGCTCGTCGCGGAAGCGAGTTCGGGCGGCGACATCCTTGACGAGGCTCTTGGCCTGCGCTCGGGCGGTCAGGTCTTCGACGAAGTCCTCGATGGCGATAAGAATGTCGGGTGCGCCGCCGGCCCAGTCGACCCAGGCGTCTAGTTGCGCAGTCGTCCAATGTGCCGGAGCCTGTACGTCCAAGACGCGTCCGGCGAATTCAACCGTTCGCGCTTCAATTCTTGTCCGGGACGCTTCGCGCACCATTCGCCGACTCCCTCGACGGAGGGTAGGCGGCCTCGAAGGCCTCGATCAATAGATGTTGCGGTGTGAGTGACGTTCATCCCCAACATCTTGCTCCCTATCCATGTGGGGTCGAGCGCTGGACGCTCCAAATCGCCCCGCCTATAGTTCGGCTGCTCTCCTCCTCCTCCCAGAGACGAAATCCCTGTGCTGAATTTCCTGAAGTCGATCTTCACGTGGTGGAACGGCGCCACCATTGGCGCGCGCTTCCACATTGGCCGTCGCGGCGTATTTGTGGGCCAGGACGAAGGTGGCAATCGCTACTTCGAGGCGCGGGACAATTCCGACAGCTACGACGGTCGCAAACGCCGTTGGGTGATCTACCGGGGGTACGCCGACGCCTCGAAGGTCGCGGTGGAGTGGCATGGCTGGCTGCACTACACCTTTGCCGAGCCGCCGACTGTCGAGCCTTTCCTGATAAAGTCTTGGGAAAAGGATCACCTGCCGAATATGACCGGGACCATCCACGCCTATCGTCCGCAAGGCGCATTGTCTCGGGGTGGAGAGCGGCAGAAAGCCACTGGCGACTACGAGGCTTGGACCCCGAAATAGGCTTGGCGATGTCGCCGCGTCAGATGTCGAGATCGCGCTTGCCGAGTATGATTGGGCTCGTGGTGGCGGTTGGCTGGGGCGCTTGGGCCCCCGTTCGCGCTCAACCCGCCTCGCCTGCGCCGGGTCCATTGCCGGAAGTCGTCTCGAAGTCGGGCCCCACTGAAGAAGCCCCGCCGGTCACAGTCCCGACCCCGGCGCCAATCGCGGTGCCCGCGATTTCCGAGAAAGAAGTCGCCGCTGCGCCGTCGCCAACCAACGGAGCCAAGCCTGTCGGCGCGCCGGTGAGACGGACCCGCTATGATGTTGCGGTGATCGAGGCCCTGGACAAGGTCACTGCCGAGAGCCTGCGCTTCGAAGCCGCCGTTGGTCGCCCGATCCGCTACAAGAGCCTGGTTTTCACCGTGAAGGCCTGCGAGCGATCTACGCCGGACGAGGCAATCGATGACTCCATCGCCTACGTCACCGTGGACTCCCAGCCCAGGGCGCAGCCTGGTCGACCCGCGCTCGCCCCCCGACAGACATTCAGGGGGTGGATGTACGCCTCGTCGCCCGGGCTCCATCCGTTGGAACATCCGGTCTACGATGCCTGGCTGATCACCTGCAGAACCGCAGCACCGCCCATGGCGCCTGCCGCTGCGCCACCCGCGCGCTGAAACTCACCCTTGGCCGAGATCGCCAGCGCAAGTCGACGGTGATAGTCGAGCCGCGAGATTTCTATGGCTCCAAACTGGGTCAGGTGCTCGGTCAGGAACTGGGTGTCGAGCAGGCGGTAGCCGCCAGCGATCAACCGCGCGACCAGGTGAACCAACGCCACCTTTGATGCGTCACGGCGCCTCGAGAACATGCTCTCGCCAAAGAACGCGCCTTGCAGTGAGACGCCATAGAGGCCGCCCACCAGTTCGCCATCTTTCCAGCATTCCACCGTGTGCGCGTGCCCGAGCTCGTGGAGACGGACGTAGAGATCTTCAATCGGGTGATTGATCCAGGTTTCGATCCGACCGTCACCGGCCTCGGCGCAGGCCTGGACCACCGAACGAAAGGCAGTGTCCGTGCGGATTTCGAAGGGCTCGGCGCGCACGGTCCGCGCAAGCCGGCGCGAAACATGGAACTCGTCGAGCGGGATCACGCCACGCCGTTCCGGGTCGATCAGGAAGACGCGCTCGTCCTCTCGTGCGTCCGCCATCGGAAAGATGCCACGCGCGTAGCCGGACAGGAGATCACGAGCGTCGAACAGCGCCATCCCGCAATCGTATAGAGGTTTGCGTCGGCGCGAAGGGCGCTAGCCGCCTGCCGGCACGACCGGCAGAACGATGCGCGAAGCAAGGCTCGGCGCGGCATAAACCATCTGGGTCGCGGCGACGAAGTCTGCAGCCCTGGCGGAATAGATGCTTGGCGTAAAGGTCTGCGGATTGCGATCGATCAGCGGAAACCACGTCGACTGCACTTGCACCATGATCCTGGGGCCAGCTTTGAACACATCATCGCGGTCTCGAAGTGGAACGTCCCAGCGCACGGGTTTGTTCGGGGTGAGCGCCTTGGGGTGTTCGTAGCTCGCAAAATAGCGTCCACGGCGCACTTCCATGGCTATCGACAATTCGTAGCCGTTGGCAGATTGTGCGAATTGACCTGGCTTGGGGCCTTCCTCGCCCCACGTCGGCCTTTGGGCGTCATCCGGAGAAACGTCGATCAGCTTGACGACGAAGTCGCTGTCCGAAGCAGAGGTGGATGCGAACATTTCCGCTGCGACGGGGCCGGAGATCGTCACGTCGGCCTTGAGCGGCGCGCTCACGAAGCTCAGCACGTCGGGGCGATGGTCGACAAATCGCTGATCCGCCGCTCCCAGGTCCGCCAGTCTCCTGCCGGACAGGTCGGTGAGATCGGGCGCTGGCGGTAGGGCACGGCGCTTGCGGGGTCGGAGACATAGTCTCGATGCGCGCCGACCTCATGGGCTCCCGGGGCATCGAAACTCAGCGTGCCGTCGGCGTGAAAATAGAGGCTGGTGGGCTTCGCCGAGGCCGGCGGCCCGGCAGAGTAGCTATGCCAGGTGTTCGAGCCTGTCTGAAACATCGTTACTGTCCAGGCGGGCTTTGCGCCTTTGTCGTGCAGCCAATAGGCGACGAACGGCGCCTCGATGTTTTTGCGGAAGGCCAGACTTTCGTCCTGGCCCAGCGATTGCACCTATAGGTCCCAACTGTCGTCCAAAGCCTAGAGCGGGTGGGGATTAGGTAGAATATCCTGAGTTCCTGAGGTAGTTGGCGCACTCGCTTGTCGGGAAGTCATCGAGCAGCTGGGCGGTGGCTTGGAGCACG
>JAYUBY010000095.1:0-4219 GCA_043740635.1 Alphaproteobacteria bacterium
CGCCCGCCACGGCCGGAAAGTTCGAGGAAACTCGGCGGATGGTTGCGCTGCTCGTGAACGGCCTCCGCGTCGGTGTCCCGCAAGGATGAGGTTTGGGTCCGCTCTGGATTTCGCCCACAAGCCTCCCCGTAAGAACCACACATTGAGTTGCCGTCCAGAAAGCGAACGGTTCCAAGGACCGGGATGCGGGGTGGGCGTTGGCTGGATCGATGCCACCGGTAGCCTACGTCTCTGATTGACGGTGCGGGAGGGTTCCGGGGTGGCGGCCTGCCGCAGCCTAGGGGCTGGCAAAGGAGATTGGATTGCGAGTCAGGTCGAAAGCAGTCTTTGCCTGCAGCCTCGATAGCGAACCCGCTGAACGGCCCTCCGGGGGATAGTGGACCTTCTTCGTGCAGCCGGTATCGCGCCTGAGCCCCTCGCGACTGCTTCGGGAACTCGCGCAGCCTGCACCAGAGATTGGTGCGTCCGCGAAGGGAACTCTGGGTTTTTCGGCGACGAGGCGCTACGCGTCGGAGGAGAGCAAAGTCACGGACGATGTGCCCGAGCGGAAGCTTCACATCGGCAGCGCAGTCGCCTGAGGCGCGGCGGCCGCCATCGTCACATGCCAAGAAACATCTAGACACGCGCGGAGATCAGCTTGGCAAATAGTTTCGTCCCAAATCCCCGATAGCTCGGCACATCGTCGGGAAGTGGATAATCAGCACGGCGGAATTTGGTCTGCGTCCTCATCTCCAATGCCGGAGGATCACCATCGAAACGGGCCCGGTATGCCGAAACCCAATGACCCGGACCGAATTTCAGAAAGAGGTCACCGATGTCTTAGGTACGAAACGTCACCCATGTGTCCGGTATGGACACAGATGTTCCTTGGCTGGGGAACTAGGACTCGAACCTAGAACGACGGTACCAAAAACCGCTGTGTTACCATTACACCATTCCCCAGCAGGAACGTCCGTTAGGGCCCTGCCCGCGGAGGCGTCGAGATAGCGCAGGAGACCAAGCGATGCAACGTCTCGCAAACGCTGCGTTTGGCCGCCTTGCGGCGCCCTAACCCCTCCTCTATAAGGCGCCCTCCAAAGTCGGAGTGTGGCTCAGTCTGGTAGAGCACCGCGTTCGGGACGCGGGGGTCGCAGGTTCAAATCCTGCCACTCCGACCATTTCCTTCCGCCCTTTCGAAGACGATGTCTCAGGGGCTCTCCACACGTTTTGCTCGTCCCGGCCGAACCGCATCACACTTCTGACCGCCGAGGCGTGGATCGGCGAATATTTTGGGTCGATAGTTACGGTCTGAATCCCTTCGTCTTCCCGACACCGAAATAGTGTGCGAGACGCGGGCGCTTAGGTCTTAGAGTTTTCAGGTCTTCTTAGGGCGTATTCGATTCCCAGATGAAGCAGTTCTTAATCACCGCAGCCGGGGTCTTTGCGGGCCTGCTGATTTTCATGATCGGCGTGCCTTTCGTGCTGATCTCAATGGCCGCCAGCGCCGCGGGACCTGCACCCATTCCCGCGCGGACGGTGCTTGAGCTCGACCTGCGCGACCCGCTCACCGACCAGTCACCACAGAGCCCGCTCGCCGGGTTTGCCCGCCGCGGCCACTCGGCCATGTCGGTCCTCGAAGGTCTGCGCCGCGCGGAGAAGGACGACCGAATCAAGGGCCTCCTTATTCGTCTACCCGAAGGTGGTGTCGAACCGGGGTTGGCCGACGAATTGCGATTGGGGATCAAACATTTCCGATCGTCTGGAAAGCCCATCGTTGCTCACAGTCAGGGGCTCTATCCCTCCGGGTTCATCACCGCGACCTACATGATGGGAGCTGCGGCCGACGAGCTGTGGATGCAGCCTGGCGCGTCGTTCCAGGTGACCGGTCTCGCCAACGAGGACCTCTTCTTCAAGCGCGCCTTCGACAAATTCGGCGTCCACGCCGACTACGAGCAGCGCTACGAATACAAGAATGCCGTCAATGGTTACCTCTACGATGACTACACGCCCGCACATCGCGATGCGGAGCTGTCTTGGCTAGGGTCGGTCTATGCCACCGATATCTCGAGCGCCGCCGGCGACCGAAAGCTCGATCCCGCCATTCTGAAAAGGACGTTGGAGGCCGGCCCCTATCTTGCCGAGGACGCCGTGGGCCTGCACTTGATCGACCACGTTGGGCAGGTCCATGAAGCGGAGGCTTCGTTGCTAAAACAGGCCGGCGACGGCGCCCAGATGCTGGACTTCGAAGACTATGCCCACGGCCGGCCGCCCCGCGAGGTTGGCTCAGGCCCGACGGTCGCTGTCATCGAGGCCGAAGGCGATATCGTCGACGGCAAGGACCAAGGTGGCAATCCGTTCCGCGGCGGTTCGAGCATCTACGCCGACGACATCTCCGACGCCTTCTACGACGCCATCAAGGCCAAGGACGTGAGGGCCATCGTTTTCCGCCTGAACTCGCCCGGCGGGTCCGATACGGCGTCCGAGGAGATCCTCGCCGCCATCCGCGCCGCCAAGGCCGCCGGCAAGCCCGTGGTAGTCTCCATGGGTACCTACGGGGCCTCAGGCGGCTACTGGGTCTCTTCAGAGGCCTCCGCCATTATTGCAGAGCCGTCGACGCTGACCGGTTCCATTGGCGTCTTTGGCGGCAAGTTCGCAGTGGGCCCGGCGCTGGCCAAATTCGGCGTCGACGTGCGCCAGCTGGGTGTGGGTAGCTCCTATGCCGGAGCCTTCGGTATGGGCCAGGAATTCACACCGGCCCAGCGCGCCGCATTCGCACACTGGATGGACCGCATCTACGACAACTTCGTTGCCCGCGTCGCCGTAGGCCGCAAACTCTCGCCCGATCGCGTTCGCGAGATCGCCAAGGGCCACGTTTGGACCGGCGTCCAGGCCAAGGAACTGGGGCTCGTCGATGAAATCGGCGGCTTCTACGAGGCCGTCACCAAAGCCAAGACCCTGGCCAATATCTCGGGCGAAGCACGGCTACGGCGCATGTCGCCGTCAGGTTCGCCGTTCGAGGCGGTGCAAAAGATGCTGGGCGTTTCGGCGACCTCAGCTCGCACTCTGGCCGCGGCCGCCTGGATCTTCGGAGATCCCCGTGCCCAGGGGATTTTAGACGAACTTGCCCAGGCCCGGCTGCGCAGCCAAGGCGCCATGGTGCTCGCACCCACTCGCGTCCACTAGCCGTTACCCTCTAGCCGGGTGTCCGCGCGCCAAGTCTCACGCGCCGATCGCCTGGCGGTGAGGGCGTAAACACCACGACCCTGCGCCCGAAGTCGAGGGTGACGTCTTGGAAATGGCGAAGGATATCGACGCCGATCAGGATCGCCGGGCGGTCGGAAAGCTTCCAAAGGTCGAAGATGTGTAGCTTTGCGAAGATGCCGATCACATCGTTGATCTGCATCCCACCCAGCCGCAATGTCGGCAGCGGCGCGAACTCGCCCATCGCGGTCTGCCCTGTGGCGCTGATCAGCGGTACGGGCGCAAGGCGCACTCCGAACTCAGGGTGGGTATGTACGACGGCGTCGCGCAGGGCGATGTTGCCAACCGTCACTTGTGCTCCGGAATCGATGAAGGCGGACACCCGCACATCAGCAACCTGGGCGTCGAGGATCACCAACTGGCCTTCGCGATAGGCCGCCTGCACCTCGATTGGGTCGCTGGAGGCCCGGATCCGCGAATTCGTCCCGCGTCCAACCGCCATTCCGATGCCAGACGGCGCGATCTCGAAGCGGTTGTCGACAAAGTCGAGCGACATCTGTCGCCCGCGTAGAATATCCACTCCCAGCAGGCCATCGGCGCCCAGGCGCCCGCGCGATAGAGTTGGCAGAATAAGGTTCCTGGACCCGACCGCGCCCACGACGAGGCGGTCCACACGCGCCAGGTCCGCAGGCTCAGCGCCGGCAATGCCGTGCACGTCGGCTTGACCCGCCGGCGGGAGGCCGCAGGCCGCGGCTGCCTCGGTCGATACGACCGTGCGGTTGGCTCCCGTGTCGACGACGAAGCCGAAGGGCCCTTTGCCATTGAGAAACACCGGAACGACCATCCGCTTGGCCTGGTCGAAGGCCGTCTCAAGCTGAGCGCCCGCATCCGGCGGCGGTGCGGGCGGCGAAGGACCCGTGTCCATTAGGTTGATCGAGATCAGCGAGCGTGGAGGCAGCGTTGCGCAGGCGCTCAGTAGAGCCGGCGCAAGCGCCGCCGACAGGTTCCGTCTGGACCAGCCTTCCCCCGACATTCCCAA
>JAYUBY010000096.1:0-11389 GCA_043740635.1 Alphaproteobacteria bacterium
CAAGATGATCTCCGACATCCTGCTTGAGGATCACGGCATCTACGTCCAGCCGATCAACTATCCGACCGTGCCGCGCGGGACCGAGCGCCTGCGCTTCACGCCTAGCCCGGCGCATACCGATGAGATGATGGACAAGCTGGTGGCCGCGCTGGAAACCCTCTGGGTCCACTGCAACATCCAACGCGTCGGCGGCGTCGCGGCCTAGGCGGCCCAAAGGAGTGAAGAGCCCTTCATGAAGCGCAGCAGATAGAGGACCCGGCCAAGGTCGGGACCCCCGTCCTGCCCTGTGAAGATGACCTCGTACCAGACGTTTTCTGTGCGCGGGCTCTCGGTCAGTTTCAGGACTTTGGTGCGGGCCAGATACTCGACCCCGGCCCGAAGGGGCCCGGCGAACTGCTCGACTTCAAGCGCACCGAAGAGGCCGACCGCTGGCTGGGCGGAATTGGCCAAGACATTCTTGCGGGTCATGTGCGCCATGTGAACGACCTGTGCCGGGGGCAGGACATAGTCGTCGCGATAGACCGGAAGCGCTTCGGTAATCCGCTCAAGGATTTTAGCCAAGTGTTCGGGTTCGATCCGGACCGGAATGCCGTCGTGTCGATCGCCGATACCCATGGCTTTCAGGATGCGCAGGCTTCCCATATCGGCGGGCGTCTGAGCCTCCAGCCGCTTGGCAAGTTCGGATTGTGGATCGCGGCTGAGGGTGGCCGTGCCCTCGCATATCTGGGCTCCGCCTTTGTTGTGCATGGCAAGCCGCGCACGCTCCTGGCCGGGCTCGATCGTCACGCGCACTGCCTCGGCGTCGACCGTCGCCTGGGTAAAGTAGACGGACATGGCGCCGATTTCGAACCAGCGGCTGCCATAGACTTCCAGAAGGCCCGGAACAAACTGGTCCATGTGGATGGATCCGGCGACTGTGCCGCCTTTGAAGCCGAGTCTGGACGCTGTGGCGTCGTCGTGGATTAAGCCCTTGGCTTCGGAGGCCGAATTGCGGGGCTAGCGAAATTCTCCGGTCCAGACTGAGCGGGGTAGATTGCCCTCATGGCGTCCTCCCGATCTTCCAGGAGGTTAGGCCTGCCGGACCCTCCGCGAAAGCATGTCTATCGGGGGGATGACCGCACGTCGCCGCACAGCCTCCCGGTAGGGTGCGCACGTCCTCCACGGCCAGCTCGTAGAGACGGCCGTGGCCTTCAACGTTGAGAAATTCGCCTTGATTGGGCAGCAGCGGTGAGCAAGACCGGATCTCCAACCTGCCCGTCGTCTCAAAACTATCGTCTCGAATCTGGCAGGCCGAGACGTCGAAAGGAAGCAAGCGGGGTTTTGAGGCTTGCACGTTCACGCTTTCCTGCGAACGCCCCGGCCAAGGCCAATCTGCTTGGCGAACGCCGAGCGCCGTGCAGCATAGGCTGGGGCCACCATCGGGTAGTCCGGCGCGAGACCCCAACGTCGCCGGTAATCCTCAGGGCTCATGTTGTATCGCGAGCGAAGATAGCGCTTGAGCATCTTCAACTTCTTGCCGTCTTCAAGGCAGACGATGAAATCCTGTTGGATGCTTCGACCGATCGGGACTGCGGGTTTGGGCCGCTCTTCCGGAACAGGTGGGCCATCACGCGTGAGACCTTCCAGGGTTTGATGAATTGATCGGATGAGGTCTGGCAGTGCCTCTACGGGAACCGCGTTTCGGCTTACAAACGCCGCCACGACGCCAGTGCTCAACTGCAAAATCTCCTCGCCCGTAAGCCCGTCTGGGGTCGGTACACCACTCATCAATTGCCTCAATTGTTTACGACCCAGACGAACTGGCAGGCTTAAAACCCGCCTGGCCGACGAGGGTTCAACGCCGTTTCTTCAAGATTGTTCCCTTGCGTATTCGGGCGGTGGAGAGATTTGACGTTTGGGGGTAAAGAGCACTCTCCGCCGCGCCAGATTCCCAACCTGAAAGGCCTCGCCCTTGACGCTCCACATGCAAGCTCAGCCTTCTTCCAATCGTTTCTTCGCCGATAGCGTCAGAACGAGCGACCCGGATATCGCCCACATCCTCGAGGCGGAGCTGAAGCGGCAGCAGGACCAGATTGAGCTGATTGCGTCGGAGAACATCGTCTCTCGCGCGGTGCTCGAAGCCCAGGGCTCGGTGCTCACCAACAAATATGCCGAGGGCTACCCCGGCAAGCGTTACTACGGCGGCTGCGAAGTGGTCGACGAGGCTGAGATCCTCGCCATCGAGCGGGCCAAGCAGCTGTTCGGCTGCGAGTATGCCAACGTCCAGCCGCACTCCGGCAGCCAGGCGAACCAGGCAGTGTTTATGGCCACCATGGCTCCAGGCGACACATTCATGGGTATGAATTTGGACCATGGCGGCCACCTAACCCACGGCAAGAGCGTCAACCAATCGGGTAAGTGGTTTCGGCCGGTAGCCTACGGCGTACGCAGCCAGGATCACCTGATCGACTACGCTCAGGCTTGGGAAGTTGCCCGCGCCGAGAAACCCAAGGTGATCATCGCCGGCGGCTCCGCCTATTCGCGGACCATCGACTTCGAACAATTCCGCGCGATTGCCGACGAAGTTGAGGCCTTACTGATGGTCGACATCGCCCACTACGCGGGCCTGGTGGCCGGCGGGGTCTATCCGAACCCGTTCCCCCACGCCCACATTGTCACAACGACTACGCACAAAACGCTGCGTGGCCCGCGCGGCGGCCTGATCATGACCAACTCCAAGAAGTGGAACCAGAAGATCAATTCGGCGGTCTTCCCTGGCCTGCAGGGCGGCCCGCTGATGCACGTTATCGCCGCCAAGGCCGTAGCCTTTGGCGAGGCGCTTCGGCCCGAGTTCAAGATCTACGCCCGCAACGTGATCGAAAACGCCCGCGCACTAGCCGACAGCCTGCAGAGCGCCGGTTTCAAGATCATCTCCAACGGCACCGACAGCCACCTGATGCTGGTGGACCTGACTCCGAAGGCCGTGAGCGGTGCGGATGCGGAGATCGCGCTGGAGCGCGCCGGCATCACCACCAACAAGAATTCGATCCCCAACGACCCGCTTCCGGCCATGCAAACATCGGGTCTGCGGGTTGGCTCGCCCGCGGGCACGACCCGCGGTTTCGGACCGGTCGAGTTCCGGCAGGTTGGAACCTGGATCGGCGAGGTTCTGGACGGTGTGAAAGCCGGGGGTGACAATTCGGCAGTCGAAACGAAGGTTCGCTCGGAAGTCCTAGCCTTGACGGCGCGCTTCCCTATCTACAACGGATAGGGCTTTGATAAGCCCGAGGGGCTAGATCATGCGCTGTCCGTTCTGTGGCCACGACGAAAGCCAGGTGAAGGATAGCCGTCCGTCTGAAGACGGTGCGGCGATCCGTCGTCGCCGCCTCTGCCCAGAATGCGGCGGCCGGTTCACGACCTTTGAGCGTGTCCAACTTCGGGAACTCACGATCCTGAAGAAGTCGGGCCGGCGCACGCCCTTCGAACGAGACAAATTGGCCCGTTCCATCTCCATCGCTACTCGCAAGCGGCCAGTAGAGCCGGAACGTGTAGAGCGGATGATCTCTTCCATCGTTCGCCAGCTGGAGAGCATGGGTGAGACCGAGCTGCCGTCGTCGGCAGTTGGTGAGCTGGTCATGCAACAGCTCAAGGCTCTCGATGACGTGTCCTATGTCCGCTACGCTTCGGTCTACCGCGACTTTCGTGAAACCCAGGACTTCGCCAAGTTTCTCGGCGAAGAGGGTCTGGCCGAGGCGGCCGAAGACGAAGTCTGAGCCGTGCCCGTTACCCTCAAGCTCGCGACATCGCTTGACGGCCGGATCGCCACGGCGGGCGGTCTGAGTCGCTGGATCACCGGTGAGGCTGCCCGAGAGGCAGTACACAGGCTGCGCGCCGAGCATGATGTCGTGCTGATCGGCGTGGGGACCGCACTGGCAGACGATCCGGAGCTAACTGTGCGTCTGATGGACTACCGTGGACGCCAGCCTGCACGCGTGGTTCTGGATAGTCGCCAACGCCTGTCGCCCAAGAGCAAATTGGCGAGGTCAGCGCGTGAAATTCCAACCTATGTCGTGGCGGCCAATGCGCCAGAACCGGCTCTGATTGAGGCCGGTGTTCGCGTGCTTCGCGTTGAAGCCATTGATGCCAATCGGCCGAAGTTGCGCGACGTCATAGACGCGCTCGCCGCCGAAGGCCTGACACGCTTGTTCGTGGAGGGGGGCGGTCAAGTTGCAGGCAGTTTCCTGAGCGAGGGCCTAGTGGACGCCATCGAATGGTTCCGAGCGCCCATGGTCCTCGGTGCTGAAGGGCTGCCCGGCGTAGGCGAGCTGGCGGTTGCGACGCTAGCCGCGGCGCCCCATTTCCGGCGCGTCGAGGTTCACGAGGTCGGTCCCGACCTTTGGGAACGCTACGTGAGGGCCTGAATGTTCACCGGGATCGTCACTGACGTCGGACGCGTAAAGAGCGTGCGTGAGACAAATCGCGATCGCCGCTTCGAGATCGAGACGGCGTTCGACCTCACCACCATAGATATCGGTGCCTCGATCAGCCACGCCGGCTGCTGTCTCACGGTTGTGGAGAAGGGCGCAGGTTGGTTCGCCGTTGAGGTATCTGGTGAAACTCTGTCGCTGACGACGCTCGATGCTTGGGCCAAGGGACGGCACGTCAATCTGGAGCGCGCAGCTAAGGTGGGCGACGAGCTTGGCGGCCATATTGTCTCCGGCCATGTGGACGGAATCGGCGAAGTCTTGTCCGTCGACGTTGAGTGTGGCTCGCACCGGGTGCGCGTCCGTGTCCCCAGGCCATTGCACCGCTTCATTGCGCCGAAAGGGTCAATTACCGTCGAAGGCGTATCGTTGACGGTCAACGACGTCGAAGACGACGTCTTTGGGGTAAACCTGATCCCGCACACCTGGGATGTGACCACCTTGGGCGAGCTCAAAGCCGGCAGCCGGGTGAACTTGGAGATCGACATGCTGGCGCGCTATCTCGCTCGCTGGCGCGAAACGGCCTAAAGCGTTCGCCTCACACGCTGAAGGGGCCCCAATGAGCCAAGACCAGATTCGCATCCTGATCGTCGAGGCGCGGTTTTATTCCGACCTCGCCGACGAACTGCTGAAAGGTGCAATCGATGCGCTCGAAGCCTTTGGCGCGACCTATGATGTCGTGACTGTTCCGGGTGCGCTGGAGATTCCATCGGCAATCGCGCTAGCGGAGGAGGGCGGCCACCGCCCGGCAGCGGCTGCGCGGTATGATGGATACGTGGCTCTGGGCACGGTTATCCGTGGCGAAACCTATCACTTTGAGATCGTCGCCAACGAGTCGGCGCGTGGCCTTATGGACTTGGCGACTCGGAAGCAACTTTGCATTGGCAACGGGATACTGACGGTTGAAGACGAAGAGCAAGCCTGGGCTCGGGCACGCGCGGCCGAGGGCGACAAGGGTGGTGGAGCGGCACGCGCGGCGTTGACCATGGTTTCGCTTCGTCAGCAGCTCGTGGACGGAATTCGATGACCGCTGCGCCCAAGCAAGCCCGTTCTGTCGCAAGGCTGGCCGCCGTCCAGGCGCTCTACCAGATGGAAGTTTCCAGCGTCGGAGCTGAAGCCGTGATCCGCGAGTTCTCCGAGCATCGCTTCGACCGAGACTCCGATGATGGAGAAACGCCGCTGGCTACGGCGGACGAGGCCTTCTTCGCCGACCTCGTCCGCGGCGTTGTCGAACATCAGAAGGCTGTGGATGCGGCTGTGGCCAAGAAGTTGGCGTCCGGTTGGCGGCTTGATCGGCTCGATGCGACAGCACGCGCGATCCTGCGTGCTGGGACTTTTGAGCTTACGCATCGACCCGATGTCCCCACCGAGGTCGTGATCGACGAGTACGTGGAGCTCGCCAAGTCCTTCTTCGAGGGTCCAGAACCGGGGTTCGTCAACGGTGCGCTTGATGCGGTGGCTCAGGATGCCAGACGCTAGGCTGGGAGCTGACGACGAGTTCTCCGAGATCGAGCGGCTGTTTCGTCCGCTAACTGCTGGTGTGCCCGGCGCCTTCGACCTGCTTGATGACGCTGCCGTTGTGGCCCAGCGGCCAGGCTTTGACCTCGTGGTCACCAAGGACGCGATCGTTGAAGGGGTGCATTTTCCTGAAGGCGAACGACCGGATCTGATTGGGCGGAAGCTCTTGCGCGTGAATCTTTCCGACCTGGCGGCCAAGGCGGCCGAGCCTTTTGGTTGCTTCATGGCGATTGCCTGGCCCAAGACCTTCGGCTCCACGGAACGCGAGGCGTTCGCCCATGGCCTGGGGGAAGACCTTAAGACGTTCGGCGTGGCGTTATTGGGCGGAGACACTGTCTCGACGCCCGGCCCCCTTACGGCCAGCCTCACGGCGCTCGGTTGGGTTCCGGAAGGCGGAATGGTTCGGCGCGCCGGGGCCAAGGCAGGTGACGTGGTCGCGGTTAGCGGGACGATCGGCGATGGAACGCTGGGGTTGGCGGCGGTGCGCGGCGAAATCGCCGACGCCGACGGGTCGTTGGCTGAACGCTACCGCCTTCCGAAGCCTCGGCTGGACCTGCGAGACGTGCTGCGCAGCCACGCAAACGCTGCGGCGGATGTCTCTGATGGTTTGATTGCCGACGCGGGCCACATCGCCAAGGCCAGCGGCGTCGGGTTGCTTCTCGACCTCGAAGCCATGCCGCTGTCGCCCGCGGCGCGAAGCTGGCTAGTGGCTCAGCCGCTGCGCGATCAGGCGCTGGTTCACCTTGCAACTGGCGGGGATGACTACGAGGTTGTTTGCACGGTGTCCGGGCCGGTACCCGTGGGCTTGACCGCGATTGGGAAAGTTGTTGCGGGATACGGGGTTGAAGCCCGATCTGCGGCCGGAGTGGCGCAGATTTCACGAGGTGGCTGGACACACGCTTAGGAACAACGACGGGCGGCGGGTGTTCGGGTCTGGGGCGTTCAGGCTCCCAGGAACCCAAATGACCGCTCCCGTCCGCATCCTGTCGCTTGCGACAGCCTCACCGCCACACGAGCTTCGTCAGGAAACGGTCATCGAGATCGCGCGCGAGGTGTTCGCGCCGCGCTTCCCGGCCTTCGAGCGAATGGCGCCAGTTTTCCAGACCGCCGGCATCCGGACACGCCAATGCGCTATGCCCATGGATTGGTACCTTCAACCGCAAGGCTGGCCGGAGCGAATGGCAGCCTACGCGGAGGCGGCCGACGATCTTTTCGCCCGAGCCGCGGAGGCGGCGTTGGCGGAGGCTGGATTGGTCGGCGCCGATGTTGACGCCATCGTCACTGTCTCGTCGACCGGGATCGTCACACCGAGCTTGGAGGCGCGCGCCATGGCACGTCTGGGTTTCCGCAGCGATGCGGCGCGCATCCCGGTGTTTGGCCTAGGCTGTGCGGGCGGCGCTACGGGCCTTGCCCTGGCAGCGCGCGTGGCGAGGGCCGACCCCGGGTCCACTGTGCTCCTCGTCTGCGTGGAGCTTTGCACGCTGTCATTCAGGCTAGACGAGCCATCGAAGGCTGACATCGTGGCGACCGCTCTCTTCGGCGACGGCGGCGCGGCCTGCGTCTTGCGGGCAGGCGATCGCGGCTTCGCAAGGGTCGTGGCGGCGGCCGAACACACATGGCCCGACACCCTCGACATCATGGGCTGGCGCGTCGATCCGCAGGGCCTGGGCGTCATCTTCGCCCAAGCGATTCCGCCGTTTGCCTGCCGCGAGATGCGGCCAGCGGTCGACGGGATGCTCGCCAGGCAGAATCTCACCGTCGAGGACGTCGACCGGTTCATCTGTCACCCGGGCGGGATGAAGGTGATCGAGGCGCTGGAAACTTCACTCGACCTGGGGCAAGGCGCCCTAGATATCGAGCGAGCTGTTCTGGCGGACCACGGGAATATGTCGGCCCCCACCGCGCTCTTCGTGCTGGATCGCGCTCGCAAGCGCGGTCTTCCGCAGCGGTCCGTTCTGACCTCGATGGGGCCAGGCTTTACGGCGAGCACAGTGACCCTGCTGGCCGCATGATCCTTCCCGTCCTCATACTTGGCTTGGTCACAGCTCAGCGCTTCGGTGAGTTGATCATTGCGAGCCGAAACACGCGCCGGCTCCTGGCTCAGGGTGGCGGTGAAAGGGGTGCGGAACACTATCCCCTCATGGTTGGGCTGCACGCCGCTTGGTTGGGAGGACTTTGGATTCTGGCATGGGACCGTCCAGTGAGCCTTGCTTGGACGGGGGTCTATCTTGCACTGGAGCTTCTGCGGATCTGGGTGTTGCTTTCCATCGGTCCGCGCTGGACGACGCGGATCATCGTCGTTCCTGGCGAGGTGCCGGTCCGCAAAGGGCCCTACCGCTTCATCTCGCACCCGAATTACCTCGTCGTGGCGGGCGAAATCGCCGTGCTTCCGCTGGTCTTCGGACTGACGGATTATGCTATCGTCTTTTCTGTCTTCAACGCGGCGATGTTATGGCTGCGGATCCGGACAGAGGAGGCGGCCTGGGCGCACTCCGCGTCGCCGACAAGCTGACACCCAAGACCTCACAAGGCTTGCATTGTCAGACGTGCTACGGCTTTTGGCGCGTCCGCCGCTTTCCGCCGGCGGTCCAAGGACCTTGAATGCCGTTTCCCTCGACACATCCCGCCCTCGAGCGTGCGCTCGAACAACATGGCTATCTTGAGCCGACGCCCGTCCAAGCTGCCGTGCTGGGTGAGGCCGATAGTCGCGATCTGCTGGTCTCGGCCCAAACCGGGTCGGGCAAAACCGTGGCATTTGGCCTGGCGCTCGCGCGCGGGCTGCTGGGAGATGCGCCACATTTCGGGCGGGCTGAAGCGCCGCTGGCGCTGGTTATCGCGCCGACGCGAGAGCTCGCGCTTCAGGTCAGCCGCGAACTGACTTGGCTATATGCACATTCGGGGGCCCGGGTCGCGACATGCGTCGGCGGCATGGATCCGAGGGCAGAGCGTCGCGCACTTCAGGCCGGCGCCCACATCGTGGTTGGAACTCCAGGCCGCCTGCGCGACCACATCGAGCGCGCGGCGCTCGACCTGTCCGCCTTGAAGGTCGTGGTGCTGGACGAAGCCGACGAAATGCTCGACCTCGGGTTCCGCGAAGACTTGGAGGAGATACTCGACTCCACGCCCGTTGAACGCCGAACTCTGCTGTTCTCGGCGACGATCGCCAAAGAAATCGCCACGCTCGCACGGCGGTACCAAAAGGATGCCGCTCGCATCGACACGCTGCGTCGCGACGAGGCGCATGGCGACATTGAGTACCGTGCCATTCGCGTGGCGCCAGGCGAGATCGAGCACGCCGTCGTCAATCTGCTGCGTTATTTCGAGAGCCCAGGCGCACTCGTGTTCTGTAATACCCGCGAAGCGGTTCGTCGCCTGCACGGCGCGCTGCGCGAGCGCGGTTTCTCGGCGGTCGGACTATCGGGCGAGATGACCCAGAAGGAGCGGTCCGATGCCTTGCAGGCCTTGCGAGATGGCCATGCGAGAGCCTGCGTCGCTACCGACGTGGCCGCGCGGGGCCTCGACCTACCGGACCTCGGCCTGGTGATCCACGCGGAATTGCCGGTGAATAAAGCCGGTCTGCTGCACCGGAGCGGTCGGACCGGGCGGGCGGGTAAGAAAGGCACCTCGGTCCTTGTTGTGCCTTACAACAAGCGGCGCTTCACCGAGCGGTTGTTAGAGAGTGCGAGCATTGACGCTGGATGGTCGGGCCCACCGCTAGCCGATGAGATCCGCGCCAAGGACCAGCAGCGGCTTCTGGACGACCCGATCCTGACGCAACCGATTTCGGAGGAAGATCTCGCGCTTGCCAATCGGATCCTCGCCGACAAGTCACCGGAAGAGGTAGCCGCGGCGCTAATTCGTCTGCACCGCCAGCGTCTGCCGGAGCCGGAAGACCTATTCGATGACGTTCGCGAGACCGGCCAATTGATCCCCTCGGCCAGGCCGCGCGGCGGCACGGCCTACGATCCTATAAGCGAAAAGCCGCGTGGTCCTGGCTCTCCGCAGCATGCGGGCACGGTTGGCGCGGAATGGTTCCGAATGCCGATCGGACGGCAGAACAACGCGGACCCGAAGTGGCTGATCCCGCTGATTTGTCGACTGGGACATGTGACAAAAAAAGATATCGGCCAGATCCGAATCTTCGATCGCGAGACCAAATTCGAAATAATCGCCGAGACGGAGGCGCGCTTCCGCCAGGCGGTGAAGGGTGCGGCCGAGGGCGATATTCGCATTGAGCCCGCCGCAGCGCCTCCGGCTGCTGACCGCCCCCGCGGCCCGCGACCCGGCCCGCACCCGGTTGCTCGTCCTGGGCCTCGACCGAGCGGCCCAAAGCCGCAGGGCTCGCGACCGAATAGCGCAAAGCCTCCGTCCGCAGGGCGACCTGGTGGCAAGGCCAAGCGTCGGCCGAACTAATCCTGGTCAGACTGGCCGATTGGCTGCCGGAGCTGTAGTCTGCGGCCCCAGATCGAAGGTCACCTGAGCCTGTCCGAAATCCAGCGACACAGCGTCAAACTGGGTCAGCAGGTCCATTCCGAGGATAATGGCCGGAGTCTCCTTCAACCCCCACAGATCGAACACCGGCACTTCGGCGTAGACGACCGGCACTAGTCCCAGCCGCAGTCCGCCCAGTCTCAGGAATGGCAGATAGAGCATCTCGCCTGAGAATTGTTCGCCGGCCACTGTCTCAAGCCCGATGCGCGGATGGGTGTCGTCGCGCAAGGCGCGACGGTTGGCTTCCGCGACAAGGGCGCGCAAGGGCGCGTTGCACAGGCTCATTTGCGACCCTGAGTCGACCATCGCGCTGATGCGTTTGCCACTCACGTCGGCGTCCACGATGGTCAGTTGGCCTAGATTACGACGGGCGGGCACGACTGCCACACCGTCCCGAGAGACCTCGTGCTTCGACCGGGTGATGGCTAGGCTCTTGGACTTGAAACCCAGTTCGAGGCGCTGGCCTTTCAGCCAGTCGACGCCGAGGATGCCATCCAGTTGCGCGTCGAGGGGTAGGGCGGCGACCCGCACCGCCTTGCGATTGCGTCCACCCACCTCTAGCCGGTCAATGAGTACGCCCGGGCGTACTCGGGCGCCGACGACGGTGTGCACGATCGCGGGCCGCGTGCTTGCAAGCATCAACCGCTGGGCCAGGTCACGAGAGATGCAGGAAGTGTTGGCCCCAGTGTCCAACATGAATCGGAATGGGCCTTCGTCGTTGATCATAACCGGCGCCAGCATGTGCTCGAACTTGTCTCGGCCGGTATCGATAAGGGTTGGCGTGTCGTCGATTGCGGCGATTTGGAGCGGCGTCTGCGCTAGGGGTTGTTGGGATTCACCGCGAGTGAATGACTGCGGCTGAGAGATAGATCATGGCTGAGAAGCTGCGATCGGTCTTGTCGCTGCGCATGGCGATG
>JAYUBY010000097.1:0-2903 GCA_043740635.1 Alphaproteobacteria bacterium
GCACCCGGTTGACCAGGCGGCAGCGTCACGCCACGCTCACGCGCAAATTTCAGGGGGCCCACAGTGGGCCTACGTTCGGAGGTTCTATGTGGCGCATTAAGTCGCTCGACGCGATCCTGGCTACGGCTGAGAAGAAATCGCTCCATCGGTCATTGGGCCCGGTCCAACTCACGATGCTGGGCATCGGCGCAGTCATCGGAACCGGCATCTTTGTCTTGACCGCCACGGCCGCTCAGAAGGCGGGTCCGGGCATGATGGTCTCCTTCATCATCGCCGGCTCGGTCTGCGCTGTTGCGGCGCTCTGCTATTCCGAACTGGCTTCAATGGTTCCGGTGGCAGGCTCGGCCTACACCTATTCCTACGCCGTGATGGGCGAGTTGGTGGCCTGGCTGGTCGGCTGGGCTTTGATTTTGGAATATGCGCTGGGCGCGAGCGCCGTGGCCGTGGGTTGGTCGGGGCATATTCTTGGGCTGTTTGGCGACCAGGGAATTCAGCTGTTGCCGCATGCGCTGACCGTCGGCCCGAAGGTCTCCATCGGCTCCTTCCTCGAGGGGGGCGAGGCCGGCGGGATCATCAACTTGCCGGCGGTGATTATCACCATCTTGGTGACGACACTGCTCATCGTCGGAACCAAGGAAAGCGCAACGGTCAATGCGGTCCTCGTGGCCATCAAGGTCGCCGCCCTGACCCTCTTCATCGTCCTGACCATTCCGCTGATCTCCAGCCACGTTGGAAATTTCAAGCCCTTCACGCCGCGCGGCTGGGGCAATCCTCTAGGATCTTCGGGAACGGGGGTTTTAGGCGCGGCCGCCTCAATCTTCTTTGCCTATGTCGGCTTCGACGCGGTCTCCACCGCCGCCGAGGAGACGAAGAACCCGCAGCGCAACGTGCCCATCGGCCTCATCGCGTCGTTGCTCATCTGCACCCTGTTCTATCTGCTCGCCGCAGGCGGCGCTGTTGGCGCCTACGGCGCTCAGCCGCTGCTCAACGCCAGTGGCGTGGCCTACGACCCGGGCTCGCCCGAGTTCTCAGCCGCCTGCACGGCCCTGGGAGCACACACACCGCTGGTCTGCTCGAAGCACGCACTCGCCTATGTGCTGCATGAGATCGGTCATCCGTTCTTTGGCAGCGTAGTCGCCCTCGCCGCGACAATCGCCCTTCCCTCAGTCGTCCTGTTGATGATGTACGGCCAGACGCGGATATTCTTCGTGATGGCGCGTGACGGCCTCTTGCCGCCGGTGCTCGCGACTGTGCACCCGAAGTTCAAGACCCCCTGGATCATCACTCTGGTGACTGGGGTCGTCGTTGCGATCTTCGCGGCCTTCCTCCCGGTGGGCCAACTGGCCGACTATTCCAACTCCGGAACGCTGTTTGCCTTTGCGGCCGTGTCGGTCGGCGTGATGGTGCTTCGGTTCACCGATCCGAACCGGGTCCGGCCGTTCAGGACGCCGTTCCTGTTCATTATCGCGCCGGCTTCGATCATCGGGTGTGCGGTGCTGTTCCTCAGCCTCGACAGCAAGTCCAAGGGGCTGTTTGCGGTCTGGACCGTGATCGGGCTGGCCTTCTACTTCTGCTACGGATTCTGGAAATCCAACGTGCGCCTGGGTATGGAACACGACGAGCCGCTGACGGAAGGCGCGGGCAGCGGGCCGGCTTAGCAACCATCAGAGAATTGAGACGGAAAGGCCCGGGTTTTTCCCGGGCCTTTTCATATTCCCCGTAAGGCACGATCATAGGCGGACATGAACGCCCCACAGCCACCGCCCCAAAAGCAAGACTTCGCGATCCGCGCCATCATCGCGCCGGTCACACCCCTGCAGCAGAACTGCACGATCGTCTGGTGCGCCAAGACGCTGAAGGCCGCCATCATCGATCCGGGCGGCGAGGTCCCACGGCTGATGCAGGCCATCAAGGACCAGGGCCTGACACTCGAGAAGATCTGGATCACGCACGGCCACCTCGACCATGCCGGCGGCACGGCCGCGATCAAGGAGCTAACCGGGGTGCCGATTGAAGGGCCCCATCCGGACGATGCATTCTGGATCGACCAGATCGAAGCGTCCGGCGCCAAGTGGGGCATGCCGGAAGCGCGCGGCTTCACGCCTGACCGCTGGCTGCACGATGGCGACGTGGTGACGCTAGGGGAGACCCAGTTCGAGGTCTACCACTGCCCGGGGCACACCCCAGGCCATGTGATCTTCTTCCACCGCGAGGCACGCTTCGCCCAGGTCGGAGATGTGCTGTTCCAGGGCTCGATTGGCCGAACTGATTTTCCGCGCGGCAACCACGCTGACCTGATCGAGGCCATCACCACCAAGCTCTGGCCACTGGGAGACGACGTTCGTTTCGTACCGGGGCATGGTCCGATGTCCAGTTTCGGCCAGGAACGCCAGACTAATCCGTTTGTCGCCGACGCGATCTTGTCGCACTCGTGATTTCAGCGAGGAAATCGGCGTGTTACGCGCGGCAGCCAACGTCGCGGCCATGGAGCAAATCCTCGAAATGACAACCGCGGGCGCCCGCATCCTGATGGTCGACGACGATCCCGGAATCCGGGATGTCGTCTCCGACTTCTTGGGAAAGCACGGCTACAAGGTCGATACGGCCGGCGACGCCACCGAGATGGAGGCGGCGTTGGAGCGGGGGCCTGTAGACCTGATCGTGCTCGACGTCATGTTGCCCGGCGAGGACGGCCTGGCGATCTGCCGACGATTTGCCAATGGCGACGGCGGACCACCGATTATCATGCTCTCGGCCATGGGCGAGGACACTGACCGCATTGTCGGCCTGGAACTGGGTGCCGACGACTATCTGGCCAAGCCTTGCAATCCGCGAGAGCTGCTGGCCAGAGTACGCGCTGTCCTGCGGCGGTCCGAGCAACGCTCCGGCAACGCCGGCGTAGG
>JAYUBY010000098.1:0-6830 GCA_043740635.1 Alphaproteobacteria bacterium
TCGGAAAACGAACTGCCGCTGCGGCTAACCGCGCTGACGCCGAGTTTCCGCGCCGAAGCCGGCGCCTCGGGGCGCGACACGCGCGGCATGATCCGCCAGCACCAGTTCTACAAAGTCGAGCTGGTCTCGATCACGACGCCCGAGCAGTCCGAAGCCGAGCACGAGCGGATGGTCGGCTGCGCCGAGGCGATCCTGAAGCGACTGGAGTTGCCCTTCCGCACCATGCTGCTCTGCACCGGCGACATGGGTTTCGGGGCAAGGAAGACCTACGACCTGGAGGTCTGGCTGCCGTCAGAGGGGCGTTACCGCGAGATCAGCTCCTGCTCCAACTGTGGTGATTTCCAGGCCCGGCGTATGGACGCGCGCACCAAGGCGGCCGGCGAGAAGGGCACGCACTTCGTGCACACTCTGAACGGCTCGGGCTTGGCCGTGGGCCGCACCCTCGTGGCCCTGATGGAAAACTACCAGGACGAGGACGGCCGCATCGCCATCCCGCAGGCCCTGCATCCCTATCTGCCCGGACTGACCCACATCGGGGGCAAGGCCGCTTGAGGATCCTGCTCACCAACGATGATGGGATTCATGCCGAGGGCCTGACGGCGTTGGAACGGATCGCAGCTATGCTTTCCGACGATGTCTGGATCTGTGCGCCGGAGACCGAGCGGTCTGGGGCCAGCCGGGCGCTGACACTTTCCGAGCCGATCCGGGTACGTGAATACGATCCAAGACGATTTTCCACGACCGGAACGCCCACAGACTGCGTGATGCTAGGCCTGCGTGAGTTGGTGACAGGCGCCAAACCCGACCTCGTGCTTTCTGGCGTCAATCGGGGCGCGAACCTCGCCGAGGATGTCACCATGTCCGGCACGGTCGCCGGCGCCATCGAGGCCATGTCGCTGGGCGTGCCTGGCATTGCGCTCTCGCAGATGGGGTTCTACGAGGGCAATCGGGGCTATGAAGCCGCTGAGGCCTTCGCGCCGGGTATCATCAAGCGGCTGATGGAAATCGGCTGGCCCACCGACGTGATCATGAACCTCAACTTCCCCGGCCGGCCGCCCGCGGAGATCACCGAGGTCGAGGTGACGCGGCAGGGCTTCCGCGACGCCCATATACGCACTTCGGAAAAACGCACCGACCTGCGCGGCCGTGACTACTATTGGATGGGATTTCGCCAGGAGCGGTCTAGTCCGCCTGAGGGCACCGACCTTCGGGCGCTCTATGACGGAAAGATATCGGTCACGCCGCTGCATATCGATCTCACTCACAGCGAGTCAGTGCACAAGCTGCGTCGTGTTCTGGGTGGCGCGCCACCCAAGGCTTGAGAATGTCGAAGAAAGACGAAGACAGTGCCGATACGCGGCTCGCCCGCCTGATCCTCGCCCTGCGCTCGCAGGGCGTCAGCGACGCAGCTGTGCTGAACGCCATCGAAACGACGCCGCGGGAATCCTTCACGCCGGATCTTTTCAAGGCGCGGGCCTTCGAAGATTCCGCCCTGCCAATCGCCTGCGGTCAGACCATCAGCCAGCCGTTTATCGTCGGCTTGATGACGCAGGCGCTGAAGGTCGACAAACGCGACCGGGTGTTGGAGATCGGAACGGGCAGCGGCTACCAGACCACAATCCTCTCTAAGCTTACGCGGCTGGTCTACACGGTGGAGCGCTACCGGACATTGATGCGCGAGGCCGAGGCCCGCTTTAAGACGCTGGGCCTGACCAATGTCATCACCCGGTTTGGCGATGGCGGAGAAGGTTGGCCTGAACAGGCGCCCTTTGACCGTATTATGGTCACAGCCGCAGCGTCAAATGAGCCCACGGCGTTGCTCAGCCAATTGAAACCGAACGGGATTCTCGTCGCGCCCATCGGCAAGGGTCCAGTTCAGAGCCTTCGGCGATACACTGGCGACGGTGAGGGGGGATTCGAAATCGAGGCACTGACCGACGTGCGTTTCGTTCCCTTACTCGATGGCGTGGCGAAGGAACTTTGACGAAGACGTGTGGGGATGGCTGCGGTTTGCAGGTTGGCGCAATGGCCCAGGTTAACCCATCATCAACCCTGACGCCCCGACTCATGACCACCTTTCAACCGGAGCGGCGATGACGCATTTCATTCAGCGATCGGCCCTGATCCTGCTCGCATCCACGGCGCTGGGCGCAAATCCAGCGTTAGCGCGCACGACGCATCACGCCAAAAAACCCGCCGCGGCCGAAGCCGACCAGGCGGAGCGAACGTCCTATACGGTCATAAAGGGCGACACGCTCGCCACGATCGCAGACAAGCTCGACACCACGATCGAAGATCTGATGAAGGACAATGGTCTGAGGAAGACCAGTGTCTTGCATCCCGGCCAGGTGCTGAAGGGTCTGGTCGTGGCCAAGCCGCCGGCTGCAAAAGGCGCGTCATCGAAGGCTTCGGCCGCGAAGCCCGCGGCGGCCAGGACCTATACCGTGGCGCACGGCGACACCCTGTTTTCGATTTCAAAGAAGCTGCACGTCTCCATTGACGATCTCCGCTCGGCCAATGGACTTACTGCGAAGGGCCAGATTCATGCCGGCCAGGAGTTGCGTCTCCAGGGCGGCGAAGAGGCCGCCGGCGAAACCGAAAAGTCTCCGGCGAAGGGCGAGGCGGCGATTGCGAAAAGCGTCAAAGGCCACCACGGCAAGCTGACGCCGGCCGAGGTTGCAGACGCCACGCCGTCGCCGAGCGATCATGGCGCAGGCGGCCATGTAGTCACGACCCAGGCCAGCGGCGAGACTTACAAAGCCAAAAAGGGTGACACGCTCGCCAAGATCGCGGACCGGCTCGGCGCCGACGTCAGCGAGGTGAAGCGGCTGAACCGTGTCAAAGGGAGCGCGGTGCGAGTTGGCCAAGTCTACCACGGCCCGAGTTTCGCAGAGCACGTCTACACCGCCACGTCCGGCGACAGCCTCGCCACCATCGCTCAACGTTTTGGCGTCAGCCTGCCTAGCCTGCGCGCCGAGAACGAGCTTCCGAAGAAGGCTTTCTCGGTAAGGCCGGGCCAGAAGGTCTATCTGCCGGATGGATATCGCGACCGCGACGCGCCAGTAGAGGCGCGGCCGTCACGGAGCTATCCGCAACCCTATCAGCCCGGGCTGCCCTCGCGGCCGATCCCCTATTCCCCTTCCGGCGGCTCGCAGCCGCCCTCGGTCACACCGAACACTACTCCGCCTCCCACGGACGCCCAGATCACGCAGCTGGGAAGGGGTCGGTTCCAGTGGCCTCTGAAGGGCCAGATTCTTTCCGACTACGGGCCCAAGCCCGGCGGCCAGAACAACGCTGGCATCGAGATTCAGGCTGATGTAGGGGCTCCCGTGCGGGCAGCGGCCGACGGAGAAGTTGTCTATGCTGGCGATCTGGTGCCGGGCTTCGGCAACCTGGTACTCATCAAGCACGCAGACGGCTGGTCGACGGCCTACGCGTACCTCGCGCGGATCGACGTGAAGATGAAGCAAAACGTGTCGCAGGGTCAGCAGATCGGCCAGGCTGGCGCCACGGGCGGTGCGTCCGAGCCCCAGCTGCACTTCGAAGTTCGCTACGCGCCCAACCCGGCGGATCGTGCGGCCCCGGTCGACCCGAAGTTGGTGCTGCCGAAGTAGCGATTTTCCCTCTCTCCTTGGCGGAGCGGGGGTCGTTACATCGGAAGCGTCTTGCCCAACTCGCCGGCCAGATCGCGGATAAACTGCCAGGCGACGCGGCCGGAACGGGCGCCGCGAAGTTGCGCCCATTGCAGGGCCCGGCGGTCCAGGTCGGCGGTATCGAGGCCATAGCGCTTGGCGTAGCCCTTCACGGCGGCCAGGTAGGTCGGTTGGTCCATAGGCGGGAAACCGATCCAAAGGCCGAAGCGGTCGGAAACACTCACTTCCTCTTCGGCGTCCTCCGCGCTGGCGATCAGGCCGCGGTCCTCGCCATGGCCGCGAGGCATTAAGTGGCGGCGGTTCGAGGTGGCGGTGAATAGGACGTTGGCTGGTGGGCCGGAAACGCCGCCCTCAAGCGCCGATTTCAGCGCTTTGGCCGCCGCCGCCCCCTCTTCGAACGAGAGATCGTCGCAGAGTACAAGGAAACGCTCCGGGCGTGCGCGCAGGATGTCGAACAGCAAGGGCAGAGCGGTGACCTGATCGCGGTCCACCTCCACCAGCTTCAACTGGCGCGCGCCTTTGGCGACGCTCATGAAGGCCGCCTTGGCGAGCGAACTCTTGCCTGTGCCACGCACGCCCCAAAGCAGGGCGTGGTTGCTGGGAAGCCCCGCCGCAAACCGCTTCAGGTTCTCGACGAACCGCTCCTTCTGCCGATCGACGCCGACCAAGGCCGCTACGGGCAGGGGATAGTCGGGCGCTGGGTGGAAGGCGCCGGAGGCTGGATCGTGGCGAAAGAGGCGCGCGGTGGCGAAATCCGGGTCCACTGCGCGCGAGGGCGCCAGGCGATCAAGGGCGTCTGCGATACGGTTCAGGATGGGTTCAAGGTCGTGTGTCATCCCTGCGACGCTTAACCCGGCCCGGTTCCATTGCAAAACAAGGTCGCAACGCATAGCTTCCGCCGACTTTGAGCAGGGGTCCCCTGAGGCCCCCTGCCGCACTGCTTTTCCGGAGAGGCCATGTTCGCCACGCCAGCCTACGCCCAAGTCATCGGTGGCGCCGCCGCCGGCGGCGGCATCGAACAGATGATTCAGCCGCTGATCTTCTTCGTTCCGCTGATCTTGATCTTCTATTTCCTGATGATCCGACCGCAGTCGCAACGGGCGAAGGCACACCAGGCGATGATCGCCGGCCTGAAGCGTGGCGACACCGTGGTCCTCAACTCCGGCGTCCACGGAAAGATCGTGCGTGTCGAGGACGCCGACGTCGGTGTCGAGATCGCCACCGGGGTCTCCGTCAAGGTGCGCAAGGCGATGATCGCTGAGGTGTCGACCCGCGGCGCACCAGCGCCGGCCAACGACTCCAAGGTTTAAGGCCCACTTCCTGCCATGATGAATCTAGCCCGGTGGAAGGTGGTACTCGTCGTCTTGGCGACAGTGCTCGGCCTGCTGTTCACGCTGCCGAACATGTTGCCGGCCAAGGCGCGCGATAGCCTGCCCGCCTTCATGCCCAAAAACACGCTGCACCTGGGTCTCGACCTGCAGGGCGGCTCCTACCTGCTCTATTCGGTCGACACGGTAGCGCTGCGCAATGAGCGGCTTACCAACATGGCCGAGGACGTGCGCACCACGTTCCACGACAAACAGATCAACTTCACCGACCTCGCCGTGAATAACGGCGAGATCGGGATGCGGATCACCGATCCGGCCCAGCTTAACGACGCGACCAATGCGTTGCGCACGACCTTGGGCGCGCCGCTGGCAGGTACCCCGGGCGGCCGCGACGTCAGCGTTACGACGGCTGCCGATCAGCGCATCCGCGTCGCCTTCGTGCCTGAGGCGTTCGACGCAGAGGCCTCGAAAGCCGTCGAACAAAACATTGAAGTCATTCGCCGCCGGATCGACCAGACCGGCACCAAGGAAATCAACCCAGTCCGTCAGGGCAAGGACCGGATCGTCATCGAGGCGCCCGGCGAGAGCGACCCCGAGAAACTCAAGAACCTGATAGGCCAGACCGCCAAGCTGACCTTCCAGATGGTCGACGACCAGGCCGCGCCAGAGGACATCGCCGCCGGCCGCATCCCGCCAGGTGACGAGTTGTTGCCCTCCACCGACAACATCGCGCCGGCCTATGTGGTCAAGAAACGCTTCGTTGTCAGCGGTGAGATGCTCACAGACGCCCGTCCCGGTTTCGACCAGCAGGGCGGCGGCTCGGTCGTGGAATTCCGCTTCAACGGCGTCGGCGCGCGGCGGTTCGGAGACACGACCCGCCAGAATGTCGGCAAGCGCTTTGCGATCGTGCTCGACAAGAAGGTCATTTCCGCGCCGGTGATTGAGGGCCCCATCCCCGGCGGACAGGGTCGGATTACCGGCCACTTCACACCAGAAAGCGCCAACGAGCTTTCAGTCCTGTTGCGCGCCGGTGCGCTACCCGCTCCCATGAAGGTGGAGCAGCAGCGGACGGTCGGCGCGGAACTCGGCGCAGACGCGGTCAAGGCCGGTACGCTGTCGGCCGTCGTCGGCCTCGCGGCCACTATGGTCTTCATGCTCGTGATCTATGGCGGTCTGTTCGGCGGAATTTCGCTGATTGCGCTCGCGGTCAACGCCGTGATGATTATCGGCCTCATGAGCCTGACCCAGGCGACGTTGACCCTTCCGGGCATCGCCGGCCTCATTCTGACGCTCGCCGTGGCCGTCGACGCCAACGTCCTGATCTACGAGCGCATGCGTGACGAATTGCGGTCGGGGAAGAACCTGATCTCGTCCATGGAGGCGGGCTTCACGCGAGCCTGGGGCACCATCTTTGACGCCAACATGACCCACATCTTCTCGGCCTTGATCATGTTCAACCTCGGCTCGGGACCGGTGAAGGGATTCGCCTGGACCCTGTCTATCGGCGTGCTCACGACCGTGTTCTCGGCCGTCCTCGTCACTCAAGTACTTCTGGCTTGGTGGTTCCGCACCGCTCGCCCGAAGATTCTGCCGATCGCGTAAGGGAGCCATTGCTTTGAAAATCTGGCCCCTGATCAAGGTCCTGCCGGTCCGCACGCACTTCCGCTTTGTTCGGCTGGCTCGCGTCTTCTCGTCGCTTTCCGTCGTCGCGGTGATCGCCTCGGTGGTGCTCGCGGCCTATCCGTTCACGCCGCCTTGCGGCGGTCTCGTCTGCGGCATCGACTTCAAGGGCGGCTCGGTGCTCGAGATCTCCACCGCGCCCCAGTCAGCCGACCTCGGCAAGGTGCGC
>JAYUBY010000099.1:0-2034 GCA_043740635.1 Alphaproteobacteria bacterium
TTGTCGCGGTCGACCTCGTGCCAGACGCGGGTGGTCTTGGGCAGTTCGCGCGGCTTGAAACTGTCGAGCACCTTGCCGGCCCGCCACGCCTCGCGCACCCAGAGGCGGTCGCCATGCGAGTGCGGCAGCAGTCGCCAAGGGTCCCATTGCGAAGTCCCGCCTGCGCGAGACGGACCCTCCCCCATCCATTGCGCCGGCCTCGTGATCGCCGAAACGCTGCAAGACGTTGTTCGCGGGTCGGGCTGCGGGGAAAGCAGCCGGCGCGTTTGCGTCTTGCGCCCGGCCAGCAGCGCTTGCACCATCGGGGGACCAAATAAAACTCCCTTATCCGCCATTGCGTTTTTCCTGATGTGGGCAAGTTCCGCCGTTGCGTGCCTTGCCTTGGTTGCAGTTGCTGCAGAGGAGTTGAACGCGATCGCGCGGCCATCCGGTATTTTTGAGCAAGAGTATAAGCTGGGTCGTGTTCTTAACTACCTTGCGGTGCTCCGCACCATCGTTGTGGATGTGATCCAGATCTAAAAAAAGCGGCTCTGCCTCCCCACAACAGGCACAGCACCCGCCCAAGGCGAGAATAGCCTCGGTTTTCAATGCCCGATGTCGATTGCTCCCCCAGGCGCGATTGTATGCGTAGAGGCGATCCCGATTAGCCATCTGGTACTGCTTGCGTTTGGCAGCGATCGCCTCGTGATTACGGCGATATTTGGCGGCATCGTAAGTGCTCTGGCAGCCCCTGCATTGAGCCCTAAGCGAGTCGATGTCCTTTGACGTGGACGACCTGAAGTGCTCGCTGGTCCTGGGGAATATCTTCCGACAAGATGTGCACATGCGCTCGCCTCGATTAAGAATCGCGACGAACTCTTCAGGACTTACATTTGCTCGGCCGGCTGCAGACCGCCATCGCTGCTCGCTGGCATTGAACAAAACTCCTCGGTCAGCCATGGGGAACCTCGTTCCATTCGCGCCCGTCCAGCAATCGGCCGGCGCGGGCCTTGCCTACGCGGCGAACGTATTGCCGATTGCCGACCTGAATGCTCGTGCCCGGCAAGAGGGTGCCATTAGACTCAAGCAGGCGATCTCCGCGCCAAGGCGCTTCGCCATTGCACGCGGCGACATAATCGGCGTGGTGGGTTTCAGCGTCGATCCATCCCCAATCGCCAATCTGTTTGAAATGGAAAGCCACGCCAGCGCCAACGCACTGGTCACGCAGCGAGCGCGCCCAATCAGGGTGCATGGGCCGCGCGCCGCGCCCGCTCTCGCCGCCGACGATGGCCCAATCGAACTTCGGCTTGTGCTCGCGCACCCACTCGCCGGTGGTCTGATTCCACCAGATGCCAAGCTGCTCGCATACGTCGACGCGGCCCAGCAGCGGCTCGAACGAGACGAAGCGAACAGCGGCCTGCGTGTCGGACAGCGCGTCGATCCGGCCGCGCCGCTCATGATCCTCAACGCTGGTGCCGAGCCAGACGTTCGGCAGCGGCCATGGCAGGGCTTTTAGCTGGTCCAGCGCCTTCGGCCGCATTTCCAGCGCCGCGCGATCCCAGACGGCTTGCGGCCGGCTGTTGATGTAATCGCGCATCCGGTCGGGCCGCTTGGTCAAGATCATGTGGCGATGCTGCGGGGTCAGCGAGGCTACGGCGAACACCCGGTCAATCCATTCGTCGGGCACCTTGGGGTGGAACGTGTCGCCATGGGCATTCCAGAAGATCGAGCGGGGCTTGGTCCAGCGCAGCGGCTTCAACAGCGATGGCTCATGCAGCCGCACTTCGCCGGTCCAGACGTGGCCAGCCTTGCTCGGCATGGTAAGCCCCGTCGACGGATAGCCGGGCAGGTTGCGCCCCCCGGCCCGCATGGCGTAGCAATTGGTGCAGCCCGGCGACTCCAGCGAGCAGCCGTTGATGGCGTTGATCGTGGCGTCGGCCCACTCGATCTTGGTCTGGTCAGCCATTGGCCGTTCCTTTGGATTGCGGCCTGCATCGCTGATCTTTGATCCACTGGCCAAGGGAGCGCGAGCAATCCTCGCAAATGTCGGCCGGC
>JAYUBY010000100.1:0-5786 GCA_043740635.1 Alphaproteobacteria bacterium
CCGCAGGCGTTCCTCGAGCTCGGTGAACAGCTCAGCGCCATGGGGCGTTTTGAAGAGGGCGTCGTGGTTTTCGAGGCGGGCGTGGCGCTTATGCCGGATGCGGCGGTCCTGCGCGTCGGGCTCGGTTATCTACATCTGCAACGAAACGACCGCGCCCAGGCCCGCGCCCTCTTCCTGGGTGTGCGGGCGGAGGCGCCGGGGCGGTTTGATGCTCTTGTCGGCCTGGCCAAGGTAATGACGCTTGATGGCGAGTATGCCGAGGCCGCCGAATTCTATCGTCATGTGCTCGACGTTCGGCCGGACGACGCCGCGACTCGCGTTGAGCTTGGTAAGTGCCTCCTGGAAATGGGCAAGCGCGACGCGGGCGAAGCGACTTTGCGGGCGGCGACGAATGGTTCGACCGAACTGAGCGGACCCGCGATTATGGCGCTCGCCACCGCGTCGCACGGTCGCTTCTTCCTGCGGCGCAGCGCGGCCGCCACCTTCCTGCGGGTCGATGCGAACTAGCGGCGTCAGGCTCGGAACTGCCGGCGGTAGACGCCCTTTTCGCGACCGATGGCGTGCATGACGTCATGCGTCCGCTGTGTCTCCTCGTCAGTAAGCGCCGAGGTGCGCATGACCCAGCCCTCCCGCTTCACTGGGATGCATTGGGCGATTGGAGTCCCTTTGGGCAGGACTCCGCTGAACGTCTCATCATGCCAGTGCGCCGGGAAGTGGATCCAGGCATCGTGGTAGCGGTCGGCGTCGACCCAGCCCGTAAGGGTGGTGAAGGGAAGGTCGAACCGATTGGCCGGGTGGGTGATCAACAGCGAGTAGCCGGGTGGCGCCTCGATGGTCCAGAGGTTGTGGAATTTGATGAGGAAGCGGTCGTCATCGAACAAGGGCGTGCCGGCGACCTGGCTGGCGTCGTGGAAACCAACAGGCGAGCGGGCAAAGCTGATGGATCCACCCGCCGGCAGATCATTGTCCCAGGAGAACTCCCCGTTCTCAACATTCAGGTCGCAGATCAGCGGGATCAGGAAACCGCAGGTCATGGCGTCGATGAAGGCCGGGCAGCGCTTGGCTGTATCGTCCGCGCCGGAAACGACAGCACTGTAGGCTTGCTGCGGCATGGCCTTGAACCAGTCAGGCACGCCCTGCGCGGCCGGCGTCGGCGCCGGAATCAGTCCGTCCAGCTCCTTCGGGCACCGGAACGTCAACGCCATCGGGCTTTCGTGTTGTGACATAACGCGTTCGCTGAACTCTATGGACAAGTCTGCGATAGCCCCTTTGGTCCGCAGAAATATTTCACCCAAGAGCTGACCCTTGAAATATAGGCCATGCGATCGATTTTACGGCGTGGCCAAGGGGGCGCGGCGCCAGCTACTTGCCCACAAACAGGATCGAGAACGAGTCCGGCAGCATCGCGCCGCGCCGGGGGCGGCCCGGAGGACCGACTTGAGCGCTGGACGGCGACGCCGGAGGCGGCGGACCGAATTCGGCGGTGATCAGAAAGATGTGGCCGGTCTTGGTATCCAGGGTGAGCGTCTTGGCGCCGACCTTGGTCTCGACGGTCTGTTCCACGGCAAAGCTGGTGGGGCTGAGCTCCTTTATGACGGTAAGCGTGCCGTCGCCTTGCGAACTGAACGCCTCGCGCCGTCGACGCCCACGCCGATCGGTAGGACCTGCAGTATTTTGCCAGTTTCTGAGTTGATCATCGCCATGACCGCGGGGTTGCGGCAGGCGGCGAAGAGGACGTGGGTCTTGATGTCGAACGCCAGCCCGGCCGGCGTACCGCATTTGCCCTCGAGGCTGAACTTGGCTGAAACAGTCATGGTCTTGGTGTCGACCAAGGCGATCTGATCCTTGTTCTCAACGTCGATCTAGAGATGGCCTTTACCGTCGGTGACGGCCTGTTCTGGGGCGCCGCCGATATCCACCGTGCCGATGACTGTGCCGTCCACAGCGTTGATGGCAGTCACGTTGGGTGCGCTGTGGCTCAGGATGTAGATTCGCTGGCTGGATGCATCTCCCAAGATGCCGTCGGGATTGCCTTGGACCTCGATGGCTTTGATCGGCGCCAGTGTCCTGGCGTCCCACATGGCAAGGGGCTTGCTTGAGGAAAAGCCTTGGCCGGACTTGGCGTCGACCGCCGCCCCGTGGCCGTTGACCCCGGCGACGAGACCAGCCGACGCCAGGGTGTCGAGATCGAAGACCGCAACGTTTGCGTTCGGACCGCTGCGCGGGACATAGAGCCGACGATTGGCCACGTCGGCATAAACGTAGTCGAACCCGCCGTCCCCTCCGACCTTTACGGTCTTGAGCACCTTGTAGGGTCCAACCGCGGGAGGCTGCGCGTGAGCCAAGGACGCGGTCATGCTGACCGCAAGGGCGAGGGCCGTTAAAAGGGGACGCATGCAAAGGCCTTTGGTTGGTGCATTTAGGCCGTGTGAGTCTGGTCGCCACCTTGCGTCCCGTTCGTGACCACCGCCATGAGAATCGCACGCACATCTCCTTCTGGGCCCGTTGCGGAACAGTGGTATTGTCCGAAGAGGATCACGCCAAGAATCCAAACGGGAGCCTAACCCATGCGCCGCATCTTCATTCTCGCGCTCGGAACAGCGCTGTGCTCAGCCGGCTTGGCGCTCGCTGCGACGATGAAGGCGCCGGCCGACCCCACCATCCCGCAGGCGGGCTGGGCGGCGCCCAAGACTGCCTTCGGCCAGCCAAATCTTTCCGGCTATTGGTCCAACGCGACAATGACGCCGCTGACCCGCAACACGAGGCTTACCGACAAGGCGACGCTCTCGCCCACAGAGGCTCGCGCCGCGGAGAAGGTCTGGGGCGACGCCCTGGCCGCAGCTGACAGTCCCACCGACGTAAAGGCGACGGCGCCCACCGAGAAGGAAAAGGCCACCCAGGAGAAGCTTTTCGCCCTTCGCCCCGACTTCGCCGCCGCCGGCGGCGACGTAGGCGGCTACAACGTTTTCTGGATCGATCCCGGCACCCACGTCATGGAGGTAGGCGGCCAGTTCCGGAGCTCCATCCTCACCACGCCGAATGGCCAGCCCCCGGCGCGAAAGGCCGGTGTGGCGGGCGCCGGCGGTTTCCAGCGCGACGTCTATGACAGTTATGAGAACCGCGGCGTGGGCGAGCGCTGTATCATGGGCTTTGGCCGCAACGCCGGCCCCCCCATGCTGCCAAATGGCTACTACAACAATGACTACTACATCATCCAGACGCCGGACTCGGTGGCGATCCAGGTGGAGATGATCCACGACACACGGATCGTCCGGTTGAAGGGGGGCCACCGTGCGGACGGGGTGCGGACCTGGATGGGCGATAGCATCGGCCATTTCGAGGGCAACACCCTGGTCGTCGAGACCACCAACTTCCCCGAGCAGCAAGGCTTCATGGGCTCGTGGAAGCATCTGAAGGTCACCGAACGCTTCACCCGCGTTTCGCCAACCCGGCTTAACTACCAGTTCCAGATCGAAGATCCCGACACCTGGGACAAGCCCTGGGGTGGCGAGTACGATTTCGCGCCCATGCACGGCATCGTCTACGAGTACGCCTGCCACGAAGGGAACTATGCGCTGCCTTCGATCCTGGCCGGCGCGCGCCACAAGGAGCAAGAGGCCGCTGGGGCCGCGGCGAAGCCAGGAGGGAACTAGAGAGCCGACTGCCTCGCCCCGAGCGAAGCAAAGGGGTGAAACCTAAGCCGGCGCGCGGACGCCGAAGCGCTGGGCGGAGCGGGCTTTGGCCTTTTGGGCCTCGGTTTCGCGGTCGCGAGGTGGGGCATGGGTTTCGAGGTTGTGCAGTAGGCGATGGCCGGCCTCGAACACCTCGGCGATGGCGGCGTTGAACGCGGCTTCATTGTCTTTCGACGGCGCATTGAACCCGGCGATCTTGCGCACGAATTGCAGCGACGCTGCGCGGATCTCGTCGTTTGTCGCCGGCGGGTCGAAATTGAACAGGGACTTGATGTTGCGGCACATGGTGTGAGGCTCCGTGTGGATGGGCTGACGATAGCGCGTGGAAGTCCTGGCCGGGAGTACCGGCTGAAATGGACTCCATTCGTAGCCTCAACGCCCAGACACATCACCCGCGCCGCGCCGCCGCGCGCTCTGCGATTGCGCCTTGCGCCGCCAGGCCCGAAAGCTGTCGGCGGGAGTGAACGGATCGCCCAGGTGGTAGGCGGCGATCATCGCGGCCACGCCCTCCACCGGCTTCAGCTGCATCGGCCGCAGTCGCGCGTAACCAGCGTTGCGCAGGGTTTCGAGAGCGGCTCCCACACTCCCCGCCTTCCGCAGAGCCGTAGCCATGATGGCTTCGTCACAGCCCAGCCAGTGTGCGAGGAGGCGAGTGCGCAGGACCGAGATCTCGCGTCGATGATCGGTCCCAGCTTTCCCCGCGGCTTCGAAGCTCATGTCGCACTCGGTGTCGAAACCCAGCGAACGGTTGTTGAGATTGGCTGAGCCGATCCTTAGCAGCCGGTCATCGATGATCGTCAGTTTGGCGTGAACGATGATGATCCGGCCCAGGGTCGTCACCGGACTGTAGGCCTGTAAGCGGCCATGCTTGTCTGCGCGCTTCAGCGTCTCGATGAATTTCACCCGCGTGCGGTCCATGGTCGCCTGGTCGAAGTAGCTGGGCGAATGCTCCGTGCCGATCAGCACCACCTCCGGCCCATCCGGCTCGCTGAGCCGCCTCGACAACGCGCCGGCGATCAGCGGCGAGGTGAAATACTGGTTCTCCATGTAGATGCAGCGCCTCGCCTCAGCGATGGACGCAAGGTGCAGCCGCTCGACCTCGCGGACTTCGGGATGCTCGCGCCATGTGCCGTGGGTGCGCGACAGCCCCACCTCGACACCCCGGAATTGCGCCACGACGCCGGCCGGCCATACAGGTCGCACCCGCGGCGGTTCCGGCAGCTCCTCGCCGGTGGCCCTGGCCCAGCGCGCCCGGAACAGTGCGCCCAGCGCCCGGGCCGGCGCGCCCTCGACCACGCCCATCACCTCGTGGCGGCTGTTGAAGTCGTCCTCGTCGCCCCGACGGCGGCGGGCGTGCTTCGTCTTTTCCCGACGCGGGTCGTCGTCCAGGTGCTCCGGCGTATCCCAGCGGTCCGGGCCGATGTCGCCGCCGCCGCAGAAACCGATGGCGTCGTCGACAATAATCGCCTTCTGATGGTGCGAGGCGCCCGTGGGCAGCTTGCCGTCGAGGATGAACTTCACTTCGCTACCCGCGAACACCTTGCGGTCGGCCAGAGTGAACCAGTGCTGGGTCGCCGCTACAGGAAGGGCAGACTTCCAGCACAACACTCGTACGTCGAGCTTAGGATTGTCCCGCGACAGCTTCTTCAGGAAGTTGGCGATCCGGTCGTCTTCCGGTCCTGTGCAACCCGGCTGCGGATGGAACAGGGTCTGGGGTTCAAAGGCCCAGTTGAGCAGATGAACTGAGTGTTTGGCCTTGCCCATCGCGATCATCGCCGCGTCGAAATAGGCGGCCATGTCGATCAGCAGAGCCGCGCGGCCCGCCGTCTCGCGCCGCCAACAGGTCGTCCCGGGTTCAAGCAACATGGCGAGCCTCTAGAAGCCAAGCTACACTAAGGCGCCGCAGCGAAGGTTGTTCCGCCGTGGCCATTGCTTCTGCGCGCACAAACCGCCGCGCGATCTGCGACATCCTCCGCGCTTGCCTCGGCATCCCCAATCCGCCATATCCCCGCGCGGAGATCGGCGGCGGGCGGACGCTTCGCCAACCTGGTCAGGGCCGGAAGGCAGCAGCCACAACGAATTCCGTTCCGGGTC
>JAYUBY010000101.1:0-5695 GCA_043740635.1 Alphaproteobacteria bacterium
GAACTGCCAGCAGTCCGGCGGCGAGTGGCCGGAGCGTAGGAGGTCGTCGGGCGCTTCGGGCGCCAGGCCCTGGACCGGGATGCCCGGCCCACGCCGGCCTGGTCCTGCGGGCAGGCTCGGGAGGTTTCATCCTGACGGCGTCCGGCGGCGGTCTCACGCCGCAAGCATGTCAGCCGTCCGCTTCCAGTTCCAGGGGGCAACTCGTCTATCTTGTGGATGGGGTGGGCGGCGATGCTTGAAGTGTCACGCCGTAGAAGCGCGGCAGATGGGTCGCGAAACGTCTTGCTCGAACGGGCCGATGCGCAAATTCACGCGTTCCAGTCGCCCATTTCGACCTGTGCGTCAGCTGCTTCGGCGTGATGTTCTTCACCGAAGCCGTCGCCGCCTTCACCAATGTGGCCCGAGCGGTGCGCCCTGGAGCTCGCCTCGTGCTGATTGTGCAGCAGAGCCGTGACCGCAACGAGTGGGCTATCGCAGTGCAGGGCGTGTTGGCTCCGGGTGATAGCCAACGCGCGGCGTACGACGCCAGGAATCTATGGTGCTTCGGCGTCTTCACACAGGCTCCACCCCAACCGAACTTCCGGACGTCGGCTCTCTGGCGCCGGCTCTAGATGCTCGCCCTCGAGCAAGATCTCAACTGAAGCCCTGTGCGCCGGATCGGCGGTCGGGCTCTGCGCGGTTGAGGTCCGCGCCCGCTCGCCGTCCGGTCCCCTGCGCGGTTGGACTTCGCCTGGCGATCCTGCAGCCTGCGTCATGCACAGCGTCCCTTACTTCGACATGGAGATCGCCGGACCTCCGTAAGGAGCGGTTGGACTTCGAAAAACAATCTCGCCGGACTTTTTCATCGCGTCTATGTATGGATGCACAACCGAGGGAGGGGACCCATGGCGTTCGAAGGCCCAATGGAGGATCGGATCGCGATCCGTGACCTCATCGATAGCTATGGCGATGCCGTCTTCCGGAACGACCCCGAACACTGGATCGCCACCTGGTCCGAGGACGGTGAGTGGTCGCTGCCTGGGTTCCAGGTTTCCGGCAAAGCGCAGATTCGGGCCGCGTGGCTGCAGGCGATGGGAGCGTTCAGCCTGGCGGCGTTCTTCGCCACCCCGGGCTCTATCCGGGTTAAGGGCGACCGCGCCGAAGCGACCGTCTACACCCAGGAGATCCTGATCCAGGCCGACGGCGCGGTGCGCCGGATCATCGGCGTCTATGAAGACGAGCTGTTGAAGCAGGCCAACGCCTGGCTGTTCCGGCGGCGGGCCTATCGCATCCTCCACGACCAAACCCAGGGATGATCCGCATGCGCATTGTGATCTCGGGGGAGGTCGACCTAACGCCCGCCAACTGGGAATCGGCGCTGAGCGGAGCTCGTAAGCTAATCGAAGCTGCCCGTCGCGAGCCCGGCTGCGTCCATTACGCCTGGACCGCCGACCTGAGCCAGCCGGGCCGGATTCACGTCTTTGAGGAATGGGAGAGTCAGGAGGACCTGGCAGCGCACCTGGCCGGCCAGCCATACCTGGGCATGATCGCGCACCTGTCGGGCTTCGGAATCCTGAACGCGGTGAGCCGCAAGTACCGCGTGGACCACGTGGAACCAGTCTACGATGCCGAGGGCCGCCCCCGGGCTGACTTCTTCACCGCCGGCTGTGCAAAATCAAATACGTAAGCTTACCCGCTCTCCCCTTGTGAGAGGAGGTGGCCTGCGCATGCAGGTCGGAGGCGGGGTCTCTCAGAACCCTCAGCTTTGACCGAAGCTCAGTATCGCGCGGAGAGCGGAGCAAAACCCGCCTCCGTCAGCCATGCGGCTGACACCTCCTCCCACAAGGGGAGGAGGAGCATTCAACCCAGTACCCGCGCCTCCCGCACATAGACAAACCCGCCCTCGCCCGCCCAGCCGCGGCCATCGGGGTAGCGTAGCTCGATCCCGGCCAGATCCGTCTCGTCGGCCAGGCGCAGGTTCACGCCCATCTGGACGTTCCCGAACTTGGCGACCGCGCTCGGGGTCAGCACGAAGTGCGTCGTCGCCCCGCAGGTCGCGCAGAACCGGATTTCCGCGCCCGGGTCTTCCTTGTCAGGCCGGACGAAACCCTTTGTCGCGCCCTCGACGCTCACCTCCGAGGGGTGGAAATAGCCCCAGCGCGCGCCCGACTTGCTGCAGAGCGTGCAATTGCACTCGTGGATGAAGTCCGGGCGCTTCGTGACCTCGATGCGGACCTGGCCGCACAGGCAGGAGACGTTCAACATTCCCGCCTCATATCAGGAACGCCGCGCGGCCTGACCCCCAAACCCTTGCCGAGGCCCCAACGCAGAGTGGTCGCTGGAGGACGTCGCAGAGCGGATCGAAGCGAACCGCCCGCAGCCGGGCAACCGCCGCCCTTACAAGAAGCGCATTCAAGGCTAAGCTCCTCGAAAGAGGGGCTTCGAATGACCGTTCTCGCATACATCGCTATCGCGGCGCTCGTCGCGATCTCGCTGGCGCTTTTGCTGGCGCTTCTGTTGGTGGTATTCCTTCTCAGGCGCTCAAAGGGCGATACCGGTAGCTGGACCCCAGAACATATCGCCTATGTCTTATTGGGCATTGTCGCTCGCGCTGAACAAAAAGCTCTCAGCAAGACCGACGCCGGCGCCGTTCCCGATAGGAAATGGCTTCTTGATGCCTTCGCTGAGTGCATGCGGGCGGTCAAAGACCCCGACAAACGGCTAGGCGCATGATTTCAAACTGAGACACCCCCTACCCTTAACCCCAAACCCTTGCTTCCGACCCGTTTTTCCCCTATCAGCCCGCCTCTTCACGGAGAGCGGTCTCTCGCGGAACACAAATGGGTCGGGAAACTCCCGGCCGCCGCGCCAGAGATCCATCGTCGCCAGCGGGCCTTCCGCCGCCGGTTGCGCCGCCCTCCCAACGGAAGAAGGAAACTATGGCGCTCTACGAGCACGTCGTCATCTCGCGGCAGGATATTTCGCCGCAACAGGCTGAAGCCCTCAACGACACCATGAAAGCTCTGATCGAGGCCGGCGGCGGGACCGTCGCCAAGATCGAGTACTGGGGTCTTCGCAACCTGACCTACCGGATCAAGAAGAACCGCAAGGGTCACTACTCCCTGCTGGCCATCGACTCGCCGCCTGACGCGGTGAAGGAAATGGAGCGTCAGCTTTCCATCAACGAAGACGTCCTGCGGTATCTCACCGTGCGCGTCGAAGAGCTGGAGCTGGAGCTTTCCCCGATCCTGGCGCGGCGCGACCGCGACCGCGAGCGCGAACCGCGGCGCGATGACTTCGGGCCGAAGGAAGGAGCCTTCTGATGACCGACGAAACAACAGTCGAGCCGCAGGACACTGCGCCCCCCGCCGGCGGCGCCGGTGGCGCGCGCCGCCCATTCTTCCGTCGCCGGAAGGTGTGCCCGTTCTCCGGCGCCAACGCGCCGAAGATCGACTACAAGGACGTCAAGCTCCTGCAGCGCTACGTCTCCGAGCGCGGCAAGATCGTGCCCTCGCGCATCACCGCGGTGTCGGCCAAGAAGCAACGCGAACTGGCCAAGGCCATCAAGCGCGCCCGCTTCCTGGCCCTCCTCCCCTACGTCGTGAAGTAAGGGAGCAAGCACATGAAAGTCATTCTGCTCGAACGTGTGGAAGGCAAGGGCGGCCTCGGTGACGTGGTCAACGTCAAGGACGGCTATGCCCGCAACTTCCTCCTGCCGCGCTCCAAGGCGCTGCGCGCCAACGCCGCCAACCTGAAGGTCTTCGAAGGCCAGCGGGCTGAGATCGAAGCGCGCAACGCCAAGGCCAAGGAAGCCGCCGGCGGCGCCGGTGAAAAGCTGGACGGGACCGTCTACATCCTGATCCGCCAGGCCGGCGAAAGCGGCCAGCTCTACGGCTCCGTGGCCGGCCGCGACGTGGCCGACGCCGTCAACGAAGCCGGCGGCACGAAAGTCGACCGCGCCATGGTCGTGCTCGACAAGCCGATCAAGACGCTCGGCATGCACGAGCTGAAGATCCGCCTGCACGCCGAAGTCACCGTCACCGTCACGCTCAACATCGCCCGTTCGCAGGACGAGGCCGAGCGTCAGGCGCGCGGTGAGAACATCATCGACAGCCAGTTCGAGGAAGACCGCATCGCGGGCGAGCAAGCCCAGGCTGACCTCCTCGAAGGCGGCGCGGGTTCGATCGAGGGCAACTACGTTCAGGACTGATCGGTCCTGCGGGCCTCGCCCGACCTATGACGCGAACCACAGCGAAGGCGCGGGATGACTCCCGCGCCTTTTGCATGCCCGGCGACGGGGCTTGAAAGCCCGCGCGGCGACGGCTCCCCGGCGCGCCATTGTCCGTCCGGCCCCCGCCCGACGAGTCCCGTTCGCCACAGTGGCGCAATGGAAATGCCTCCCCGCGTCCATTGCCGCGGCCCTGTTGCAAATTTGCTATAACTGCTGGCGCCGTTGCACATTAATTGAGCCACCCTGTAGGCCGTTCGGCCGCCTCGCCCGGCTCGGCAGAGGCCAAATTCAGGGGTACAAGTTAATGAAAATACGCGTTGTTCTCTTCGCTGCGGCGTCCGCCACGGCGCTTCTCTCCACGGCCGCCATGGCGCAGCCGATCGTATCGACGCCGGCGGCGGCCAACGTCGAGGAACTGGTCGTCACGGGCTCGCGCGGCGAGCCGCGCTCCAAGCTCGACACCCTCGCGCCCGTCGATGTGGTCAGCGCCAAACAGATCACCCGCAGCGGCACAACCGAGCTGGCGCAAGCGCTGTCCTTCGCGCTGCCGTCGCTTAACTTCACCCGCCCGGCCGTCACCGACGGCACCGACACCGTGCGGCCCGCCACCCTGCGCGGCCTGTCTCCCGACGAAACCCTCGTCCTGATCAATTCGAAGCGCGCCCACGCCGCCTCGCTGGTCAACCTCAATGGCTCGATTGGCTATGGCTCGGGCGCCGTCGATCTGAACACCATTCCCTCCGTGGCGATCAGCTCGGTGGAAGTGCTGCGCGACGGGGCCTCGGCCCAGTACGGCTCCGACGCGATCGCCGGGGTGATCAACCTGCGTCTGCGCGAAGCCAAGTCCGGCGGCTACGCCAGCGTGACCTACGGCCAGTACGACACCGACGTCAAAACCCGCCCGAGCCTCAGCCCGGTCCCCGGCGTGGTCCTGCAGCCGGACAAGCACCGCAACGACGGCGGCACGACGACGGTCACCGGCTGGCAAGGCCTGCCGCTGTTCGGCTCGGGCTTCCTGACCATCTCCGGCGAGGCCAAGATCCAGGAGCACACCACCCGCGCGGGCCCCGATCCGCGCCAGCAGTACGCCTTCGTTGGCGGCGTCGCCGGCGCCTTCGATCCGCGCGAGCTGACCTACGACCGCTACGACAACTGGTACGGCGACCCGAAGCTTGATCAGTACACGGCCTACGCCAACGCCGGCTACGACCTGGCGGACGGCATCCACCTCTATGGCTGGGGCAGCTACCAGTTCCGCGACGCGTTCTCGGCGGCCAACGTGCGCCGCTCGATCCAGCAGAACGCCGGCTCGAACATCACCTCGGTCTATCCGAATGGCTTCCTGCCGAAGATCGAAGGCAAGGTCTATGACGCCAGCCTGGCGGGCGGGGCGACCGGCAAGGCCGGGGACTGGACATGGGACGCCAGCGTCGTCTACGGCCGCAACGAATTCCACTTCGGCGTGACCGATTCGCTCAACGCTTC
>JAYUBY010000102.1:0-2863 GCA_043740635.1 Alphaproteobacteria bacterium
GTCCCGCGCCACTCGACGCACCGACACAGCGTCGAAGTCTTCCCGCAACACAATCGACGCCATCCGCCCCTCCATCTCCAATGAGAAGCGTGAATCACTGTTCGGCGCTCAAGGGAATCCCTGAGTCGGCGTCAGGGGCGTTTGGTATAACGGCAAGCCCGTTCAGACGGCCTTCCCCGATGACGATCCACGCGGCCTTGAATTGCGCGTTTCAGCAGAGGGCCGAAAGGTCTGGTGCTTCCGCTATCGGACGCTGGAGGGGAAACAATGCCGTATCACCCTTGGCGTTTTTGTCGCTGGTGAGGAGGACCCACGCGAGGTCGAGAAAGACAACGCCGGCGAGAACAAGGATCCACCGCCACTTACGCTTCGCGAAGCGCGACGGAAGCTGTTCACGGAGGCGAACGCATGGACTATCCGCCCGACCCTGATGAGGTGCAGGGCGACGGCCCGCCGCTCGACTCCCATTTCCGGCGGCATGACGACTGGTTTGAAGATCCCTGGGCGGCGCCAAACGTGCGCGAGCGCCGGAAGGCCGAGCGTCACCGCCGCTGGATCGCCTCACTCACCGATCGTGACTGGGCGCGACTGGCCGAACGGGCTGACCAAGTGAACGCGGGGCAAAACTTCGCACGGTTCGATGACCTGGACGCGCCGATCGCGGTCGGGATTTATGACCCGAAAGCGGGCCACCTGCCCAACGGTGAACGTTTCGGGACGCTGCGGGGGTGCGTGCTGATGGCCTGGCAAAAAGGGCGTGTTGAAGGCCACTGAGGCTGCCGAGCAGGAAAAAAGCCCCCGGCTCTCGTCGGGGGCTTCATTCGATAGTTCGTTAGGATCAAGCGGTAAGGGCGACCCGCCGCTGGCGGCGCAGGACAGCCCCGAGGCCGCCAAAGCCCACAATCATCATCGTCCAGGTCGCCGGCTCTGGGACACCACCCGGTCTCCCGACATCGATATATGCCAGCGTCCCGCCGACGGTGCCGTTGTGCACGTCGTAGGCCGCCGTCTCCGAGAGGCCGGTGGGGTCAAGGCCTTCCCAGCCCACGAAGCCGCCGGTGGCATTAACCGCAGGGGAGAATTGCGAGAAGATCGAGACGCCGTTCCACATGGCCGTGAAGGTCACGTCGAAGTTTCCGACCCGTGCACAGTAGTAGTTTCCGAGCGCGCATCCCGGATCGTTGATAGTGGAGGCTGTGCCCCCATAGGAGTCGTCATAGTCGAACGAGAACAGGTTTCCAGGGGTGAACGTACCGTTCCAGATGTAGGGGCTATCGGTTCCCGCGGCTATATCCGCCAGGGCAATGGATTGGGTGATGCCGTTGTTCAGGCCCTGGTAGCCATGGAGCGACAAATGAACGTTCGTGAAGGCGAAGGCGCTGGTGTTGTGGATCACAATGTCTGGGGAGTCCCCCAAAAGGCTATCATAGGCGCCGTCGATGCTAGCGACATGGGCACCGGCGGAGCTTGCACCAAGCGCAGCCGCCAGGGCGAGACCGCTCGCAATTGCAACAAGATTGCTTCTCATTTCACCGTCCCCTGGTTAGCCGAAGATCGATATTCTTCGAACATTGTTACTGGATGCTACGCGCACAGTGCCGGGTGGCAACAGGACTCCCCTTAAAGGCGAATTGCGTCTGGAAGGGCGGTCGCGGTGCTCTCGGGGGACTATTGACGTAGCCACCGAGACTTTGTGAGTAAGTCACGAAATCATGCCCAATCCTTCCGAAGTTGCCATGACGATGACGCGGACCGAGGCTTTAGCCCTCGTCGCCGACGCACACACGGGACTCAAAGTCGTCGAAGCCCTCGGTTTGATCCAGAACACGGCTTCGGCCGAGCGGGCTATCAATGCAGTGAATGAGGCGGAATCAATTCGGGTGCGCCGTTAGAAAAAGATGGATCCGGGCCGATGATAGCCCCCAGCTTTTCACCAAGGGCTCCATTCAATAATTGGCCGGTTAGGGCGTCTGCTAGCGGCGGAGCCCTGCGACGGCGAAGAGTTGCCCCAAGGCCGCCAAAGCCCATCAGCATCATTGCCCAAGTCGCAGGTTCGGGCACGCCAGCGACACCGCTGACGGTGAAATCTACAATGTCAATAACTCCGCCCGTATGGTCAGTAATGTTGAGCGAAGTGATGAGATTTGAATCAGTAAAGCCGATAAACTCTCTGTGGCCGGCGGCTAAGCCCGTTGCGTCAAGGGAGCTTCCGTCGCTGAGTGTGAAGGTTAAGTGGTCGTTAGGGAAGTAGTAGGACTCAAGATCGAGCGAAAGCGCATGAGTCCCCGCCAATGTTAGCGTGGCCGTGTCCGAAAAAATGTCGGAGCCCTGAACGCTAATAAATGGAGCTCCATAAGAAGTACCAAATAATCCTGCAGACATTGCTAACACGGCAGTCCCTGAGAACGTGACAGGGCCATCGGTCAGCGACGGACCATTATTGGTATAACCGGTCGCCGGCGCGAACGCCGAAAATCCGTATGTTGTGTCCCCGGTTGTCGCTGCCGCGATGGTGTAAACGGTTGCGGCGTTCACGCCCGCTGCACCTAACACCCCAACGGCCGTCACAGCCGCCATCAGCATTGCCTTGAAGTCCATACAGCTGTGGCCGGGATCGTCTGGACAGAGATCGGCGTCGGATAAGTGGAATCGCTGCCGGTTATGTTTCGCCTTGCTTGGCTCGTCACGCAGAGACGGGCGTAGCCGGACCGTAGTGTCGAGCCAAGCACGGCGGCGAAAAATTCATGCCGCCCTGACCTGGGGCAGATGTTCGAAATGGGCCTGATCAGGCGTTCGGGCCCCGAGGCTCGAATGAGGTCGCTTGCGGTTGTAGAAATCCAGATACCGGCCGATCGAGGCACGC
>JAYUBY010000103.1:0-8677 GCA_043740635.1 Alphaproteobacteria bacterium
GACAATTTTCAGGCGGCCTTCGAAGCCACTAGTTACCTTACGGACCTTGGACACGAGCGCATCGCGTTCTTCTCCGGTCCGACGGATTCATTGCTGACCCAGGATCGGGAGCGCGGCTACCGCGAAGCCATGGCGGCGCGTAACCTTCCTGTAGAGGAAGACTGGGTGTCGTCGACCACGCTGACGATTGGGGGCGGAGCGCTCGCCGCCAAGCGGCTGCTGTCGCTCCCTGAGCGACCGTCCGCGATCTTCTGCGCCAATGACGAAATGGCGTTGGGGGTTCTGGATACCCTTCGAACACGAAAGATCAAGGTGCCGTCAGAGATGTCGCTCATCGGTTTCGACGACAGCCGCTATGCCGCGGTGGCGAACCCGCCGCTCTCGACCGTTGCGCAGCCGGCCGCCGAGATTGGCCGACGGGTCGCGCTTCGCATATTGCGCGAGATCGAGGGGTCATCAGAGCCGGCGCCGCTTGACGATTTGCTGCAGCACCGGCTGGTCATCCGGCAATCGACCGGCAGAGCGCCTGGCCGATAACCCCTGCCTTTGACTCTTGGCCGAAGCGTTCAGCGGCGTCACGAGCGCCCGGCCCGCACGGAGGAGTGAGATGGACAGCGATCCTCGTTTCCGACGTACGAGATTGCTTTCCCTGCGGTCTCACCGGCGTCGCTGCGGCGGGCCGCGCTGACTGGAGCGTCGAATGTTCAGCCTAGAGCGTCCCCATGCGATCTTCGCCTTCTGGGCGGGGTGCCTCCTCGTCACCGTCGGCGCCCTGCTTCACCTACCGATGTTCCTGATGGCCCGGGAGAGTGGATACGTCCTGGCCGGAATGCCAATGGACTTGGGGATGGCAATCGGAATGGCTTTGATCCTGGTCGGGATAGTCCTGGCTGGTTACGGCCTGCTGCCCCTGAAGCGGGTGGCCACTTCAGTTCTCGTTGTACGTCCCTCGGAAGATGCGCCGTTAAACCTGGCCCACGTGATGCTGATGGTGGTGCTGGTCACCGCCCTGGTGGTTGATGTCATGAAGCCGGCGAGCCTCGGTTTCGTCGTTCCAGGCATGGCGGCGGAGTACGGCCTGACGAGGTCGGTCGCGGCCTGGCTTCCGTTTTCAGCACTCACGGGAACCTATGTCGGCTCGATCATCTGGGGCATCCTCGCGGATATCTACGGGCGGCGCGCCTCCATCCTTTTGTCCACCATCATGTTCGTTGGCACCTCAATCTGCGGAGCGATGCCGTCGTTCTGGTGGAACGTTGGCATGTGCTTCATGATGGGTGCCGCGGCAGGCGGTCTCCTGCCGGTGGTCTATGCGTTGCTGGCAGAGACCATGCCAGCCAGACATCGCGGCTGGAGCCTTGTCATGGTCGGCGGCCTGGGCGCCGCCGGCGGTTATTTGGCCGCCAGTGCGAGCTCTGCGTTCTTCCAGCCTCTGTTCGGGTGGCGCATCATGTGGTTCCTGAATATCCCCACCGGCCTTCTGCTGGTCGCGCTGAGCAATTTCATCCCCGAGTCGCCGAAATTCCTGGTCCAGATCGGACAGGTTGACGGTGCTCGGGCTCTACTCTCGCGCTTCGGCGCAGGCCTGATCGACGCGCCAGTTTCCAGGAATTCCGGATCGGGGCCGGCTCGAGCGACGCCTGGCCGACTTTCATGGGTCACCGTGGTCACGCTTTCGGTCGCCGCATTGGCCTGGAGCTTAATGAACTTCGGGGTTCTGCTGTGGCTCCCGGCGCATCTCGTCGCGAAGGGGCAGTCGATCGAGGCGACGAGCAGGCTGCTGGCCGGGTCTGCTCTGCTCGCAATGCCCGCTTCGCTTGTCGCTGCTCTGCTCTATTCGCGCTGGAGCGCGAAGAACACTCTTCTCACGGGCATGTTGGTGACGACTGGAGGGCTCGTGGGAATGACGCTGATCGACGGAGCGTTCCTGGGCCACCACCTCTCGCCCGTCTTGCTTGTCGCGGTGCTCATCATCGGTAGCAATACGCTCCTCGCGGTGCTCCTCCCTTACACCGCCGAGCTCTTTCCAGCAGCAGTCCGTGCTCGCGCATTGGGTTGGGTTTCGGGCTGCACCAAATGCGGTGGGATATTCGCCCAAGGATTGGGATTGTTGGGTCGAGCGCCCACGATCACGATATTCGCAGCCTTTGTCGCCTTTCTCCTCGTCATCGCAGGAGGGCTCGTCTGGTTTTTCGGCGCCGAAACCCGCGGCCGGAAACTGGAGGATCTTGAGGTGGATCCGAGGACCGGCCCCATCGGCAATGGTGCCGTTCGGCCGTCACGGTAGAACTTCCGCAGGGCTTGACGTTGGCTTAGTCCGGGCACCGTCAAGACCTGGACCGAGGGCCGGTGAAGGATATGCCGTTACCGATCATGGGGCCGCCGATGTTGATCGACGAAAAGGCGGACTTCGCGATCGCCCAGATGCCGGCCATCGTCCTCTATCTCGGCGAGACGCTGGATCTGCTGCCCGCTGACCCGAAGCTGCCCGCATTGACCATAAAGATCGTCAATGACGTGATCGACGAGATCACCCAGGACGGCGGCCGCGAGATGTGGGCCCAGAAGCGTTGGGATGAGGTTGTGCCGCCCCTACAGCAGTGGATGTCGTGGGCTGGGAGGAGATCGGTCAACGCCATGGCCTAGAGTGGCCCACTCGGCCTTCTGATGGGCGGCAAAGCGCCGGGCATCGCCGATGTGGTAACCGCCACCCTCTGGTCGACGATGGCCGACCGCTTTCCAAGATCGAGGCGATCCTGAAGGACGCCGCGCCCATGACCGCCACGCTCGTGGAGCGGGTCGCGAAGCTGCCGCCGCTCGCCAAGCTCGCCGTCAAGGCGACGGAGGACTAAGGCGACGCCTATTGTGGCGGTCAGATCGAGGCGTCGCTGCGCAAGGTGCTCGACGCCTGACGCCAGGGTGGGGAGGAGGGGCTGAAAAGGCTCTTGAAACCACGCTATGGATATCCTGGGTGGTCCCCTGACCTAAAATCTCCCTCGAGAGTTCGAGTCCGCCGGGACGATCTATTTTGCTTTACTCGGAGACGATGGAATAAATCTGCAACGGGCTCGGGTCCTGTTACCCCCACCATACAAGCGACCGCTTCTGACCCCCTCCGAGTTCGCATCGTCGGCTCCTCGCACGTTCTGGTGCCGGGAGGTCGCCGACCGCGCGCCTGCGACATCCCGCCAACTCGGCGCTGCGGCATCTCATCGGCGTTTCATCGGTTCCGTCCCATGGCGCGGTCGCGGGCGGCGAGGCCTTCTGATCCTCACGACGGGCCTTGCCGACTCCCTTGCGGACCGGTGGACCGAGAGGGGGACAGGATCGGATGATCTCAATCACCAAACCGCGCTGGTTCAGTTGGGCCGCCGTCGCCGCTGTTCTGGCCGCGGCGGGCGCATGCGCGCCGGCATGGGCTGGCGAGGCGCCGGGCGGGATCGACCTTTCCGCCTACAAGGGCAAGGTCGTCTACATCGACTTCTGGGCGTCGTGGTGCGGCTCTTGCAAGCTGTCGTTCCCCTACATGCAGGACCTCAGCGCCCAGTGCGGGGCGAAGGGCTTCTCCATCCTGGCCGTCAATGTCGACCACACGCGGGCCAGCGCTGACGCCTTCGTCGCGCAGCACGGCCAAGGTCTGAACGTCCTCTACGACACCAATCACAAGATCTCAGAGACCTATCACGTCAGTGCAATGCCGACTTCTATACTGATCGGGCGAGACGGAAAGGTTCGATATATTCATCAAGGTTTTCTTCCAGAAAAAATCTCTTCTTACAAATCAGAGATCACGAAGCTTTTGAATGAACAATAGGTCCCGAAAAATTCGACTTCTAAGACGCGTCGCAGGTACGGCGGCGATGGCCATGCTCGCGGCGAGCCTGTCCGGCTGCGCCAACCTGGGGGTGAAGGCCTTCGATCGCGACATCCTGGCGACGCGGGCAATGCAGCTGAACACCCACCCCCACATCACCGCCTTCAACGAGCACGTCTACTACAGCCGTGAAGGCTCCAGCGGCGGCCGGACCTTTGCCGGAGGAGGTTGCGGATGCAACTGACCCGAAAGACGCGCGGCCAGGTCAGCCGGACGCTGGCCTGATCACCGCCAACCTTTTCGCGGCGACCGGCGCGATGGCACAGACGTCCAGCGCCATGCTCACGCCCGTCGCCGCGGGCATGCAAGCGCCAGTCGCCGCGGTCGAATCCGGCGCCGTGGAGCAGGTCATAGCCAAATTCACGGCCAAGCACCGAGCCCAGTTTCGCCACCTCCTTGGCTGCGCCCAGTCGGTCGATCCGGGCGGCGAGCGAGTCCAGCAAGGTCGCGGGATTACGGTCGACTTGGTGGAGGCAAAGGCGCTTCTCGACCAGCTAAGGCCGTAGCCAGCCGAGCAAACGCTGTTGGCAGAATTGTGGGTATCACGTTGCCAAATAGGCCAATTGGGCTCGGCAGTTCGAGTCCTGCCGGGCCCACCAACGAGGCTTCCGAAGATGTCCCAGGCCATCCGCGATGTGACAAAAAATCTATATAAATTGGATGTTTACGATCTTCAGTCGTCCAAATGAGTCCAGGGGCATCCAACCCATTCGGCATTCTAAGGACTTGATGCCAACATCTGGTCGAACTATGCCAACACCATGGCATTATTGGATGCAAGATTGCGGGCGTTGAAGCCGAGACTGTTTTTTATTGATCGGGAGCGGGTCGAATATGCCGCGTCGTTTGAAGCCAACAACGATTTGGCGGCAGAGCAGGTTGTCCGCAAGCGCCAAAACGGACGCGTGGTGAACACTGGAGCCTTGACCGCTTTGTTGGTCAGTATGAGCTGGGGAACCCCCCTGCCTAAAGATATCTCAGGCGGTGAACTTGGTCCCGGCCGATCGCGACAGCCGTCATTGCGCTCCGCTGACCGGCGGGAAGCCGAAGGTGAGGCTGGAGACGTTCGTGTCGAAGCCTTCGGATTGCCTTTGGCTTGGTCCACAGCACGTTGAGCTGCCAGGAGCCGGTGCACGGAGCCTCGCCAGCTGCACGCCCCGCGCGTTCGCCTCACGGTGACGAGCGGCCCGACATCGAAAATTAGGATTGTTCAGCTCACCAGGGCGCCGGCGAGCGGCCGCCCATCTAGCAACACATGCACAGGCCGGCCCTGTCCCCCCGCCGGCGGCGTAGCGGTTGGCGTCGGGCACATTCTCAGGGCTCATGCCCACCGACCCCATGCCCCAAGAGCGCCGGCGTCAGGCCCCTAGGCCTCTACTTCTTCATCATTCCGTCCGACTTCATCATGTCGGGATGCTTGTCGGCCATGGCCTCGCACTTCTTGTCGGCCATCATCTCGTCGTGGCTCATCGCCATGCACTTCTTCATCATCTTCATGTGGCTCTTGGACATCTTCATGTCGCCTGACGCCATGGCGCCGCTCTTCATCGAGTCGCCGGATCCATCGGCATGGTCTGGGCGGAAGCCGTACCCCGGCCGCCATAAGGGCGATCGCGGAAAAGCCGCACATGGGGGCCTTGGTCGAATTGCGCAAACGGCTTCGACGGGTCGTAGCTTTCACGTCGGGTATCCACTGCGATCAGGGTCTCCTGCACCAGGTCCTCCGCGTCCGAGGCATCGCCGCTGAACCGGCGCGAATAGAATCCCCGGAGAAGGACCGAAAGCTCACTCAAGAGTCGGCTGTGCGACGCGGCGTCGCCGTTGAGTCCCCGCATCATCAGGGAACGCAAACGGTCTTCCGGCGCCGTCACATAGGCTCTTCTGTCTTAAATTCGGCTGGGCGAGATGGCTGGTTACACTGCGGCAGCGCGCCGCAGAGGGCCAGAGCGAAGGCGTTGCAGGCTGGCCGCGTCGTCAACGTCTTCAAGCTCGCGCAAATAGCTCACCCTGGGCCTTTGCAGGTTGGCGGCCGTGTCAGCCAAGGTGGTTGCGCTCGACCATCGGACCCCTTCAAACGGCGGATGCAAACGGCCCCGCGGTGACAACCCTAACAGCCAGTAGCCCCCGTCGACGGAGGGGCCGAACACTGCGTCGGACCCGCCAAGGCAGTAGAAGGCGGCGGCGACGTCGCCCCGCCGCACCTGGGGCGCATCACTGCCGATGATCACCACGGGACCGCGCGGCAGCCGTTTGGCCAATCGGGTCAGGCGCGCGCCAAGATCGCCTGGCCCCTGTCCAATCGCCCTCGCTCGGCGCACCCAACCTGCTGGCCGGTCCGGTGTGACGGCCAGCCATGTCGTCCAGCGACGATCACGAGCAAGTTCGCGCAACAGGATGGCCATCGCGAACCGTTGGAACCGCCAGGCCGCCAGCTCGCCGACCTCCGCCGCCAGCCGGCGCTTGCCGACACCGAAGTGAGGATAGCGAGCAAAGATCACCAGATGCCGCGAACATCCCTTACCGCTCATAGAATCGAACAATCCGGTGCGGCGACACTCCGAGCCCATACAGAGCCAGACAAATCAGATTTCGCAAGCTGCGGCGCACCCAACCGTCCCGACGCCAGCGGTCACCCGAGGTGATGGCAAATGGCGCAAGCAAACTCAGCCGGCGGCGCCCCAGACGGCGGGTTAGGTCGACATCTTCCATCAGGGGAAGCTGGCCGTAACCGCCAATCTCGTCGAGAAGCTTGCGGTGAATCAGCAGGCCCTGATCGCCGTAGGGCAGGCCGCCGAGCCTGCGCACCCGGACGTCCACCAACCACCCGAGCAGGTTTGCGCGCCAATCGTCGTCATCAAGTCTGAACGTGAAAGCCGCAAAGCTGTCCGCCGCGTCGGGATGGCTCGCCCACGCGCCAACGGCCCGGGTCCATTCGGCCTGAAGGAGCGTGTCGGCGTGAAGGAAGAGGAGCCAGGACCTGCGGGCCCGCGCCGCGCCCGCCCGCAGCTGCGAGCCGCGCCCCCGAACTGCGGACATGCAATTCGCCCCGTGGGCGCGGGCGACCTCAAGGGTGTTGTCGCAAGACCCCCCGTCGACGACGATTAGTTCCGCGCCCACCGCCTCGGCGACACAGTCGAGACAGGCGCCGAGCGTTCGGTCCGCGTTCAACGTCGGGATGATGATCGACAGGTCTTCGAAGCGGAAGCCGCGGGTAGGATCGGCGTTCACGACACGCTGCAGCTTGCGCCGCCCAGAACGCAGAACTTGGCGCAATGGGGATGGTTCAAGTTCACTGTTCCAAGTGCCTGGGCCAAGGAAGGGCCGAGTTCGAACTGAGTATCGTAAGGCGTCAGCGTGCAGGCCACGACGGCGGGACGCGCTTGACCCTTTCGCTTCACTACCATGCGACTTGAGGCGCACATCATGGCCGCTGGCGACTTGTCTAAGATGCCCCAGCACGCCTCGGTGATCTCGGGTACATCGACAGTGGCGTCCATTTCCGGAAACAGCACCAACTGGGCCGGATCATCGGCACGAATGGGCACGGAAAGCGCCTCGAAAAGACGGCCGTAGGCTGCGCGAGCTTGGATTTCGGGCTCCCCAGCTAACATCCGGCCAGCTACGGTGACCGCAAAGCCGCCGGCCGCCAGCCAGGACAGACCCTCGATGGCCGGAGCCCAGGTATCGGGGCCGCGCTCGGCCTCGTGTACGGCGGCGGTGTGATGATCGAGGCTCACCCGCAGGGTCAGCCGTTGGCCGTGGCGTTGGACCAGATCGTTCAGGGCCGCTTCCCAACGGCGCATGGGCTTCATGGCGTTGGTCAGCACCAGAACCTCGAAGCCGCCCGTAAGCGCGGCCTCGATCATTGGGATGATCTCGCGGTTCATGAAGGGCTCGCCGCCTGTGAAGCCGATCTCCCGGGTCTTCAGCCCAAGGCCAGCGATCTCATCGAGGAAGCCTCGCACATCGGCGGTGCTCAGATAGGCCAGGGCGTCATTGCGGGGCGAACTCTCGATGTAGCAGGTCGCGCAGGCAATATTGCAGAGCGTGCCGGTGTTGAACCAAAGGGTCGTCAGATCCGTCAGCGCGACCGAGGCCCGCGGCGCACCGTCCGCCGTAAAGCGCGGGTCGCGAAACTTGTCGGGTCGTAGAGGCGTGCCGTTCGCGACTCGGAAGGGTGAGGAGGCGAGGGTGACTAGCAAGACGGTTCGACTCCTGGAGAGTGGTCAAGGTCGGCTCCGATCTGAGGCTGATATGCTCCGGTCCCAAGGGCTTTCGCAAGGGAACGGGGCCGGCGTCGAGGGGTCGCTAGCCACGAGCGCGCGTCGCGGTCAGGACGGACGGCGCGAATCGACCATAGGTCCAGCCGAGCACGGTGCCGAAGCTCAGATGCAGGACCAGCGTCATCATCGGGGCCGTCATGTCGAGCGCCATGCCAAACAGGTCCGCGCCGGCCATCGGCATGAGCATGAACATCATCGCCAGCCATACGACGAACCGATCAGTAGGCTATGGAGCGGAGAATTCTTGTCGGGCAAGCGGCTGTCGAGAAGCGCGATGGCGAATCCATAGCCGACGACACCGATCATCACGTGAACCGCCCAGCCGATTATCGGCGTATTGGGGGCGCCCATCATGCCTGCGGTCCTCTTCGGCAGATCCAGCTGCGGCATCTGTCCCATTATCTGCTCCATGACCATCAACGCCGACAGCATGGCGGTCGCGCGGCACCGGCCAATATTCCTTTGGTGATCCGTCGCACGCTGGTCTCCTCGGCTATTGCGCCGCCAGATCGGAACCGCT
>JAYUBY010000104.1:0-8409 GCA_043740635.1 Alphaproteobacteria bacterium
CGCAGCCGCTCGCTCGCTACAGCGCCATGTGGAGGGCGCGCTTCGCAAGCGGCTCCGCTACCGCCGGGGTGCTACACCACGTCCGGGGACACGACCCCTTGTATTCCCCAAGGTCGTCTCTGCGGCACGCGTCATGCGTGAGAATGCGAGCGCCCGTGGACTCGTTCAACAAAAGGAGCTGCGCGACCTTGCCTAATGCGTCAAGGGAATGGGCGGCATCGACAAGCTTGATAATATCGCGCGATAACTTGGTTTCAGATATTATCGAGATGTGATTTCGAACAATGGCAGTAACGGTTATTAAAACTAGTATTCCAGAATAGACAAAAAGAAATGAACTGGACGCAAATATTCTAGAAATGTCCACGAATGATTCCCCCATTGCGCCGCGCTATGTTCGGCTAGATCCCCATCGGTCTCTGATCAGCTACAATGCTTCAAGTTTCACGAATATACCTTGAGAAAAGGCCAAATAATCGCTGGACGATCACTGCGGCCAATCAGAAACTGCCCTACGACGACAATCGTCCTTGATGCTGTGGGCGGACCTGCTGAACGTCCGCAACGGGGTCGGAAGCGGTCGCTGGTATCGCGGCGGGAATAGGACACCGTCAGGTGAGCGGCGAATGTCCTATTTGTGGCGTGGCCGCAATATTTCCTGCTGGCGGCGCATCTCGGCCATCAAAGCCTGTACCCCGTGAAGGTCAAAGCTCGTGCGCTCGCTCCTGACGGCTAGCCTCGACACACCGTCTAGGGGCTCGGGAAAGCTTTCATCTCCTTCGCCGCGCACCCCGGATGCCTGGGACCCCCTGCGAGCACACCCGAGCCTCGCCCGATCAGCCTTCGGGTAAGTGCTGCGATTTGGCCGCAGAAAGGTCCTTGCGAGCTGCAGCGGAGGGGGACCTAAGTCGACCGAAGATCGGCGTTAGGGTTCACCGAAGGTCTCCTTCGTCCCGGCATTGACCCTTGTAAGGCCTTCCGCCCGCGGCGTATTCATCGGATAACAGACCGAGGCCGAGCCGATGTAATGCGGGGGGCGCTTGGGGAGGTCCAGGCCTTCGACGATGGCGCGGGCGCGGCCGGTGAACAACTTCACTTGCCAGTTGGCCAGCCGTGCCTCGGTGAGGGCAAGCCGCAGCTGAGTCGCCCAGTCGTCCGTCACCGGCCCCGCCTGCTCCAGCGAGCGCAGGCGCGCCCAGGCTGTCTGCTCCTCATTCTCGGCGCCTTGGGCCAGGCCCAATGTGAAATAGACTTGGCCCTACGCGGCCTGCTCGTCTGGCGACAACAGGGTCGCGCGGCCGGCGCTGGTGGCGGCCTGCCATTTGGCCTCGAACATCGGCCAGAACTGCGGACGTCCGACCCAAGTCGGCTCCACGAACCTGGGCTTCCGACTGGCGACAATGGCCGCCTCCACCTCGTCAAGACGCTGCTCGATACACGTCTGGATCTGCTCGCGATTGGCCAGGTCGGTAGCCAGTTCGTCCTTGATGTTCTCCCGCGCCTCGGCGGCGTTGTGGCGTTCGCGCAGGGCCTCTACGCCCTGCTCTGCGGCCAAGGCGGTCAGCACGCCAACGACGATGATCGCGTACTCCTTCAGGAACTCGCGCAGGCCGTGCCAAGGCTTGGGTTTGTGGATGTCCATGTACTGCCGCCCCCCAGCGGATCACTGGGGGCGACGGTAAGAGACTCTCCGAAAGACAGCAATGGTGCGATCCGAGGCAATCAGTCACCCACGTCATCGCGGAAACGATCAAGTTGGTGCGTACCCTCGTGCAGCACCGTGGCGATGCCCACGCTGCGGTCTTCCAGCGCCTTCCAGTAGATGACGTGCTTTTCGTAGCGATAGGAAAAGCACGGACCCGCCCCTTGGACACACTTGAATTTTGTCGAGCCACAACACATTGATTTATGATATCTTTTAGCTCAGCACCTCGAACCTAAATCCAGTGCGTCTACAAGTTCCGCCACATCCGCGTGGGGCCGCTCCCGAGGCCGGAAGATGGCGCAGGGCTTCGCCGAAACGGCGGCCCCCGCAGAGGGGGAAAACCGGATTGCCCAAGGCGGGTCAGGGTCTAATCTTCCCCCCGGATAATGGATGGAAGCTATGAGCGACGCAGTCGGCCGTGGCGATTTGGTACTATGCGTCAATGCCGCACCGAACCATGTCACGGGAAGGCCGGTGCCCCTGGTAGCCGGAGAGACCTATCGCGTCATCGAAGTCATGGAATTTGCCTGCCCCTGCGGGCGTTCCGATGCTCTGCTGGATGTAGGAGTTGATTTCGCATGGTGCCAGACGCGCTTCCGACTCCTGCCCAAGCCCAAGTCGCAGAGCAAGACACGCCGAGTATCGGCACCAAAAGAGAAGGAGACGGTTCGCTGAACAGCCGGCTACGGATGCCGCTGTGTGGCGCAACTGCCAAGGGTCGTGAGAGGCCGCCGGCGCATGGCCCTGAAGGGATCCTTGAGCGTCAGCGCCAGACAGACGGTCAATCCGCCCTGTCCGGGCCAGCGTGTTCATCAACGCGCCGGTCACGAAGTGATAGCACCAGAAGATATCGTTCTCAGGCGTATCCGGCAGCGCACGCCTGAGGATGGAGACCAGCTTCAGCTCAACCGGATAGAAATGGACGTCCATCAGGACAGCAACTTCGGGCGCGTGTTGCTGACCCGTACGCCGAAGGTCCCGTAGTCTCACGCAGTCCGTGCCATGGCTTGGGTTTGTTGTTATCCATGCCGCCCCCCAGCGGATTTCCGGGGATGCCCGTAACCAGACTCTCCCTAGGTGAGCAGGTGAGCAATGGGTACGATTTCCCGTTTGGGGCAGAGAACGCGCCATGGGTTTGGTGCAGATGCCAGCGACCACAGGCCGACCTGGTGGCGTCCTACCAGCTCAGCAAAATTCGGCGATTCAGATCAGGCCCGCAGCGGCCATCCGCGCCACGGCCTGGGCGCGGTTGACGGCACCCAGTTTGCGTCGTGCATTGTCCACGTGCCATCGGGCCGTTGCCTCCGAGACGCCGAGGATCACGGAGATCTCCCAGTCGGACTTGCCTTCCGCGACCCAGGCGAGCGCGTCGCGTTCGCGCGGTGTCAGGCGGACTGGCTCCGGCGTTTCGGTTTTCGGCAGCTCAGCGAGCATCATCAGCCGCTCGGTAAGCATGAGGCCGCCCAACTGGATGGCTCGGGCGTCGTCGTTGCAGACCTCGCTGTCCTCAAACCCCAGGTGCACTGAGGCAATGGCGCGATGCGCTCCGTAGGAGGTTGCGCACAACGCCTCGCCGATCCGCGCCTGGCCGAGCGCATCCCAGTAGGTGCCGTAGCGCGCCTGACCGCGCGGAGCGAATTCGCTGAACCGGTAACGGGTCCGCCCGGAGCGGATAGGCTCCAGCAGCGGGTTGCACTCGAAACACACGTAGTTAAAGGCGGGACTTCCCGGCCAGTCGTCAGGTGCGAAGCGGGCAATCACTCCGCCGGCCGCCCAATGGGTGGCATTGGTCAGGCCCTGTGACGGGCGGCGGTAAAGCCTGGTCTGCTGATAAGTGGCCCCCAACGGCACTACGGCCGCGTAGAATGCCGCGCTCGCCGCGCCTGCAGTGGTGGCGGCGAACGCCGCTTCGGCGAGAGCCATTGCACGCTTCAACACTAACTAGTCCTCCCAGGGCGCAAGTGTCTCACCTCCGTGCCCGCGGCAACAAGCCAATACGCCTAGCAGGCGTACCAGCGACTAGTTTTGCACAATGGGTGGCAGTTGCTGAGAAAAGATCTGAGTCAACCCCTCAATTCCGACAGCTAACCGTGCATCGCGCTCGGCGCCATAGACCCAATCCTTACACGTTCGGATTTTTAACGGGGTCAATGATGATGTCCTACAAAGTTGCTTTCGGGGCGGTCGCTCTACTTGCCGGCCTGGCGACGGCGGCGGCCGCGCAGGCCGCAATAGTCGTGCTCGCGCCCGATGCGACGGCGTTCGCCGCCGCCGGCTCTAGTGAAGCCAACTCCACTGTTCACGCTTCGTCAGGCCTCTACACAGCTCAGACCGGGACCCTTGCGGCCAGCGGCAACACCGCGTCGGCTTACGCGAGCCTCTCCCAAGGTATCGTTCGCAGCTATGCGTCGGCCGGGAGCTCGCATTACGATTCCATAGCCCTTTCGCAATCATCGTTCGCTGACACTCTCCATTTCAACAACATTAGTGGAGGGTACGTAGCGCTGTCGCTGAGGTACGCCGTGGACGGAGATTTCTCGCAAAACCCAAACGACTTCGCGCCGGTGACTGACGGCTCGGCGGGACTCCGACTTTATGGCTGCGGCTCTTGCAGCAACGTTCTGAACCAAGATGTTCAACTGGGCACGCTAGGGCTGGTGGCCGGCGACCAAGCCCGGATGCATTTCAACTTCGGTGGCGGCACCAGTTTCGAAGACTTCGGCAATCCGATAGATTCGCAGCGCTTTACCACTGGTAGCACCTTCAGTGCCGGGCACTTGACCGGTTTCATCGCCACAACGCTCCTGATCCCGACGGGCCTCACGACGCTCGGCATTGGCGCTGACTTGAACTTGGATTGCCGTCACGGGGCTGTCTGCGATTTCGGGCACACAGGTCAGTTCAGCTTCGGCCCGCTGGCGACCGGCCTTAGCTTCACCTCGGAATCGGGGACGTTCCTTAGCGCTCCCCCTTCGGTTGGCGCACGTGGAGTGCCGGAGCCGGCGAGCTGGGCCTTGATGATCACCGGGTTCGGCTTCACCGGCGCTGTGCTGCGACGGCGGCGGCATGGTGTTTTGTCGACTGCTTGCTCCGAAACCCCGGCCGCCTAACCGCAACGGATTTGTTTGATCACTCCGGTTTCGGCGTCGAAGAAGAAGTTAAGTCGGGACGGATCGGAGTCCTCTGCCGCCGGACAGCTGGTGCAGGCCACCCTCTGTCGCTTGGGATCTAGAGGGATCGGAACCTCCGTCCGCGGTCGGCCAACAAGTCTTTGCAGACCGCCCGCGCCGCATTGATCGCGCAGTGAGATTTGAGGCCGTTGAATCGGCGAGCGTGGCGTGGGCTCTAAGGCGGGCGGGCTAAGCGCCGGCGGTGCGGGAGTCACAGCAGCCGTCGTCGCATACTGCGGACCGGAGCATGCGGCTAGACCCAGCACCAAAGCCAGACTCGCCGCTCGATTCACGTCTGCTTCTCCCATCCTCGCGCCTGTTGCTTCCAATAGGAGACTGAAACGCCGGTGTCCTTGATTGCGCTCCACTGCGCACGCGCCACGGCCAGTTGGGTCTCATCCCCGCCGTCGAACAACACCACACAGCGGGCAAAGCCAGACAACTCACCCGGGTCGGCCCCGTCCACCAGGAAGAGCGCGTCAGCGCCGTTAGTGTTTTGAAAACCGGTCGTCAGGAGAATCGGCTGGCGAGCAGCCTCGGCGTCATCGTCCGGCGCATGTGGCAAAAAGCTCTCATCGCGATAGGTCCAAAGCCAGCCGTCGAAGTGTCGCAAGCGCTCCACCTCCCGGATGCGAATCAAAGCCTTCCACCCGCGCTGGAGGGTTTTCTCCAGGAGCTCCGGCAAGGCCTGCTCAAGGCCGGTCCGCTCCAGGTGGTAGAACCATACCTCAGTTGCCGCCGCGTCCGCCACTTCAGCCCTCGTATTTCTCCGCCACCATGCGGTTCAACAGGCGTACGCCATAGCCGGTAGCACCGTCCGGAGTGGTAGGGATGGATGAGGGCTTCTTCCAGGCGGTCCCAGCGATATCCAGGTGCGCCCAGGGCACGCCGTTCGTGAAACGCTGAATGAACATGGCGGCTGTGATCGACCCCCCCGGCCGACCACCCGTGTTCTTCATATCGGCGATCATTGAGTCGATATTTTTGTCGTACTGCGCCGGCAACGGCATGCGCCACAGGGGTTCGCCCTCGGTGTTCGAAGCCGCGATGAGATTGGCGGCCAAGGTTTCATCGTTGGCGTAACAACCAGCAAGGTCGTTCCCCAGCGCCACGATGATCGCCCCGGTTAGAGTCGCTAGATCAACCATAAACTTCGGCTTGAAACGGTCCTGGCAGTACCAGACGGCGTCGGCCAGAACGAGACGGCCTTCTGCGTCGGTGTTGATGATCTCAATAGTTTGACCTGACATGGAGGTGACCACGTCGCCGGGCCGCTGGGCATTGCCATCCGGCATGTTCTCGACCAAGCCCAAGATACCCACGGCGTTGACCTTCGCTTTGCGGCCAGCCAGGACGTGCATCAGGCCGGCGACGGCGCCTGCGCCCCCCATATCCCACTTCATGTCCTCCATACCGTCAGCGGGTTTGATGGAAATGCCGCCGGTATCGAAACAAACCCCCTTGCCGATGAAGGCGATGGGTTGGGCGTTCTTGTCGGTCGCCCCGTTCCACTTGATCACAGCGAGCTTGCTTTCACGCACGGAGCCTTGGCCCACGCCCAACAGCGAGCCCATGCCGAGCTTCATCATCTCCGGCTCGCCGAGGATTTCGACCTCCAGGCCCAGGGTCTCCAGCGCCTTCACGCGGCGAGCAAACTCGGCAGGATAGAGGACATTCGGCGGCTCTGAGACCAGATCGCGAGTGAAGCTCACAGCGTCTGCAAGCGCCACAAGCGGCTCAAACGCGTTCAGCGCCACGGCGCTGTCGTCTGCGACGATCTCGGCTTTCACGAGAGATGGTTTTTTATCAGCAGGCTCTTTGGTGCGGTACTTGTCGAACCGGTAGGCAGCCAAACGGACGCCAAGCGCAGCGCGCGCCGCGAGGTCTGAACCGGCATTCGGAAGTTCAATTCGCAGCGTCGTCAGGCCCGAGGCCTTCACAACGCCGTAAGCGCTGGCTGCGGCGTGTTCGATGGCAAGTGCGTCGACGCCCGCCTGCTTGCCGACCCCGACCAGCACCAAGCGGGCGGCGTCCGTGCCCCCAGGTGCGAGCACATCCAAGATTTGACCCTTGGCGCCCGTGAACCGGCTGGCGGCCGCAGCCTTGCCCAAGGTCCCGTCGAGCGCCCCGCCCTCGTACACGATGCGGGCCAAGACGGTCTTCGGCCGAATGACCGAGGCGGCGGCAACGAACTCGATATCCATACAGGGTCTCTCACACGAAAATGGGCATCACACCTTCAGACCGACGCCTGCGTGCGCTGCCGAGCTGTTGTCTGATGCGGCGACGCATGGTTTAGATCACCTCCGCGGCGGCGGCGCGGCAAAAACTCCGAGTGAGCCGTATTTCTTACCCATGCGCCTGATCGACCGATATCTGTTCCGCCAACTGCTTGGACCAACCCTGCTCGCCGCCGCGGCGTTGACGGGCGTGGCGCTATTGAGCGAGAGCCTTTCGGGCCTCGACTACATCGTCAATCAGCGTCAGAGCGCGATTATTTTTCTGAAAATCACGCTCCTCCATCTGCCCGAATTGACGAACTTGACCCTGCCGATCGCAGTCTTCGTCGCCGCGCTCGTTTCCTTGAATCGGCTGCATACCGAACAGGAAATTGTAGTCTGCTTCGCCGGAGGCATGAGCCGCTGGCGGGTTATTTCGCCGGCGATAAGGCTGGCGAGCAGCATCACTTTGCTGGCCCTGATAATGAACCTCTGGGTGCAGCCGCTGGCCTTCCGGACGCTACGGGAATTGCTGACCGGAATTAAAACCGACGTCACCGCCACCTTGGTTCGGGAAGGTGAGTTCACCCAGCCCGTGCCGGGCCTCACGGTCTACGCTCAAAGCATCGACAGCAAAGGCGACATGCACAATCTCTTCATTCACCAAACGAAGGATGACGGGAGCGCGACGACCTACATGGCCAACACGGGCCGGATCGCGAAGCGGAACGGCGGGTCGGTCTTGCTTATGCACGACGGATCGACCCAGGAATTTTCACCTCACGGCGTGTTAAACTTCCTGACTTTCAGCGAATATCCCTACGCGCTAGACCAACTGAGCAACACCGATGAGCTGATCCACTACAAGCCGTCGGATCGCTATCTGCACGAACTGTTCCATCCGGATCTCCAGCAGACCTGGGAGCAAAGGAACCGCAAGGGGTTACTGGCCGAAGGTCATGCTCGGATCGCCTCCCCGCTTTACAATATCGCCGCAATGGCGATGGCGCTTTCAGCCATTCTTGGCGGCGGCTTTTCCCGACTGGGCTATGCGCGCCGGATAGCGATTGTCGGAGGAATCGCGATCCTTGTCCGCATTCTCGGCTTCGTGGCTCAGTCGGCGAGCGAAGGGAACGTCTGGGTGAATATCCTTCAGTATGCGATCCCCTTGGGGGCGACAGCGTTTGCCTTGCGCAGCATCTTCCGTCAGCGGGTCACTCACCACGCGCCGGCTGGTGGGCTGTGCCGTCGGCTTCATGGGCGTGGCCCTGCTGGTTCGGCTGGGGCCGGTGGCCGTCACCCCTGCGGTGGTGTG
>JAYUBY010000105.1:0-1582 GCA_043740635.1 Alphaproteobacteria bacterium
CTTCGTCGACGCCCTCCGCCGAAAGGTCGCCGCCCTTCGAGTGGGCCTGCCGGAGGACGATCCCGATCTCGGGCCGCTGGCATCGCGGGAACACCACGACAAGGTGATGGCCGCGCTGGCCCAGGCCTGGCGCGAGGGCGGGACGGCATGCTTTGGCGGCGATCGTCCCGCGTCGCTGCCAACCGGATTCTTCGTCGCGCCGACGCTGCTGGACGGGCTCGATCCGGCGGGCGCCGCGGCCAATCAAGAAATCTTCGGCCCGGTGGCAATCCTGCACACCTTCAGCACCGAAGACGAGGCGCTTCACCTCGCCAACAGTTTCGATACCGGGCTCGTGGCGGGCATCTACTCCCAGGATATCTCGCGTGCCCTGGGCATGATCCGCCAACTCGATTTCGGCTCGGTCTGGATCAATGGCTGGTTCATCGGCGCGCTCCAGGCCCCGACCGGCGGCCGCAAGGCCAGCGGCATCGGGCGCGAACGCGGCCTGCCGGGGATCATGAACTACGTCTCCATCAAGAATATCGGCATTCGCCTCTGACCAGAGACGCCGATCCATCCATCACCCCTCAGACATGACGAGAGAAGGCAAATACATGGCCGGAATTACCAACATCACCCACCAAACCATGGTCAAAAGCCCCGACCATTGCGTCAATCAGACGATGACCCGCGTGCTCAAGAATGGCGACCTGCTGGCCGTCTACAATGAGGAGCGCTACCCCTATCACCACGACAGCGGCCGCACGATGCTGATCCGCTCCAAGGATGGCGGCAAGACCTGGGGCGCGCCGAGCATCGTGCTCGACTGGTCGGATACGCAGGCCAATTGGGATGGCGGGCTGTGCGAGCTGGCGGACGGCACGCTGCTGGTCAATCTCACCGTTACCGGCTTCTTCAAGCGCGGCGTCAAGCCGACGCAACCGTCCTGGGGCTCGGCACCGTGGACCGAACAATGGGGCGACTGGACCTGGGCCTTCAAGCTGCAGAGCTGGCTCGGCACCTTCGTGCTCAAATCCAAGGACGGCGGCCTGACCTGGACCACGCCGATCCCCGTCAACGTGCGGCCGATGAAGCATGGCGGCTGCCGCTCGGGCTGCTGGCAGCTACCCGACGGCGGCATTCTGATGGGGCTCTACGGTCGCATTCGTGGCTATGGCGAGGAGGGCGAGGGCGAGTCGACACGCTCGGCGCTGATGCGCTCCGACGATGGCGGCGACAATTGGGAGTATTACTCCACCCTCGCCTACGATCCAGCCAACATCATCGACTATGAAGAGCCCGATATCGTGCGCCTCGCTGACGGCCGGCTGGTCTGCTTCATGCGCACCCATGTCAATCCGAGCTCGGACTCCAAGAACATGGTGATGACCATTTCGGAGGATGACGGGTTCTCGTGGACGCCGCCGAAATGGACCAATATCTGGGGCTATCCGGCCGAGCTGATCGCGTTGCAGGATGGCCGCTACCTGATGGTCTACGGCTATCGCCGTCCGCCCTATGGCGTGCGCGGCATCATCTCGGATGATGGGGTAACCTGGGATGTGAAGAACGAATTCGTCATCCGCGAAGGCGGCCTGCC
>JAYUBY010000106.1:0-5395 GCA_043740635.1 Alphaproteobacteria bacterium
ACCCCGTTGGCCCGGTCACCACGAGGGGTATCGACGGGGCGGGAAGGGGATGTTCGGCGTTCGATTGATGCTACGACGCTCGGCGAGGGCGCAGGATCATGTCGACACGGCACAAGAACTCCTCAACACCTGCGGTCTACGCGGCCTTGGCCGGAGACATCTTGGTGGCGCTCGCCAAGTCGGCCGCGGCCGTCTGGACCGGCAGCTCGGCCATGACCAGCGAGGCCATCCACTCCTTCGTGGATGCTGGAAACGAAATACTGCTTCTCTATGGAATTCGACGCGCAGGTCGCCGCGCCGACGTCGAACATCCTCTCGGCTACGGGCGCGAACTCTACTTCTGGAGCTTCATCGTCGCGGTTCTGGTCTTCGCGCTCGGCGCGGGGTTCGCCGTCTATGAGGGCGTCAATCACCTGCGCCACCCCGAGCCGATCCAACATCCGATCGTCAACTACGCCGTCCTGGCCGTCGCCTTCGCGATCGATGGATGGTCATGGTTGGTGTCGTTCAGACAGTTCGACGCCGCCAAGGGCGAACTCGGCCTCTATGCGGCGTTCCGCGCGAGCAAGGATCCGCCCTCGTTCATGGTCCTGTTCGAGAACACCGCCGCACTGCTTGGCTTGCTGATTGCAGCGATCGGGACGTTCGCGGCCGTCGAATTTCATCAGCCGAAACTGGATGGCGTGGCCTCTATCGTGATCGGCCTCGTCCTGGGCGCAACGGCCGTTCTTCTCGCCCGGGAAAGCAAGAGCCTGCTCATCGGCGAACGCGCAGACCCGCACCTTTCGCGGTCGATCCTGGCCATGGCCGCCGCGGAGCCTTGCATCTCGCGCGCGAACGGGCTGCTGACCGTGCAACTCGCCCCGGACCAGATCCTGGCGGCTCTCAGCCTGCAGTTCGCCGATGAGCTGACGATCTCGCAGGTCGAGGACCAGGTGATTGCCCTAGAACAACATGTGCGCGCGGCTCATCCCGAAGTCGTTCTCCTTTTCGTCAAACCGCAGACCGACAAGACCTACAGCGCCCAGCGTCGCGACCGGTTTGGAGAACCTGTCGAGGCTAAGCGCAAGGCGATCGGAACCCGGGTCCGGGCCAAGGCGCGTCGCGACGGACCATAGCTCGACAGTCCTCGCCAAGTTTGCCGACCTTTTGCAGGTGATGCGTGGGGCGGCTCGTGCGCCCATGCTTTGGCCCGCAAGTCCATTTGCTTCGCGCATGAGTAGATTCCGATCCTGGCGGGCAAGCGCGCGACGGCCCCAGTATCCGATCGCCGCATCCGAATTCGAGGACGCTGGCGGTGAAGAGGACGCATCGCGCCCGCCACGCCGTCAGGAGCACGCCAGCCAGTTTGTCGGTCCATCTGACTCCGAAAGGGAGCGCTCGCAATGTCGGCCTCAACCGTTGTCGTTTTGCCGGCCCTGTTCCTCGTCTTTGCCGTCGCGATGACTTTCATCTTCGCGGCGGTGAAAATCCTGCGCCAATACGAGCGGGCCGTGGTGTTCACACTTGGCAAGTTCCAGTCGGTGAAGGGGCCGGGTCTGGTGCTGTTGATCCCCTTCATTCAGGAGATGGTCCGCGTCGATCTGCGCATCCAGGTGATCGAGATTCCCACCCAGGACGTCATCTCGCGGGACAACGTCTCGATGAAGGTCGACGCCGTGCTCTACTTCCGGGTCGTCGATCCGGAGCGCGCGATCATCCAGGTGCAGAACTATCTGCCCGCCACCAACATGCTGGCCCAGACGACCCTGCGCGCTGTCCTCGGCCAACACGAGCTCGATGAGATGTTGTCGGAGCGCAAGAAGCTCAGCACCGACGTCCAGAGCATTCTCGACACCCAGACGGAGACCTGGGGCATCAAGGTCAGCAACGTCGAGATCCGCACCGTCGAGTTGACCGAGAATATGGTCCGCGCGATCGCCAAACAGGCGGAGGCCGAGCGCGACCGCCGCGCCAAAATCATCCACGCCGAGGCCGAGTTCCAGGCGTCCCAGACCCTAGTCAACGCCGCGAAGATTCTTTCGACCACGCCGGCGGCCATGCAGCTGCGCTACCTGCAGACCCTGACCGAGATCGGCGCCGAACAGAACTCCACGGTGGTGTTCCCCATGCCGATCGACATCATCAAGCCCTTCCTGGAGCTCTTCGACGAGAAGACGCCTGACCCGAAGCATGTCAACGGCGCCCACCGCCGTACGCCGGCGAAGCCGTCGGTCGCGGTGCAGTGACCTAGGTCCGCGCCTTCACAACAGAGCGCAGCCGACCTCGGTCCGTTGGAACGGCGTCGGCGACGCAAAGGAGCCGAAATGCCAGCCGCATCCGCACCGAGCCGTTTAAGCGATCAGTTCAACGCCTTTCTGCGCGGCGCTCTATGGTTGGACAGGGACGAAACGCCTCTCAGCGTCCTGTCCGCGCTCGCTCGTCTTGACGTCGATCCCTGGGAGGAAGCCGCTCAGCTCGCCGCATTGCCGGAGCATTCCGCGTCCGCAAAACTTGCCGCGATGCTTGCCAATCTGGCCGGCGGGCCGGCAGACCGGCGGGACCTCGACGCGCATTGCGCTCGCGCCGTTCGCCTGCTGTCCTCCATTGCGGGCTCGGCTCAGGCGCGCGCCGAGCCGTCCAGCGTTCCGGCCGGACGGCCCGGCGGGTTCCTCTTTCTTGCCGTCGTCTCATGGATTTTGGCGCTCACCTTCATGGCGGCGCAAGGACCCGCTGGGCGGGCCCCGACCGCCAGCGCCACCCACGCGGCGCAGGCCCCTCTCACGCCAGCGGCGCCGACCCGTTGAGGGCGAGCGCCTTAGGCCCTGACGGGGACCGCCCGAAGTCGCGCCACAGCCGGTCAACTTTGTCCGTCGAGTCCGGCCTGGCTGGGTAGAGACCCTTTGGAGAGTGAAATGCAGCCTGGCCTGACGTCGTCGCCACCCCAGCCCGACGGTGGGACATCCGTGCGGGTCCTCGGCGCTGCCGACGAGCTCCGGGGCTTGGAAGCTTGAGACCGCCAAGCATGCGATCCGAGCGGCAGGCTGGCTTCTCGCAGGTTGATCCGCCCATCCGGGCGGAGCTGTTCAGCGTGGAACGCCTTGAACAACACGCCGAAAGCCTGGCCTTGGCGCAGCGGGTCGCAGCCGGATCAAAGCGCGGCCTGCCTCTGGAGCGACGGCTTCGCGAAAACACCAAGGTCCTTAGCGAGGCCTATCGAACGATCGCCCAGGCGTTCCACGCCCATCAACCGATCACGCCGGCCGCGGAATGGCTGCTCGACAACTTCCATGTGGTCGAAGAGCAGGTGCGTGAGATCAAGCACGATCTTCCGCCGGGCTACTACCGCAAGCTGCCAAAGCTGGCCGAAGGCCCCCTGCAGGGGTTTCCCAGGGTCATCGGGATCGCCTGGGCCTTCGTCGCCCACACCGACAGCGCGTTCGACATCGATAAGCTGACCCGCTTTGTCGCGGCCTATCAAAGGGTCCAGCCGCTGACGATCGGCGAGCTCTGGGCGCTGGCCATCACCTTGCGCATCACGCTGGTGGAGAACCTCCGGCGGCTGGCCCAGACGGTCAGTGCGCGAATGTCGGCGGGTCAAATCGCCGACAGGCTAGCCGATCGGATCCTCGGGACGGCCACCCTCGATCCGGAGCCGGAGACCTCCGTGCAAGCCAGCCTCGATCGCGCGCCTTGGTCGATGGCGTTCGGCGTGCAGCTTGCGATGCGATTGCGCGACCGCGATCCCAAATCGACCCCCGCCCTGCGGTGGCTGGAGGCCAAGCTCGCCGCGGCCGGCAGCTCCACGGCCGAGATTGTTCGTGAGGAAGTCCAGCGCCAGGGCGCCTCGAATGTCACGGTTCGCAATGTGATCACCAGCATGCGGCAGGTGTCGATGGTGAACTGGGCCGAGTTTTTCGAGAGCGTCAGTCCGGTCGATGCGATCCTAAGGGCGGGCAGCGATTTTGCGGCGATGGACTTCTCCACCCGCGACCTCTACCGGCGCGCCATTGAGGATCTGGCGCTGCAGTCCTCGCGCTCTGAGACCGACGTCGCTTTGCGGGCGGTCGCGGCCGCCGGGGTCGATGGAGGGCCAGGCGCTGACGCGCGCGAACGTGACCCAGGATATTATCTGGTCGCCAAGGGGCGCCACGGCTTTGAGCGGGAACTTGGCGGCCGGACGCCGCTGAAGACCCGGCTGTTTCGGCTCAATGCCCAGATCGGCGTGATGAGCTACATCGGCATGATCGCCTTGGTATCGACGATCATGCTCGGGATCGCCCTGCTGGTCGTCGCGCGTTCCGGTGGATCCGGCTGGGCGCTGCTGGCCTTGGCCTTCGTCGGCTTGATTCCGGCCTCCGATTTGGCGATCGCCCTGGTGAACCGAAAGGTCACCCAGCAAATCGGCGCCATGCGCCTGCCCGGCCTGGAGTTGCGTGAGGGCGTGCCGCCCGCCTTACGGACGATCGTGGTCGTGCCTACGCTGCTGTCCAGCATCGCCTCGATCGACGCCCAGATCGAGCGGCTGGAAGTTCACCACCTTTCCAGCCCGGGTGACAATTTCATCTTCGCCCTGCTCTCGGACTGGCGTGATGCGGCCAGCGAAGAAGCGGCGGGCGACCAACAGCTCTTGGCCGCGGCGGCGGCGGGCATCGCGCGCCTCAATGCGCAGTACGGTCCGCTGGCGGACAGCGCCCGCTTCGTCCTGCTGCAACGTCGGCGGGTCTGGAACCCTGGGGAGGGATGTTGGATCGGGTGGGAGCGCAAACGCGGCAAACTGCACGAGCTCAATCGCCTGCTGCGCGGCGCCACCGATACGGGGTTCGTCGCGGTCGACGGCCAGACGCCATCGCTGCCCACAGGGATTCGCTACGTCATCACGCTCGACGCCGACACGCGGCTGCCGATCGGCGCGGCGCGCCGGCTCATCGGCAAGATGGCGCATCCGCTGAACCGGCCCCATTTCGACGCGGCGGTCGGCCGGGTTGTGCAGGGGCACGGCATCCTGCAACCGCGCGTGACGCCGTCGTTGCCGATCGGCCGCCAGGGTTCTCTGTTCGAGCGCGTCTTCTCTGGACCGAACGGCCTGGACCTCTACGCGCTGGCGGTATCCGACGTCTATCAGGACCTCTTTGAAGAAGGGTCCTACTGCGGCAAGGGCATCTACGACATCGACATGTTCGCCGCCGCGCTGGACGGTCAGATTCCCGACGATACGGTTCTGAGCCACGACCTGCTGGAAGGCATCTACGCACGCGCTGGCCTGGCGTCCGACATCGAGGTGGTCGAGGAATTTCCCTCGCGTTACGACGTGGCCGCGGCGCGTCAGCACCGGTGGGTTCGCGGCGACTGGCAGTTGCTTCCCTGGATTTTCGGCCGTGGGCCGAGGGGGGCGGATGGCGCGCGCGGGACCGAG
>JAYUBY010000107.1:0-2412 GCA_043740635.1 Alphaproteobacteria bacterium
GGGTTGATTGGGCAGACCTAGAATCAACCGACAGCTCGTACCGAAGACATAGGTGACACCCTGCGCGTTAGGGCGCGAACGGGCGATGCCCTGCCTGAGCCGATTAACGCCGAACGACGGGGGGTTCGCCCCGGGGCGACTTCAAACTCGCGATCAATGCCAGATGATGTTCGTACCCGTCGCGCCATCGGCCATGGGCATAAAGCCTGCCGAAGCGGCCGAGCCTGAGAAGCCCGGAGGCCCAAACTGACCGATCACGGTGACAAGTGGCTGACTGTCCAGATCGGAACGAGCCCGTTGGTCGTCTACGCTCAATTTTTCGCCAGTTTGCTCCGGACAGCCGTCGCGTCTAGCCCTGGGCCTCGCATGCAACGTCGCCGTTCGGGTGGAAGCGCCGTTTACGGAAGGCGGTTGACCGATTAGGCCTAGGCAAGCGCGCCGTGCAACCGGGGGGAACATGGCTGACTCACCTGAACAGGCGGAAGGCGAGTTCACCGGCGTCCCCGGCGGCGCCTCGGCCGGTCTCGAAGCGGCGATGGAACTGGCGCTCGCGCGCCGGCGAGGCAAGGCGAAGTCCACGGCAGACGATCCCGAGCTCGACAACTTCCTTCGGGGGCAGGCCCGACTCGCGGAGCACCACCAAATGATTGAAAAGAAAGTGGTGCCTGGGGGCGGATTCGAACCACCGACACGCGGATTTTCAATCCGCTGCTCTACCAACTGAGCTACCCAGGCGAAGGCCGCCGTCGCGGGGAGCCGCGTCTATAGAAGAGGCTCTTTCGGATGTCCAGCGAGGCCGGATCAGTCGTCGCCTTCGTCGTCAGTGGGGACAACCGCCCCCGGGACGACATACCGCCCGCTCAGCCAGCGGTGGAGGTCCAGATCCGCACAACGCGCCGAGCAGAACGGCAGGTGCGCGGGCGAAGCCGGCTTTTCGCAGATCGGACATTTAGCTTCGGTCATGCCGCTCCCACCTCCAGTCGCTCGCGAGGCAAAGATGGATTTGAAGAGATGACAAATCGGGCCCCGATCTGAAGGGCGAGGAGCTCGGCTAACGGCGCGGCGGCCTTAGCCACTTCGGGAACGCAGGCCGCTGACAATCGCGCCCCGGGCTGGGCCTCGCCTTCCGCCTGGAGGCGTCGGATTAGTCTCTGAGCTAGCGTACGGTCGCTAAGGCCGCCTTCAGGGCGGCACAGACGCTCAAGCAAAGGCTGGGTGCGCCGCGGCAACGAAAGCTCCATGGTGCCAAAGCGGCCGACAGGCCCGATGGCGACTCCAGGATTGTCTGGAGCGAATGCCGCCCTCGCCGCCGCCATCAAGGCATTCCCGTCGTGACCTCGGCCAACCAGATCGATCACCACGATACCGCCCAATCCCTTTAGGCGCAGCAGGCGCGCAGCCATGCCTAGCGCAGCGAGGTTGGCCTGTCGGGTAACCCGCTTGGCGTCTCCGCCCTTGCGATCGGAGAGATCGACATCAATTGCCGTAAGGGCGCGCGTAGGCTCAATGGCGATTTCGCCGCCGCCGGGAAGCAGATGGATCGACTCCAGGGCCTCCGCCTCAGCGTCGTCGGCCACCTCGCGGGCGGCACGCCCCTCCACAAGCCTCGCCCCGGGGGCCAGGACTTCCAGCTCAGCGGCCAAATCTGGCGCCTCTGCCAAGATGCGCGGAGCGCCTTCGGCGGGGCCAATGGCGCGTGCGACCGCCAGTTTTCCCCGACGCGGCTCGCCACGAATCTCAACTTCCATGGCCTGACCGCGCACTGGGCGTGCTTCGGGCTTGAAAGAAAGAATAGCCTCCGCCCCGCTGCCGAGTTCCAAGAAAGCCGTGCCAAGCGCCGGCTCCAGGCTGGCGACTCGTGCAATCAGCCGCGCGCCAAACTGGAGGCGCGGTTCATCATCGTTACGGCGAACCAACAGTCGCTCTGGGCGCCCATCGAGCGTTACAACCCCACGGGTTTCGCCGAGCCCGCGGTCAATATAAATGCGTCGCTCGCTCATGGTCGAACGTATCCCAGGCCGGCAAGCAGATTTACTGTCTCATAGAGCGGCAAGCCGACCACCCCGGAATAGGACCCTTGAAGCTCGATCACAAAGGCTCCAGCTCTGCCCTGGATGGCATAGCCGCCCGCCTTGCCGAGGCCCTCCTCGGAGCGGAGATAGGCATCCAGGTCGCTCGCCGTGAGACGCTTGAAATGCACGCGACTCTCGACCAATCGCTGGGCGCGCCGACCATCGGGCGCAAGGACGCACACGCCGGTGAGCACCCGGTGGGCGCGGCCGGACAATAACGTAAGGCATTTGCGCACGCCTTCCGCACCGTCGGCTTTCGGCAGCACGCGACGCCCCAGCGCCACAACCGTGTCGGCGGCCACGACGTAGTCGCTGCTCTGCCGTGCGGCCACCACCTCGG
>JAYUBY010000108.1:0-18003 GCA_043740635.1 Alphaproteobacteria bacterium
TCTCGATCAACCACACCGGCTGCCGCGCAACAAGACCGACGAGGAGCTGCGGCTGGTGGCCGAAAAGGGTGGCTTCGTCGGCATCTACTTCATGCCGTTTCTGAACCTATCGGGCCATGCAAGCGCCGCCGACGTGGTGGCCCATATCGAACACGCCCTGAACGTTTGCGGCGAGGACCACGTGGGCATCGGCACCGACGGAGGCACCACCCAAATTGACGACCTCGAAGCCTACAAGGCCGCGCTGTCCAAAGAACACGATGACCGCGTGGCCAAGGGAATCGCCGCGCCCGGCGAGCGGGCTGACACTCATCCCTTCGCCGACGACCTTCGGGGGCCGACGCAGTTCCGCAAACTCTACCGCTTGCTGGCGGCGAGGGGGCATACGCCAGCCCGAATCGAAAAGATCCTCGGGACGAACTTCGTTCGATACGCCAAGGACATCTGGGGCGCCTGAGCCTAAAACAGCCCCTGCAACTGCTCCGGAGCCATTTCATGACCTTCCGTGCGCCCGTCCGGGACCTCGCCTTCGCGCTCTCAACCGTCGGCCATGACGCCCTGATCGCGAGCGCCTATCCTGACCTCGACAGCGATACGGTTGCCGCGGTGCTGGAGGCAGCCGGCGCCTTCACCAGCGACGTGTTGGCCCCATTGAACCGAAGGGGCGACACCGAGGGCGCGCGCTACGAAGACGGCAAGGTCACCGCCGCACCCGGCTTTGCCGAGGCCTATCATGCGTTCGTGGCGGGTGGTTGGAACTCGCTCAGCGCCGACCCGGAATACGGCGGACAGGGTCTCAGCAAGGCCATGGAGTTGTCGGTGTTCGAAATGGTGCACGCCTCGAACATGGCTTTCGGCCTCTGCCCCATGCTCACCCAGGGCGCCATCGAGGCCCTCGATCTGCATGGCACGGAACGTCAGAAGCGATTGGTGCTTCCGAAGCTCGTCTCCGGCGAGTGGACCGGCGCGATGTGCCTGACGGAGCCGCAGGCCGGCTCGGACCTTGCCGCGCTCACCTCCATGGCCCGCCCGGATGGAAACGGCGGCTGGCGGCTCTCGGGTCAGAAAATCTTCATCACCTGGGGCGACCACGACGCAGCGGAAAACATCTGCCACCTGGTCATCGCTCGCACGCCAGACGCACCGCCCGGTGTGAAGGGGATCAGCCTGTTTCTGGCTTCAAAGTTCCAGGTCAAGGACGACGGAAGCCTCGGACCCCGCAACGACTTCCGGGCAGCCTCTATTGAGCACAAGCTCGGCATCCACGGCTCGCCCACCTGCGTCATGCTCTATGAAGACGCCGCGGCAGAGCTGGTTGGCGAACTGGGCCAGGGCATACCGCACATGTTCGTCATGATGAACGCCGCGCGCCTGCAGGTGGGAGTCCAGGGTGTCGCCATCGCCGAGCGCGCTTTCCAGCAGGCCCTGGTTTTCGCCCAGGAGCGCAAGCAGGGCCGCACGGTCTGGGAAGCAGGCGGCGCAATCTATGGCCATCCGGATGTGCGCCGGATGCTGATGCTGATGAAGGCCAAGACCGAGGCCGCCCGCGCGATTTGCCTGACCACCGGCGTTCTAGCGGACCTCGCCCGCTTAGCCGGCAGCGAAGAGCAACGCGCCGCAGCAAAGGCGCGCCAAGAGTTACTCACGCCAATCGCCAAAGCCTGGTCGACGGATGTCGGCGTCGAGGTGGCCTCCCTAGGTGTGCAGGTCCACGGCGGAATGGGCTTCATCGAGGAGACGGGTGCGGCCCAACACTACCGCGACGCCCGCATCGCGCCGATCTACGAGGGCACCAATGGCATCCAGGCCATTGACCTCGTCGGCCGCAAGGTGCGCATGGGCGACGGCGCGGTGATGCGCAGCCTCTGCTCGGACCTTGCGCTCACCGCTGAGCGCCTGATCGAAGTTCCCGACCTCTCGTCGGTGGGCCGCCGCCTTGCGGTCGGCATCGCGGCCCTGGAGCGAGCCACCGACTGGGTGCTGGCAAACGGCGGGGCGCCGTCGTTGGCCGCTGCAACACCCTACCTGAAGCTTGCCGGCGACGTGATCGGTGGGGCGATGCTAGGGCGCCAAGCGCTGGCCGCGGCCGGCGACCCGAGGTTTCCTGACGATCCCTGGCTCCAGAGCAAGGCCGCGCTGGCGCGTGTTTTCGCGGGCCAGGTCCTTGCTCAGGCGTCCGGTCTGGCCGACGGGTTGATGGACGGCGCCGAGGATCTGGAATCCACCAGCGCCGCGGCGCTCGCATCCTAGAGAACAGATTCTCCGAAGTTTTACCTTTTCCGCCCACCCTGCGTTGCGTGGGTGGGGTTTGCGCATAAGCTTCCGTCGTGTTGAAGCGGCCACCGCTGCACAGGCCGACCACGCGTCGTTGAGCCTCTATGCAGCTCACGCTGCACGGTCTGTCGCAGCCATTCCCCTTCCATCTCGCCTTCAACGCCCTTGGCGCACTGAGCCTGGTGCTCCTAGGCCATCCGCAGATCGCCGCGGTGGCCTTCGTCGCTTATTGCGCCATCGACTTGGTGAAGCAGCATCTCGTGGACCGCTGGCTGGCAGTCGCGGCTCACACAAGCCAAACCGCGGGCTTCGGCAAGCTGATGCCCCTGTGTTTTGCGCGTTTCTGCGTCTATCTCGCTCCCACCGCCTCCGCAGTGCTTGTCGGCGCCATCGGCGAATTGGTCCTGTTCGGCGTTCAGGCCTGCACGCTGATCGCCGTGGCCATGGCGGCCGGCATGATGTCGCGACGTATCTTCTGGGCGTTCTTGACACCGATCCTGGTCGCTATCGGCGCCATCGCCGTCGTACGCATGTCCCTGTCGCAGGCTGCTGGAGCGCTGGTCGCGTTGGCTAGCCTCACTGTCCTGCTCGCGCTCATGCTGGAGGGCACGCTGCGCACGGTCCTGGCCATGCACAATGCCTTCCACGCCAATGTAGCTACGCTGCGGGAGTTGCAGGTCGCCCGCGACCAAGCGCTCGCCGAGCGCGCCGCCGCCGCCGAGGCCCGCGAGGAGGCGCGCCAAGCCGGCCGTGCAAAGTCGAACTTCTTGGCCACCATGAGCCACGAGATCCGCACGGCCATGAACGGCGTGCTGGGAATGGCCCAACTGCTGCAGCGCGATGAGACCAATTCAACCCAAAGGGAGCGGCTGGCCGTTCTGATCGAGTCCGGAGACTATCTACTCTCGATCCTCAACGACATTCTCGACGTCTCTAACATCGATGCGGGCCGCCTGGACATCATGCCGACGCCCGAGGACCTGCACCTGTTCCTCGATCGGTTGGTTGGCTTCTGGGGCGCCGGCGCCGATGAGAAGGGTGTGACCCTCATGCTCAAGGTCGCCGACAGCGTCCCCAACTTCGCGCTAGTTGATGGGCTGCGCCTTCGCCAGGTGCTGTTCAACCTGGTGGGCAATGCATTGAAATTCACCGAGACCGGAACGGTGGAGGTGATCGCCGAGGCCGTACCCAATGGCGAGGGCGCGGCCCTGATGCATATCGCCGTGCGCGACACGGGGCATGGGCATTGCGGCCGAACACCTGCCCAATCTCTTCACGCGCTTCAATCAGGGCGACGAGTCCGAAGTTCGCAAATATGGCGGCACGGGCCTCGGACTCTCTACCGCCAAACAGCTGGTTGAGCTGATGGGCGGCCGGATCTGGGCGGAGAGTGAACCCGGCCAGGGCTCGACCTTCCACATCAAGCTGCCTTTGGCGCTGGCCGAAGGGCCAGCACAAGCCAAGACCGTGGCCGCCGCCGTGGCGAGCGCGCCGCAGTCGCGTCCTACAGGTGCTTTGCGTCGACGACAACGCCGTGAACCTGATGGTTCTCGACCAGGTCCTTTCAAGCTTCGGCCACGGTGTCGCCAGGGTCGCCAGCGGCGCCGAGGCGCTGACGACCTTGGCCGAGCGTCCCTTCGATCTCGTTCTCCTGGATATCCAGATGCCCGGCATGACCGGCATCGAGGCGCTGCAGCAACAGCGCGGTTTCGACGGCTCTAGCCGCGGCGTGCCGGTGGTTGCGCTCACCGCTGACGTCACCTCGGGCGGACGTCGACGCTACCTGGGCATAGGCTTCACTGAACACAGCTCTAAGCCGATCCAGATCCCGGAACTGATGGAATCCATCACCCGCGCGATGGCCGCCCCAACGGTTCGCCGTCAGCGGTTTCAAGCCGCCTGAAGCACAGGCAGGTCGTGCAGGGCCGGGTCGAGACCGCGGCCCATCAAATCGATGAAGTTGTCGCGGAAGAAGGCGCGCTTGGCTCCATCTGACACGTCGGCCAGGCTGTCGTTGAACCGCTTCAGAGGATTGCGCCCGCCTTCCACGTGCGGAAAATCCGACGAGAACAAACACATCTCATGGCCCGAGTTCTCGATGATCCACTTGGTGTCCTCGTGCGGATAGGGCGTGGCGCGGAACTGGCGGCGCAGGATTTCGCTGGGCTTGCCAGAGAGCTTCTGCAGCCGCTCCTCTTTACCGAACGCCGCGACGCCTGAATCCAGGAACCGCATCAAGCTGGGAAGCCATGAGGCGCCCAGTTCGATTGCGCCCCACTTCAGCCGTGGGAAGCGGTCGAAGACGCCATCGATGACCAGCGCCGACAGCGTCTGCCAGAGGCTCAACGGAATGGTCATGAACGTTAGCGAGGTGAAGTTCTCATCGCCACCGTGGAAGTCCTTCACGAACGGCAGACCATTTTCCAGATAGTCCTTGGCCATCTTCTCCTCGCCGCCCACGTGGAAAAGGATCGGCAGACCCGCCTCCTGGGCGAGCGCCCAGAGTGGGTCGAGTTCGACGTGGCTGGGCGAGAAACCCGGCGGATGACGCGAGGCGATGACCAGAGCCTTTGCCCCCATAGCGATGGCCTCCCGCGCGATCTCCGGCGCCCGCGCCCGGTCCACCAGAGGGATATAGGCAGTGGCGAGGAGCCGGCGATCCACCGAACAGAACTCGGTCATCATCCGATTGTGGGCGCGCGCGGTTTCCAGAGCGAGCTCGATCTCGCCCATCTGCTCAAGACCGAAGTTAGAGAGACAGGCGGTGGTGAAGACCAGCTGGCTTGCGAATCCGAAATGGTCGAGCGCCTTGGGTCGGTCCGCCGATCGGAAGGCGCCCAGGGCCTGGTAGTTCTTGCGCAACAGCAGGTTCGCCTCGTCTCCGGCGCGGAACACCGCATCATCCTGCATGGCTTGGATCTTGGAAGACCACTCCGGAAGGATCGCCTTGGCGCCGGCCAGCTCCACAAACCGCTCGCGAAACTTGGGATCGATGTAGGGATTGATCGTGCCCGGCAGTTCCATGACATGGCTGTCTGCGTCGTGGATGGTTTGGCCCTCGACGTACGGCATGCGAAATCCTCCCTTATGATTGGCCCTATTTCGCGCCCCGATGCCCTGCGTCGTCAAGCTGAGCTGTTCTCGTCACATTCCGCTGCGGCTGCGCCGATGCTGATCGGCTGGTCGCTGACGGTGGACGGCGTCGGCGGGCGCATTGTTGAGACTGAGGCCTACGACCACGAGGATCCCGCCTCGCACAGCTTTTCGGGGCCGACGGAGCGGAACGCGGTGATGTTTGGCCCTGCGGGGTACATCTACGTCTATCGGTCTTACGGCATCCACTGGTGCATGAACCTAGTGTGCGCTGGCCCCGCTAGCGCCGTGCTGATCCGAGCGATCGAGCCGACAGAAGGCCTGGACCTGATAATCGTGCGGCGCGGTCTCGACGACCCGCGACGGCTCTGCGCCGGCCCCGGACGGCTCTGCCAGGCCATGGGTGTGAAACGAGAACACAACGGCCTGCGCATCGATGCGCCGCCTTTCGCACTGACTCCGGGTCCTCCCACCGAGGTGATGGCGGGGCCGCGCATAGGAATTACCAAGGCGGTCGATACCCTCTGGCGGTTCGGCGAGAAGGGCTCGCGTTACCTCAGCAAGCCGTTCCCGACGGGTTAGCGATAATTGGCGGCGGCGGCGCGAACCGCGGCGTTGGACTTGGCAAGCGCTTCATCCGGGATTGAGGCGAAACTGCTGGCGGTCGGTGTCGGCCGGTCAAGGTTGGAAGGCAGGATGACGATCGCCGGCGGGTTGATCGACGCTGCCTGGAGGCCGGCTAGCGCTTGATCGAATTGCAGCCGCGCCTCCAGGACCGCCCACTCATTGGTGAGCGCGACGCCACGGTTCCGGGCGGCTAGTGCGTCTTCCGCAGCCTGGGCGTCGCGCGCCAACGCCAGGCCGAGGTAGGGCTGAGCTGCGGCTGGACCACCGCCCGCCAAGACGATCAGAACGGCGATCACACGCATGGGGATTTCGTTGCGCCCTACTCTTTCCGCTCCACGTGGAAGCGGACGAGCTCATTCTTTGGCGCCTCCCAATCGGGGCTGAGCTCGACGGCCTTCTGGTAGTCGAAGTAGGCGGATTTGGCGTCGTCCAGACCCTCATAGGCCAGTGCGCGATTGAAATAGACTTTGGCTGGCTCTTCCACGCCAAGCGCCAAGCCTTTGTTCAGGTCGGGAAGGCTGTCGGCGTAGCGATGTTGGCCAATCGAGACCGCGCCACGATTGACGTAGGCCTCGCCCAGGTCCGGCTTAATGCGGGCGGCTTCGTCGAAATCCTTAGTCGCACCGATCCAATCCATGCGCCGCATCTTGAGCACGCCGCGATTGACGAATGTACCTGCCCGATCGCGGCTATTGAGCATCTCCTTGTCGAGCGCTTCGGTGCAGGGCTCCTCAAAACGGATTTTGGCCTTGCCTGAAAGTGCGGCCCTCGAGCAGGCCTCAGCGAGACCTCCACCGATCACCGTCACCGACGCTCGCGCCTGGGTTCCTGCCAAGGCCGCCGCCAAAGCTGCCACGCCTAGAATCATCCGGTTCATCTGGATCGCTCCCTGCGAGGCCGGTGGGGCTAGGGCCGCGTACCGGCGTTCGTCGCGAGACTCCTCCCACGGCCGGCGGCTGTCAACGCGATGCTTACGCCGCGTCTGCAGGCGCGCTCGCTCGGCGGAACCGGAGCAGTTCGCGATGGAGAATATAGATGCCGCTCGCCGCCACGACAGCCGCACCGGCAAGCGTCGCCATATGCGGCAGCTCACCCCAGATCAGGAACCCAAGGATCGTGGCCCAGATGAGCTGGGTATAGTCGAAGGGCGCCACGACGCCGACGGGCGCGACCCGAATGGCTTCCGTGAGAAACAGCTGGCCGACGCCCCCTATCAGGCCGCCGATGATCAGTATGGCGAGGGTCCGGGGGTCGGGGGTCACCCAGTGGACCATCGAACCCAACAGGCCGACCAGAGTTCCGGCAAGGGTGAAGTAGAAGACGATAGTCGGGCCCTTTTCGGTAACCGCGATCTGACGGATCTGCACCATGGCAAGCGCACTGCCGAGCGCGGCGGCGAGTGCAAATGACACGCCGACGAGGTTCATCTGCCCTGGCTCGGGACGCACCATGATCAGGACGCCGATGAAGCCCACGACGACCGCACCCCAGCGATGCCATCCGACGAACTCGCGCAGCATGATGGCCGAGAGTGCGGTCATGAACAGTGGCGCTGCGAAGGTGAAGGCCGTGGCCTGGGTCAAGGCAAGGTGCTGCAGGGCCGAGAACCCGCAGACCATTCCCATGAGGCCGACGGCAGAGCGGTGCAAATGCCCCAGGGGGCGCTGCGTCTTGAGCACGGAAAACGTTGTCGTCCGCCAGATATAGAGGCCTAGCGGAACGAACGCGAAGGCGTTCCGGAAGAAGATGATTTCGAAGACGGGCACGCCGCGGTGACCGGCCCATTTCACGATCGCCGACAACCCGGCCACGCAGAACATGGCGGACACCCGAAGAACGATGCCCAGGCCGTTGCGGTGGTGGGAGAGGTGGGTTGCGCTCGGCGTCACGGTGGCGGTGTGCGGGCGCGCCACTCGAGCGTCAACCCGCTAGCGGCCGTCAACTGAAAAGGCCAACAGCAGGTTGTTGGCCCCGGCGCTCCCGCCATAGCCGGAATGAATAAAGACCATGCCGCCAGCGATGCTTGCGCCGCCCATGTCCAGCGTCCCCCCGGGCGCGGCCTTGAACCCGTTGACGGTGTCGACCGGTGTCGTGGTGTCGAAGTCCCAAATCAGCTTGCCGTCGTCGGCCGCGTAGGCCCGCAGGTGACCATCGAGAGCGCCGGCGAAAATGGCTCCGGGGATCGCCGTGCCGGCCTGGGAATACCCGGGCAGGCAACGACCTGACGGGACGTTGCAGGCAAGGACCTTGGGCGCGTCGATCTGCCAGAGCGTCTTGCCATCCATGGCGCTCAACGCAGCCAGGCCGGGACGCCCTCGCGCCGGATTATCGGCCAGCGGCGCGTAGACGATCCGCCCGTCCGTGGCCGAGCCCCATTCGACTCCGCCACCTGCGCCACCGCTGCCAAGCCTTGCCGACTGCCAGACGATCTTCCCCGTATCCGGGTCCATCGCATAGACGATCGAGGACTTGTTGCCGGTGATCAGCAGCGACTGGCCCGTGGCCAGCGTTATCAGATGGGGAGAGGAGCCGAAGTCGTAGTCCGGGCCGCGCTGGCCCAGCGGCCCATTGATCGTCCCGGACATGAAATTGTCGTGGGCCAACACCTGATTCACCCAGCGGATTTTGCCGGTCTTCAGGTCCATGGCGATCACGGCGTCCGAGGTGGGGTGATCAATCTCAGTGTAGCTATCGCCGCTTGCCACGAAGAGCAGTCCGCGCTTGGCGTCGACCGTAGGGGCAGACCAGATCGCCCCACCCGCCGGCCCGAACATCTGGGTGCCGGCAGCGTTCTTTCGGGTCGGATGCGGCGTCTCGCCCAATATAGACTGTGTCCAGAGGATCTTGCCCCGCTTCGCATCGACGGCCACGACCGTGCCAATGAAGGTGCAGCATCCATAGGCTCCGACGTTGCCCTGGGACTCCTCGGAGGCCGACAGCGGCACGTAGAGAACGCCGTTGTAAAGCGCCGGCGAACCGGTGATACGCCCAACCTTGTGTTCGGAGACGTGGACGCTCCAGAGTTCTTTGCCCGAGCCCGCATCGAAGGCGTGGACGTACATGCGGTCGTCGCCGAAGTAGAGCGCCCAGCCGCTGGGCGCGGATGCGAGCTTGCCGAGACTCATCGAGGCGCGACCGCCACCCCGATAGTCGAAGCGCCAATGGACGCAGCCTGTTTTGGCATCGAGCGAATAGACTTTGCCGCCCATGCTGGCGACGAACAGCCGGTCGCCAAACACCAGCGGCTCAGTGTTCTTGGTGCCCGGATAGCTGAACGCCCATTTGACCTTCAGCTTCGGGATATCGGCGGCAGAGAAGCCCGGCTTAGGTTGATAGCGGCTATTGACCAGGTCGCGGCCCCAGCCGTTCCACTGCGGCCCATTCGGCTGCAGCGGGCCGTTGGTCTTGCAGAGATTCGGGTCGGGCCCCTGTGCTGTCTGGGGCACCGGAGACTTCCCGGTGATGAAGCGAACGACGCCGTAGATCTCGGCCGGCGTCATGCCCTCGGCCATGGTCCGCATCGCGCCAATTGTGAGCGCGTCATAGACCTCTTCCGGTGAGCGGCCGGCCAGCAGCTCGCGGGTGGGCGCGCGACCGAGTGCAGGCTCGTGGCAGCCAGCGCATTTAGCCTTGAATATTGGCTCGCCGCTGACCGGGTAGAGCCCAGCCGAGTTCTCAGGCGGGACAACGTAGTCCGGCTTGGGCGTCGGCCGAGCCGGCGGCTGAGCGAAGCCGGCGGACGCCGCCAACATCAAGAAGCCCAACCCCGTGAGCGCCACGGCAAAGCGCGGCACCACAGACATTGAGCGCCTCGATCGCACCGGCCGCGCCGCCTACTTGCCGTCCACCGAGTAGGCCAGCAGAACGTTGACGCCATTGGAGCCTATGCGGGCCGCGCCATTGTTGCCGCTGGTGATGAATACCATGCCGCCGGCAATGGTCGGGCCCATTCCGTCGATGCCGCCGCCGGGCTGGCTCTTAATGCCGTTGACCGTGCTGTAGGTCCGCGAGGTCGTGGAGTCCTCCCAGACAATCTTGCCGGTCTTGCTGTCATAAGCGCGGAACCAGCCGTCCATGCCGCCCTCGAAGACCAGGCCCGGGATCACCGCCGGCGCGGCTGGCTGAGCCTTGACACAGCGGCTGGGTCGGCCCTTGTCGCTCGCGTAGACGCAAGGCGCGTCAGGCGCCGGCGCCGACCAGACGATCTTCCCGCTCGCCGGATCCAGCGCGTAGAGGCCGGCCTTGCCCTTCGGCGCGTCAGGTTTCGGGTTGAACAGATAAACCAGATCCGAAATCGGCACGTAGACCAGCTTGTCGTCGGCCCCGATGCCCCACTCCACCCCGCCCAAGGCCGAGCCCATGCCCACGATGGTCTTCCAGATCAGCGCACCGGTGTCGGGGTTCAGGCCGTAGACGATGCCCGACTTCTGGCCCGCCACGAGCACCTGTTTGCCGCCCGCGACGGTCATCAAAACCGGCGTCGCGCCGAAGTCGTAGTCCGGACCCATCGGCGTCGGGCAGTTGCCCGATTGCGAAGCGGGGCCACAGCCCATGACGAAGTTGTCGTGCTCGGTCACCTGGCGGCGCCACTTGATGGCGCCGGTCTTCAGATCGAGGGCCACGATCGCGTCGTCGCCGTTGGTGTCGACGTCGGTGTAGCTGTCGCCGGTCACGACGTAGACGAGGCCGCGCTTCTTATCGACCGTTGGAGCCGCCCAAACCGCGGCGCCCGCCGGACCCTGAACCTTGCCGCCACTATCCTTGTCGCGGATCGTCTTCATCGGCCCGTCGATCATCGACGTGTTCCAAAGCTGTTTTCCGGTTTTGAGATCCAGCGCCGTCACAGAGCCGCGGAAGGTGCAGCAGCTGTAGGCCTTGCTCATTGCGGCGGCCTCCTCGATCGAGGAGATCGGCACGATCAGGCGATCGCCCGCCACAACCGGCGAGCCAGTGAGCACGGATACCGGATGTTTTTCGAGCTCGCCGGTGCGCCAGATTTCCTTACCAGTTTGAGCGTCGAAGGCGCGCACAATGCGGTCGCTCTGGCTGACGAACGTCGCCCAGCCGCTCGGTGAGATGGATGATTTGCTGATCATCGGCGTGGTCCGAGAGACCAGGTCGTCTACCGACCAGTGGACGCAGCCCGTCTTGGTGTCGAGCGCATAGAGTTTGCCCGACCGGTTCGTGACCCACAGCCAGTCGCCGACCACCGCCGGTTGGCCGCCGCCGGTCATGGAGAAGGCCCATTTCACCTTAAGCTTCGGCACGTCAGCTGCGGATAGACCGGGATGGCGTTGGAAGCGCGTGGAGGCCTCATCGACGCCCATGCTGGTCCAGTCGCTGGCCCCGGCTTGAATCGGTGGATTGCTGGCGCACTTGGGATCGGTTCCGACGACGCCACCCTTGATGGCGACCTGCGGCATTTCCTGGCCAGTTGGCCGCGCGGGTGGCGCGGCGGAAGCCTGGGTCTGGGCTGACGTTAAAAAGACTGCGACCGCCTGTTTGTCGTCATCGGAAAGGCCCTGCGCCATTGGCTTCATGATGCCGTTGGTCAGGGATTGGACGATGTCGTACGGAGCACGCTGCGCCAGGTCGGCACGGCTTGGTGCGCGCGGATTTCCGCCATCGTGGCACCCTTTGCAGCGGGTGTCGTAGATGCCGGATCCGCTCGAGGCGTCCTGAGCGTGGGCGGCAAGCGAGAGGGCCGAGGCGGCCGCGAGCGCAGCCCCAAAGAGCCAGGTGCGAACAGTCGACACTTTCATTTCCCCCGCAGCCGTTTTTTTGTTCTTCGTGATTCAGGTATGCAGATGACACCTATGCCGCAGCCGAGCGCGTGAGGCTAGACGCTCACGTGCTCGGCGGGCCTGGTCGAACCCACTCAGACGCGGTCAGGCCTTTCGGCTTAGCGACCACCCGCCGTCGGGGTCGCCGCCGCAGGCTGAGCAGCCGGTGTCGCAGCCGGCGCTGGCGTGGCGGCTGCTTTGGGCGCCGGACCGCGACGCGGCAACAGCTTAGAGGCTGCAGCAAGCTCTTGTGCGTCGAGCGCTCCGTCGTGGTTCGTGTCGATCAGGTCGAAATACTGCTTCAGCATACGGGCCGGGCTTTGCGGGCCGCCCTTCAGCTCAGACTTTTCGATCTTGCCGTCCATGTTGTCGTCCAGGACGCCCATCATCAGATTGGCCAGGAGCAGTTTTTCGTACTCCGGCGTCTGGTGCTTCACCGTCTCGTCGACCCAACGGTAGTGGAGATAGGTAGCCATCATCTCTTCTGAGGTCTGCTCACCCCAGTAGACCGTCTTGTTATGGTCCGCGTTGCCCGGGTTGCGGGCTGAGTTGTCGTAGGTCCACTTGGCGACGATCTTCGAGCCCGCCGGCACCTTCAGCGGCGTCTTAAGGAAGTACTCGTACTGCCAGTTGAAATCATAGCGCGGCAGGGCCAGCAGCATCTCCGTCTTGCCGTTCGGATAGAGGATCGAGACTTGGGTCGAGCCGCCGCGCCGGTGGGCGTGCGGGGTGATGCCGTAGAGGATCGCGTCCTTCGGGAACTCGATATACGAGGTCTCCGGGTGGAATTCCTCGTTTGGCGGGATCTCGATCGAGAAATCGAAGATGCCGAAGGTCCGCAGGACGTACTTCGGCTCTTCGCCCTTCGGATAGAAGTAGATGCCCATCTGGGTCTTCTCGGTCGTTTCGCGGCCGTAGGGCGTGTAGTGGTTCTGGAAGCCTATGCCACCAGAGGCAGGCACCCAGACGCCGGTGTCCGCGGGCTGAATGTTCGAGCCGCGGCCTGGACCGTAGCCGCCCAGTGACGCGCCCCAGGAACTCTCCGACGCCGTATTACCGGTATAGTCGGCCGGCACCACGCCGGTCAGAATATGATGCACCACCTGGCGATCGGAGACGCGGAAGGTCGTAGCCTTCATCCAGCGACCTTCAGCCATAGCGTTGGCCACGACCGGGTGCTGGTAGTCCAGAATGCCACTCGCCGGGACCTTCACCTCGGGCACATTGAGGACCACGTCGGGCTTCCCGAGCGGCCAGTCAGGGGCCTGGAACTTGATCTTGACCAACGGGTCTTCGCCGGCGCCGCGTGGCGAGCCGGCATCGATCCAGTGCACCAGGGTCTTCATCTGCTCCGGCGTCAGGCGGTCGTCGTCCTGGAACGCGCCGACGGTTTCGTCAGCCAGATAGGGCGGCATCCGGTGCGTCCGGATCACCTCGCGGATCATCGGCGAGAAGCCCTTGATCTGCGTGTAATTGTTCAACGGCATCGGGCCGATCCCGCCCGGCTGGTGGCAGGTAGCGCACTTGGCCTCGATGATCGGGGCGATGGTGTGGGTGTAGGAGATGTTCGCGAAGGTCTTGGCCTTGGCCCGGTCCGGGAATGCGATCAGTTCACCAGTGGGCTCGCGGCTGGTGAGGGCGACCTTCTGGCCGGCGACCAGGGCATCTAGCGCCTGTTTGGCGCCGTCCACGGGTCCCCGATAAGCGATGGTCCAGCTGCGCGGATCGATGACGATAACCTCGGCGGCGCGGGTCACGCCCAGCTCCTCGCCGACCAGCTGTTCGTAGTCGAAGAGGATCGGCATATCGAGGCCGGCAGCCTTTGCATCGGCGACCACCGGATCGCGCCGGTCGCCGATGCGGCTATCGACGGCCAGCATGTCGACGCCCTTGGGATAGGCGGCTTTTAGCGCCATTAGCGCCTTGGCGTCGGCGTGGATCTGCTTGTCGCCACTGGCGAAGGTCAGAAGGACCACGGCCTGGTCGTCGCTCATCCGATAGAGCTGTCGGGCGAGCAGGTTCTGGTCTGCCAGCATGAAGTCGTCGACCCGCGCCGGCCCCTCGACTTTGGTCGGCTCGGCGCTGGCCTTGCTGACCCCATGTGAAACCCCGCCGAGCGCCAGCGCACCCAGGGCCGCGGCCAAGGTTGTCAGGCCCACTACGGTTGCTTTTGCGGAAGTCTTCATCTGACAGTCTCCCCGGTCCTTTTCGCACGGCCCTGACGCTCTCGGTCAGGTTGCCGTATGGACGCGCCTCGGCCATATTCGGCCCCAGTTACGATATACAGTGGATCATAGTGGATTCTACCCTCCAAAAGTCAATGGTTTCGGACGCCCGCGTGGTTCGCACCCGCGAGGCGTTGCACGACGCGATGATGTCGCTGGCGGAGGAGAGCCCGCTCGATGCGATCACAGTGCGCGCGATCGCAGCGCGGGCAGGCGTGGGCTACGCGACCTTTTTCCGCCACTACCCGGACAAGGACGCGCTTCTGGCCGACGTGGCCGACCGGCTGATCCGGGAGTTCCTCCAGCGGGTCGCACCGTTGCTGCAGCAGCACGACCGAGCGGCGGCGGCCAAGTCGATGTGCGACTTCGTCCTGGAGCACCTGGCGATCTATAAGGCCCTGCTGGCTGGCGGATCAGGCGAGACGGTCCGAGCGGAAATGCTGCGCCAGACCATGATCACCATGGCCGCGACGCGAAAGCGCAAGCTCGATGGTCCGTTCGACGACGTGATGCTGTTCCACCTTGTATCGGCGATCCTCAACCTCCTCACTTGGTGGCTGCGAAACCTCGACCGGATCGACGCTGCGGACATGGCTGAGATCATCGAACGCGCCGTCCTTGCGCCGGTAAGTGCGCTGGGTTTGAATCCGCCCAAGGGCCTGAGCGCACCGCCGAAGTAATTTTGCAGCGCCCTGTCGGAGGCAGATAGGCTGTGGCGTCCTAAGTTTGGCCCAGGAACCCTGCTCCATGCTCTACGCCTTGCTCTGCTACAATTCCGAAGAGATGGTCTTCTCCTGGTCGAAGGCTGAAGACGACGCGGTTGTGGCCAAGCTTGGCGTGGTGCAAGCCAAGCTGGCCGCCCAGGGAAAGCTCGGCCCCTCGCTTCGCCTGATGCCAACGTCCGCAGCTACGACCCTACGCAAAAGCGATCCGCCGATGGTGATTGACGGGCCATTCGCCGAGACCAAGGAGCAGCTTCTGGGCTTCTACGTCATCGACTTCGAAAATCTCGACGAGGCGCTGGAAACCGCACGCGAGCTTGGCGCGGCCAACCCGGGCGGCGCCTATGAAATCCGGCCGTTGAAGCTTTTCCTGCCAGGCGTGCTTCCCGCCGAAATCGTTGAGGCTGCGGGATGAGCGATCTCGCCTGGATCGATGCAGCGCTAACGTCGGCGCGGCCCCAGGCGGTCGGCGCCCTGCTACGCTATTTCCGTGATCTCGACACTGCTGAGGAGGCCTATCACGAGGCCTGCCTCAGGGCGCTCAAGACTTGGCCACAGAAGGGTCCGCCCCGCGACGCAGCGTCGTGGCTGATCATGGTCGGACGCAACGCGGCACTCGACGACGTGCGGCGAAAATCCCGGCTAACTGAGCTGCCGCCGGAAGACGCCATATCCGATGTCGATGACGTCGAGACTCCGATGGCTGAGCGGTTGGATGGGGCCCATTACCGCGACGACATCCTGCGACTGATGTTCATCTGTTGCTACCCGGACCTGCCGGCGACCCAGCAGATCGCGCTGGCCCTGCGGATTGTTTCCGGCCTGTCGGTCAAGCAGATCGCGCGCGCCTTCCTTGTCGGCGAAGCGGCCATGGAACAGAGGATCACCCGCGCCAAGGCCCGCATCGCCAAGGCTGAAATCCCCTTCGAGGCGCCAGGGCCGGTGGAACGCGCTGAGCGGATCGGGGTGGTCGCAGCGATGGTCTACCTAGTCTTCAACGAGGGCTACTCAGCGGGCGCGGACGCCTCCGAGGCTCGCGCGAGGCTCAGCGAAGAAGCCATCCGGCTCTCACGTTTGTTGCTGCGGCTGTTCCAGACCGAGCCCGAGATCATGGGTTTGACGGCCCTACTCCTGCTGCAGCACGCGCGGTGCAGCGCCCGGTTCACCCCCGACGGAGCCATCATCCTTCTGGAATACCAGATCCGTTCTCTCTGGAACCGAGACATGATCGCCGAGGGGCTCGCCCTGATCGACAAGGCGATGCGACATCGCCGTCCCGGACCCTATCAGGTGCAGGCCGCCATAGCCGCCGTGCACGCTCGCGCGGTGCGGTTCGAGGACACCGATTGGAGCCAGATCGACGCGCTATACGCCGGCCTCGAACATCTGCAGCCATCGCCCGTCGTGACGCTCAACCGCGCCGTTGCGGTTAGCAGGTCGCGAGGCCCGGCCGAGGCCCTGGCGATGGTCGAACCGCTGGCGGACGCGTTGGGGGGCTATTTCTATTTCTTCGGGGCCAAAGGCGCGTTCCTGCTCGAGCTCGGCCGCGACGCCGAGGCGAAGCAAGCATTCGACCGCGCCATCGCGCTCGCCAACACCGCCGCTGAGGCCGCCCACATCCGCGGGCAAATCGACCGGCTCACCGCTGACGCCCAGGCGGGCGGCGCCCGAACCCGCGCCGAAGGAGACGCCCTTGGCACGTCTTAGGGACATCTCCGTGGCGGGATCGCGGCGGGGCTAGCACCCAGTCGGGTCATGATCCACGATCGCAACACGCTCTAACCTCGCCGGGGGATCACCGGCAGCAGGACGTGGCTTGGCCTCCCGGAGTCGACGAAGACCGTATTGCGAGCCACCCGACGGGTCAGGCCTGCTCCCTCCGAAGCGCCGGTGTTCGGATTGACGTCAAAGTGCGGGAAGTTGCTGGACGAGACATCGATGCGGATCCGATGGCCGGCCTTGAACAGGTTTGAAGTCGGAAAGGCCGCAATCTTGATCGGATAGCTCTGGCCCGGCGTCATCATCGCGGGTTTCTCCCAGCTGTCGCGGTAGCGGCACCGGAGGATTCCGTCAGTCAGGTTGAGCGCGTAACCCTCGGGATAGTCTTCGCTGGGTGGGTAGACGTCGATCAGCTTGATGGTGAAGTCGGTATCCGGCGCGTCCGAGGCGATCCACAGATTGGCCTCAATGGCGCCGGTGATCTCAACGTCTTCTTTCAGCGGCAGCGTCTGGAAGACCAGGACGTCGGGGCGCGCCTCCAGCGGTAGGTAGGGCTGGCGTGAACCGTAGACCGTGGGCCCTTCCCGCTGATCGAAGCCGCCGCCGCGCATCAGCGGCTCGCCCGAAGTGATCGTTCCGCCGATACTTGGGACCGGATGGTTAGGATCGAAATCGAAGCTTGTCGGCTCGGCCGTGTCCAACGGGTTGTTCGGAGAAAGCAGACCGTCGCCGTGCAAGTGGTAGAGACTGACCTGAGCGTCGGCGATCGGCCAAGCGGCCTCGCTACGCCAAACGCCGCCATGCATAAGCCGGCCTTCGGGCGTCTTGCGTCCGGAGCCTCCGCCCATCACGAAAATTCGCACCGCTGGATCGGGTTCAGGTGCGACCGAGCCCTTCAGATGTCGATCGAACCAAGCCAATCGCTGGGCGTCGTAATCGGCATGACCTAACGCATCCAGCGTCGAGCCGGGCCCGAATTCGATATCCCCTGAATAGGTCGTCGAGCGGGCGCCATGGGTCCAAGGCCCCATGATGAGCCGAACAGGTCCTTTCTTGTGCTTCGACAGCGCCACATAGTTGTCACTGGTCGAGCGCGAATAGGCGTCGTACCAGCCGGACATGTGCACCATGGCCGCGTCGGAATACTGGCCATAGAACCCCTCGGCGTAGATGCCGACCTGCTTCCAATAGGCGTCGAAATTGCCGTGACGCCACTGGTCTAGGACGTACGCTTCGTAATCCGGGATCAGCGACAGCGGCGTGTGCCCCGGTTTCCACGGCATGGAGGTGAACCAGGCTTTCAGATCAACGCCCTTCAGCGCCGCCATCAGGCGCGGATTCTTCTGCGCCTCGGGGCTCTCCAGGCCAAGGTTATAGGCCCAAGTCACCTGCTTCAGCTCGAAGGCGCCGCCCTGGCGGATGCCGTCCTGGTAGGCGTTGGAAAAGCCGCCGCAATCGAGGAACATCGCCTTCAGTCCAGGCGGGTTCAGGCAGGCGAGTGCGCCTTGGGTATGGGCCGCATAGGAGAGCCCCATGGTCCCGATCCGCCCGTCGCTCCAC
>JAYUBY010000109.1:0-4814 GCA_043740635.1 Alphaproteobacteria bacterium
GCCCTCGACGCGGTTAGAGGCGAAGCCGTGAATGAGGACGATGGTCCGCTCGGCCCCGCCCGCGGGACTGATGTCGTCGAAGGCGATGGTGACAGCGTCGGTGATGAAGGTAGCCATGGGCTCGACCCTAGCGCCTCGTCGGCTAGCTGCGCCAGCGCAGCGTCGCGGCCTCGACCGGATTGACGAAGGCGCGGTCCTCGCGGCGACTCGCGATCCATTCACGCTTGAGCTGCTGGTACCACTTGGCTTGGCGGTCGGCGTCGTCGATCCACAGCAGCGACGGATCGTACTTCAGACCCTGGTTTTGCAGGTTCACCATGTCGCCATCCTGGCGGAGGAATACGCGTGCGCCCGCGGCGATAAACGGCTTCAGGAAGAAGAAGGCCGGGTGGTCGGACCAGACGATCTGAGTGATCCGGGTGGTCTTATCGTTCACAGGTGTGAGACAGGTCAGCGATAAGACTTGGCGCTTGCCGACGGTCACGTGCTCCCAGCGCATTCCTGGAATTCGGAACGTGATTTCGGTCAATGGCTCGCCGCCCAGGATCGCGTAGGCGCGACTGTTCTTGGATGGTTCGTGGCGGACCATGGCGAAGCCCTGGTCGCGCGGTTCGAAGCGTTTGGCCTTCTCATGTTGGCTCGACTTGGAGCGCCACCACCATTGCTGATGAACGTAAGGCCCATGGGCCGGGTCCATGAGGCCGACCACGGCGTGGTCGATGTGGGCGTCGAAATCCATCCGGTCGACGAGCTTTGGCCCGCCGCCGACAATGCCCGGAAACGTCGGCGGCGCCTCATTGGGCTCTCCATCGACGCGATGGCCGGAGCCGACCCAAACGAAAACCAGGTCCTGGCTCTCGGCGATCGCATATCGGCGGACGCGGATGCGGCTGACATCCATTTCCTGGTCGGCGACCAATGATGGGATGGCCGTGCAGGCGCCGTCCGCCCCGAACCGCCAGCCGTGATAGGGACACTCGACCGTCTCGGCCCCTGAGGCCTCGCGATGGAACCTGCCGGCCGATAGTGGGGCCGCGCGGTGTGGGCAGATATCGCGCAGTGCAATGAGCTTTCCTGCGGCCGAGCGGCCGAGCAGGACCGGCTCGCCCAGCAGCTCAAGCCGAGAGAGCTTGCCGGGCTTGAGGTCGCTGGAGAGCGCGGCGAAGTACCAAGTGTCGGTCAGGAACCCCTGGCCGAACTTCGCCTCCGTCTTCGCGGGTTTCGTGTCGCCCTCGGCCATATCGTCGGTTCTAGGCTGGGTCGGGCGCTGGCGGAAGCCTTGCGGGTTTCGTCGCCGCGAATGCAGACGTCAGGGCGAATTTGATCAGGCCTTGGTGCCGCCTGGGTTATTTTGCGCCTGCCACTTAAGGGTCGGACATGGTCAGGATCGCAGTTGGGGCGTTGACGGCTCTATTGCTCGTCGGCCGCGCCTGGGCTCAAGGGGCCGCGCCGGCAGACGAGGCAGCGGCGATGCGCGACTTTTTCGCCGGCACGCTCGAAATCGACAACCCGGCCGGGCAGTGGAGCGCAAAGCGATATTTCGCGCCGGACCACACCTATCGAGAGACGGGCTCGGACGGCGAAGTGCACGGCGCCTGGGCGATCGAGAACGGCAAGATTTGCACCACCGCCGACCGGCCAAACAGCGATCCCGCCCGCCTTTCGCGCTATTGCAACACTGGCGTCGGGCGGCACGAGGGTGAGAAGTAGAAGGACGCCGATCCCGTGACTGACAACCTCGTGCTCTTCAATCTAAAGTCTGGCCGCTAGAGCCGCAGGAACACCGCGGCATGGGCCGACAGACCTATGGAGCCGCCACGAAGTTCGGCGTCGCCGGCGCGAACCTCGAGCAGGATCGAGCCCTCAAGTTCTGGGACGTTCGCGAACCTCGGTTCGGCACTGAGGTTAAAGACACAGGCGATAGCCTCGTCGCCTTCGCGCCGGACGAAGGCGAGGACGGGTTCAGCGACATCTAGGAACTCCACGCCCCCCAAGGTCATGGCAGGGGAGGCCTTGCGGAAGGCAACCATCTCGCGGGCGAAGGCGAGGTTGGAGTCTGGGTCGGCCTCCTGCGCCGCCACGGTCAGGTCCTTGTGCTCTGCGGCCGCAGGCAGCCAGGGCGTTCCTTCCGTGAAGCCCAGGGCCGGGCCGGGCGTCCAGGGCATGGGCGTGCGCGAGCCGTCGCGGCCGCCGGAATAGGGCCAATAGAGGTCGCCGACCGGGTCGCGCAACTGATCTCGTGTGAGGCTCGCTTGGGGGAGGCCAAGCTCTTCGCCCTGATATATCAGCGTCGTGCCCTTTAGGCTCAGCAACAGTGCGAACATCAACTTGGCCAGGTCGGGCGAAGCGTTCTCGCCACCGAACCGGCTGACCGTGCGCGGTACGTCGTGGTTGGAAAAGCTAATCGTCGGCCAGTGCGCTGGATAAGCCGACAGGGTCGCGTAGTGCTCCTGGATGAACTTTGGCGTGAGCTTCCGGGCGAGCAGCAGGACGAACGTGTAGGAGGAGTGAAGGCCCTCGGTCGGCGACAGGTAGGCGCCGCAGCGTTCCTCTTCTTCGGAGAACTCACCGAACACGAAACGGTCGCCGTGCGCTTCGACGCGGTTTCGGATGACTTCGAGCGCCTCAACATTCTCGGGGAGGTTTGAGTCAAAGAGATGCCGTTGCAGGTTGCTGGCGTGGGACCAGTCGTATCGGGTGCGTTCAGCGATCGGCACCGGTGGATTGTCGCCTAGAGCATTGTCGTGGAGGAATGTGCCGGCCACATCCAAGCGGAAGCCATCGACGCCCTTGGCTAGCCAAGTGTCGAGGACCGAAAGCGCGGCCTCCCGCGCGCCGGGGCTGCGCCAGTTCAGCTTTGGCTGCTGGCGGAGGAACTTGTGGTGGTAGTGCTGCCGTCGCGCTGGCTGGTAGGCCCAGGCTGGGCCGCCGAACACCGAGAGCCAGTTGTTGGGAGCCGTGCCGTCCTCGCTCGGATCGGCCCAGACGTACCAGTCGGCCTTCGGGCCGTCTTTGCCGCCGGTCAGACTCTCGACAAACCAGGCATGCTCGTCCGAAGTATGGCTCAGCACCTCGTCGAGGACGATCCTCAGACCCTTGGTGTGAGCGACGTCCAGCAGGTGCTGGAAATCCTCAGTTGTGCCGTAGTCGGCCTGCACACCGTCAAAATCCGCGACATCATAGCCCCAGTCCCGGTTGGGCGAGGGGTGGATCGGCGACAGCCATATCCCGTGGACGCCGAGGCTCTTGATGTAGTCGAGCTTGGCCTCGACGCCCGGCAAGTCGCCGTGGCCGTCGCCGTCGCTGTCAAAGAAGCTGCGGACGTAGACGTGATAGAGGACTGCGCCCTGCCACCACGGCTTCGCCACAGGGATTAGACCTCAGTGGTATTGTTGATGATCCGCGCGACCAGACCGTATTCCACAGCTTCTTCGGCGCTCATCCAGAAATTCCGCTGGGTGTCCTTGACGATCCTTTCGAAGGTCTGACCCGTCTCCTTGGCGATCATTCGATTCACGCGATCGCGCATCTTGATGATTTGCTCGGCCTCTATCTGGATGTCAGAGGCTTGGCCGCGCATGCCGCCGGCCGGCTGGTGCAGCAGGAAACGGGTGTTCGGCAAGCAGAGGCGATTTTCCTTCTTGGCGCCCAGGAAGATGTGCGCGCCGGCACTGGCCACCCAGCCGGTGCCGATCACTTTCACCTCGACGCCGCAAAAGCGGATCATGTCATGGATGGTGTCGCCGCTTTCGACGTGGCCGCCAGGCGAGTTGATGATGATCCGGATCGGCTTGTCGTTCTCGGCCGCATAGGCGGTGATCTGGGCGGTGACCCGTTCGGCAAGGCGCATGTCGATCTCGCCGAACACCAGGACGGTGCGCGACCTAAAGAGCGCGTTCTGCACCGGGCCGGAGGTGAGTGGCATGTCGGGCTGGCGGCCCTTGTCCTCGTCTTCACCGTCTTCGTCGTCCAGCCAGCTCGTGTAGATCTCGCGCATAGAAGTCCTCGTGAATTCAACTTGCCCGGAACGTGCGTCGGCGGAGCGGCATCCGCAAGGGGGCGCGCGCGGAATCCGTCCGACGGCGGCTTTTGAACGCGACGCGCCGATGGCGCAATCGCCCATGTTCGATGTCAGTATCGTTATCTTCCGAGACCCGTCTTCTCTTGCCAGGTTGCGCGACCTGCAGCCTATTTGCTGGCGCTACTGATTGAGCTGCGAAGGCCATGCTCGAAGGCAACGACAACCGATTCAGTCGATTCGTAGCGAGGTTGGATACGACGACGTTTCCCTTTTTCGCAGCCTATTCAAGCGTATCGTAAAGATGACGGCGACCGAGTATCACGCTCAATTCGCCCCGCTCAGCGTCCGCGGCCAGCTCGCAGCAGAGACTTGCTAGCCGGCGGCGGTGGCGATAAGGCGCGCGTAGAACTGCACGCACAGCTCCAGGTTTTTCAGCGTGAGGTGCTCGTTGGTTCCGTGGATCATCTCCACGTCCTTCAGGGCAAACTCCATCGGCTGGAAGCGATAGACGTCGTTGGCCACGGGCTGGAGGTTGCGGCTGTCAGTACCGGCGGTGACGAGGTTGGGGGCGACAGGCGCGCCGGTCACTTGGCCCGCCACCGCGCTCAGGACCTTCCAGCCGTCGGAGCTAGTGGACGAAACGGGCGATGGCTCGGCAATCGTCGGACCCCATGACAGCGTCACCGGCAAGGTGCCCACCGCGACCTTCGCCCGAGCCATCACCATGGCCGAGCTGTCGCCGGGTGCTATGCGGTAATTGATCCAGGCGGTGGCGTCCTGCGGCAAGACGTTC
>JAYUBY010000110.1:0-3934 GCA_043740635.1 Alphaproteobacteria bacterium
AGAAGCTTGCCGTACTCGGCGCCGTCGGCGAACCAACGGCTGTCCCAGGTACGGTTGATGCCGAGCCGCAGCCCGATTGGATTGATTTTCTGACCCATCAGGCGGCCTCACCCAGTTCGCGGACCACGATGGTGATCTCGCTGAACGGCTTTTCGATGCGCGAGGCCCGACCGCGAGCGCGGGCGGAGAAACGCTTCATCACCAGGTTCTTGCCCACATAGGCCTCGGCGACGACCAGGGAGTCGATGTCGAGGTTGTGGTTGTTCTCGGCGTTGGAGATCGCCGAATAGAGCGCCTTGCGGACGTCGCTGGCGATGCGCTTGTGGCTGAACTCGAGTTCGTTCAGCGCACGCTGCACCTTCAGGCCGCGGATCGATTGCGCGACGAGGTTCAGCTTGCGCGCGCTGGTGCGCAGGGTGCGCACCTTGCACATCGCTTCGATGCCAGACTGCCGGCGGACTTTCTTGGTCTGCGACATGGCTACTTCCTTTTGGCCTTCTTGTCGGCGGCGTGGCCGGGGAAGAAGCGGGTGGGCGCGAACTCGCCCAGCTTCATGCCGACCATGTCTTCCGACACATGCACGGGGACGTGCTTCTGGCCGTTGTGCACGCCGAAAGTGAGACCCACGAACTGCGGCATGATCGTCGAGCGGCGCGACCAGGTCTTGATCACGTCCTTGCGGCCCGAGCCTTGGACGGCTTCGGCCTTCTTGAGCAGGTATCCGTCGACAAACGGACCTTTCCAGACAGAGCGGGTCATGTCCTAGCGAGCCTTCCGTGCATGACGCGACCGGATAATGAACTTGTCCGTCGTCTTGTTGGTGCGGGTCTTGTGGCCCTTGGTCGGGACGCCCCACGGGGTGACCGGGTGACGGCCGCCGGAGGTCTTGCCTTCGCCGCCGCCGTGCGGGTGATCGACCGGGTTCATGGCGACGCCGCGAACGTGCGGGCGTTTGCCCTTCCAGCGATTACGGCCGGCCTTGCCCATGACCTCGTTCATGTGGTCGGGGTTCGACACCGCGCCCACCGTGGCCATGCAGCTGTCCGGGACCATGCGCAGTTCGCCCGAGTTCAGGCGGATCTGGGCATAGCCGGCGTCGCGGCCGACGAGCTGGGCGTAGGTCCCGGCGGAGCGGGCGACCTGGCCGCCCTTCATGGGCTTCAGCTCGACGTTGTGGATGATCGTACCGATCGGCATGCCGCGCAGCGGCATGGCGTTACCGGGCTTCACGTCGGCCTTCTCGGCCGAGATCACCTGGTCGCCGACCTTCAGCCGCTGCGGAGCCAGGATGTAGGCCAGCTCGTCGTCGGCATATTTGATCAGGGCGATGAACGCCGTGCGATTGGGGTCGTACTCCAGGCGCTCGACAACACCGACCACGTCGATCTTGCGACGCTTGAAGTCGATCTTGCGATAGAGGCGCTTGGCGCCGCCGCCACGGAAGCGGACGGCGATGCGGCCACCGCCGCCACGACCGCCGGACTTGGTCAGTCCCTCGACGAGGGACTTTTCCGGGCGACCCTTGTGCAGCTCGGACTTGTCCACCAGCACCAGTTGGCGGCGGCCCGGCGACGTCGGATTATATTGCTTCAAGGCCATCGGATCAGAGCCCCGTCGTGATGTCGATCGACTGGCCTTCGGCCAGGGTCACGACAGCTTTTTTCACATCGGATCGACGGCCCTTGATGCCGCGGAACCGCTTGGTCTTGCCCTTCACGTTCAGGGTGTTGACCTTGGTCACGTTCACCTTGAACAGCGCCTCGACGGCGTGGGCGATCTCGTCCTTGGTCGCGTCAGCGGCCACCCGGAAGACCACCTTGTTGTGCTCGGAGAGCAGCGTGGCCTTTTCGGTGATCACCGGCGACAGGATGGTGTCGTAGTGGCGCGCGGTCGGTTGCTCGGCCATCACGCAGCCTCCTTCTCTTGGAAGCGGGCCTGAATGGCTTCCACCGCGTCCCTGGTCAGGACCAGGGTGCGGCGGCGCAGCACGTCATAGACGTTCAGGCCGGCGTTCGGCAGCACGTCCACGTTGGGAATGTTGCGCGCGGCCAGGCCGAAGTTCTTGTCGACCTCGGCGCCGGCGATCACCAGGGCGTGGGTGACGCCCATGGCCACCAGCTGGTCGCGAAGACCGGCGGTCTTGGCGTCCTTCAGGGTGACGTTGTCGACGACGATCAGCGAGCCGTCCTTGGCCTTGGAGGACAGCGCGTGACGCAGGGCGAGCGCGCGGACCTTCTTGGGCAGGTCGAAAGCATGGGAGCGGACGACCGGGCCGTGGGCCTTGGCGCCGCCGACGAACTGGGCCGCCCGGCGCGAGCCGTGACGGGCGCCGCCGGTGCCCTTCTGCTTGTACATCTTCTTCGAGGTCCGCGAGACTTCGTTGCGGACCTGGATCTTGTGGGTGCCGGCGCGGCGCTTGGCGAGTTGCCAGGTGACCATGCGCTGCAGGATGTCGCCGCGGATCTCTTCGATACCGAAGATTTCGTCGGACAGCTCGATCGAGCCGCCCTTGCCGCCATCCAGTTTGAGGACGTCGAGTTTCATCAGGCTTGGTCCCCAGCTTCCGGCGCTTCGTCAGCGCCAGCATCTGCAGAAGTGGCGGCCTCAGTTTCGGTGGCTTCCGCCGGAGCCGCTTCGGACTCCGAGGCCGCCGCCGTGGTCACCGCAGGCTCTTCAGCGACTGGGGCTTCGGCAGCGGCTTCCACGACCGGGGTCTCTTCCTCGGCGGCGGGTGCGGCGGCCTCTTCACCGGCCTTGCGGAACGCACCCGGGGTCGGGACGTCCTTCGGCGCGGCGATCTTCACCGCATCGCGGATCTTCACGAAGCTGCCCTCGGTGCCGGGGACAGCGCCCTTGACCAGGATCAGGCCGCGCTCGACGTCGACGCGCCAGACGGTGAGGTTGAGGGTGGTGACGGTCTCGACGCCGAGGTGGCCGGCCATGTGCTTGCCCGCGAAGGTCTTGCCGGGGTCCTGTCGCTGGCCGGTCGAGCCGTGGGCCCGGTGGGAGACGGAGACCCCGTGGGTCGCGCGCATTCCGCCGAAGTTCCAGCGCTTCATTGCCCCCTGGAAGCCCTTGCCGACCGTCGTACCGGTGACGTCGATCTTCTGGCCGGGGAGGTAATGGTCGGCGGTGAATTCCGCGCCGACGTCGATGAGGTTGCCCTCGGTTACGCGGAACTCCGCCAGGGTGCGCTTGGGCTCGACCTCGGCCTTGCCGAAGTGGCCGCGCATGGCCTTGGAGGTGTTCTTGGGCTTCTTGGCGCCCGCACCGAGCTGGAGGGCCACGTAGCCGTCCTTGTCCTGGGTGCGCTGGGCGATGACCTGACAGCCCTCGAGGCTGAGCACGGTCACCGGCACATGGGTTCCCGCTTCATCGAAGAAGCGCGCCATGCCCAGCTTTTTGGCGATTACGCCGGTTCGCATCGGACCAATCCCCTTAGAGCTTGATCTCGACGTCCACGCCGGCGGACAGGTCGAGCTTCATGAGCGCGTCCACGGTCTGCGGGGTGGGGTCGACGATATCGAGCACGCGCTTGTGCGTGCGGATTTCAAACTGCTCGCGCGACTTCTTGTCGATGTGCGGCGAACGGTTGACGGTGAATTTCTCGATGCGCGTCGGCAGCGGGATGGGCCCGCGCACGGTGGCGCCGGTACGCTTCGCGGTGTTGACGATCTCGCGCGTGGAATGATCCAGCACGCGGTGGTCGAACGCCTTGAGGCGGATGCGGATGTTCTGACGATCCATATCGCTCTTTTCGTTTCCCTACAGACGACGAACCGTCCGCGTGATCTCGACCATTTCAAAGACCAACCCGAACCCTCTTAAAGAGAGCCCGTACGCGTAAGTCCGCTAAAACGACTTAGGCCCGCGCGAACCCGCTCGGGCCTGTGCCAGGACGCCGGTGAAGGCACTGTCCCAACTCGTTCTGCGA
>JAYUBY010000111.1:0-1814 GCA_043740635.1 Alphaproteobacteria bacterium
CTGGCGCTTGAGCGTGGCCTGGTCTTGCGCCTGTGCCTGCAGGGCTGCAACAGCGGCCTCAAGGCGCGCAATGCGCACCTCCTGATCCTCAGCGCTCGCCGTGGCCGCGACGCTTTGAGAGGCCCACGCGAGAAGCGTCAGGGCTGCGCCGCCAATGAGCGCCGCGCGAAGGCCAAATCCTACTGTTGGACATCCAAGACACCCCTCAACCGGCACATGCCGCTATTGGCGCACTGAAATCCTTTAATCCCATAGGATAAATAGATTTTAGAGCGATGCGACCATAGGAAATCTTACAGCGATGGATATCGTGCTCGCAGCCGAAAGAAGCGCGCCCGTTCTGCCGGTTTTGATGACTCAATCGAGGCGAGACAGCCTCTAGAACATCGAACGGCCGGCGAAGCGGATGTCGTAGCGCTGCTCGCCGTCGCGGAAGTCCGCGTCGCCTTCGAAGGCGACGTAGGAGAGGCTCGTGCCCCCCTTCAACGAGAAGCCGACTGTCAGCCAGCCGCCACTGTCCTTCGCGCCGCCAAGCGTGAACGGCGTGGTCGAGCTGGAGAACTGCGCCGTGGTATCGCCCATCTGGCCGGCAAAGATCGACCGGTAGCCTGCTCGCAGCTCAGGTCGGAACCACGCATCGCGGCCGAACTGCGCACCGACTGTTACGATGGCGGCGCCCGAGAATCGGTGGCTGGCGCGCGAGGCGATGTTCAGGTCGAAGCCGTCTCCGCCTCCCGCCTCGGTGTGCGCTCCCTCCCTCAGGTAGAGGTAGTCGGCTGACAGCTCAGGGCGCGCATAGAACCGCCCGAAACGCACTTCGTAGGCGGCCCCGAAGTGCGCGTCGGCGAACGCGGCGCCCCAGGTGGAGGTGGCATGGCGCGAGACGCCCGGCGAGATGAAGTAGCGGTTGCCGCTGAAAAAGGCGTAGCCGGCGCCACCGCGCGCGGACAGTCGCAGCCCGCCGATCGCGCGGCGATAGTAGATTCCGCCCTCGAGCAGCGAGGCCACGGTATGCTCGTTCACCGCCGACGCCGAGTCGCGGTCCTGCAAATTGAGGTAGGAGAACGTCGCGCCGAGGGCGCCGCCTCCGGCCCCCATGTGCTCGTAGCCGCCAACCAGGCCGAACAACTGGCTCTGCGATCCCAGCGTGTCGCCGCTGCGACGGTGGACACGCTCGTTGACCTCTTGAAGCCAGAGGCTGGTGCCGGCGACCCGGGCGCCGGCGTCAGGCTGGGTGCCCGTCAGGTTCGAGATGGCCTCGGCCGTCTGGTCGATGGTGTCGAACACGCCTTGGCCCGAGTCCGGCAGCAACTGGTCGTAGACAGCAATGAGCCCGGAACGGGTCGTCTGCGCCAGGAAAGCCTTCTGGATGGAAGTGTCCTTGAGCAGGGCGTTGAACACCTCGTTGTAAGCGACGGTCTCCGCGCTGTTAAAGGCCAGTTGGGCGGCTGTCCGCCTTTGCACCGTCAGGTCAATCGTTCCCAGCGCGCCATTGGCGGTCGCCGTCGCCGTGTACAGATAGGGCGCGCCTTCAAGAGACGCCGTGCCAAAGGTCCCGGTCTGGAGCGTGCCCGTTCCGACGGTCTTGAGAATGTGGTAAGTGTGATCTTCCACCTGCAGGCTTTGCAAGGACAGGCCGATCTGGCCGCCGGAGTCGAACTTCGACGCCCCGCTGGTCTCGATGAGCGTATTGCGGTCCTTATTGGTCTGCGGGTCGGCCGAGACCAGCAACACCCCTGTCGCCCCCAGGTGCACTGAATTGGCGGCGATGGTTTCGGGATTGGTGATGCTCAGCGTGCCGCTTTGCACGTCGA
>JAYUBY010000112.1:0-2159 GCA_043740635.1 Alphaproteobacteria bacterium
GATCTGCCCTTTCACTTTACAATACGGGCACCCCAAGCCGCGGCTTCGAAAATGGCTACGTCGCACGCGTCGAGGCCTCTGCCAGCCCTGCCTCGCCTCGACCTAGGTGGAGACCACCCGAGTTCGCGCAGACCGCGCCGGCCACCTGGGATGTGTTTGCGACCGCCACGTCTCACGACTTCCCCATCAATCCTCAATCAAACTGAAGGAGCACACCGTTGACCTCGCACCGCGCCATCAGAGCCACCTCGACCCTAGTGCTTGCCGGCCTCTTCGCCACGGCCGCAGCGAGCCCCGCGCTCGCCGCTACAGGTGCGACCAGCAACATCGGGACGTTCATCCAAAACGTCATCGACATTCTCAACAACAACGTCATCCGCGGCCTGGCCGTGGTGGCGATCATCATTACCGGCGTCAGCTGGATGTTTGGCCACGTCGATCTTCGCCGCGCGAGCACCGTGGTGGTCGGGATCATCGTGATCTTCGGCGCGGCGACCATCGTCGACTTGATCACCGGCGGCGGGATGGGCGGCTGATCGATGTCGCGCGAAGCTCAAGAACGCCTAGCTGAAGATACCCTGTTCCTGGCGTGTACACGGCCGGCGATGGTCCTGGGTGTCCCTATGGAGGCCATGGGCGTCAACGTGATCTCTTCGGCGACGGTCTTTCTCGCCGCCCATTCCCTGCTCTGCCTATTAATCGCTCCTGTGCTGCATCTGGTGTTCAGCGCAATTTGTCGCTCGGACCCTAACGCCTTTCGGCTGCTTTGGGCTTATCTCAACACCAAGGCCCGCGCCCGCAATGCCGCCCTTTGGGGCGGAAGCTCCTCAACACCCCTTCCCTTAGGCCGCAAACACGGGACCGCGTTCCGTGGCTAAGCCAGCGTCATCGCAAGTACTCCCGTCGCACCGGGCTCGCGAGCTGACGGCCGCAGTGACCTTGCCATACGCGCGGCATCTCACCGACCGGATCGTCAAGCTCGATAGCGGCGCCCTGATGATGTGTTTTCGCCTCGACGGCGCGAGCTTCGAGACCGCCGACGTCCGTGACCTCAACGACGCTCACCGCAAGCTCAATGGCGCTTGGCGCAACCTTGCCTCGGACAACTTGGCCGTCTGGCATCACCTCGTGCGGCGCGCCGACGATGGCATTCCCGCCGGCCAGTTTCGCTCCGACTTCGCAGGCGGGCTCGACCAAGCCTACCGCGCTCAGATGGCTCACCAGAGGATGTTCCTCAACGAGCTCTATGTGACACTCGTCCTGCACAGGGGGCGAAACTCTTCCGACCGAGCGGACTCCGTCCTCAAACGCCTGGGTCTTGGGGCAGGTACCGAAAGTCCGGCGGACGCCGAAGGGATCCACCGCCTGGAGGAGGCCGGACGAGACCTCCTGCAGTACCTGGGACGCTACGCACCCAGCGCGCTTGGCCTCTATGAACACCAGGGACTTTGGTTCTCTCAGCCCCTGGAAATGCTGCGGCTGATCCTCACTGGACGCTCGGAGCGCGCCCCTCTGGTGCGCGGTCACCTCGGCGAAGCAGCCTACACGGCGCGAGTGATCTTTGGCCGCGAGGCTCTGGAGATCCGTGAGGCCGCAGAGTCGCAGTACGCCGCCATGTTCGGGGTGAAAGACTACCCTGCCGTGACCCGGCCTGGCCTCTGGGATGGACTCCTTTCGGCGCGGTTCTCGTTCGTCGCCAGTCAATCCTTCAGCTTCCTCTCCAAGGCCGCCGCCCTCACCGTGATGGGTCGCAAGCAAAACCAGATGCTAAGCGCTCGGGATCGCGCGAGCTCCCAGATCACTGAGCTCGACGAAGCCCTGGACGACTTGATGTCGAACCGCTTTGTGATGGGCGACCATCAGGCCTCCCTGCTGGTCTATGGCGCCACGCCTGCCAAACTTGCGGACCATATGTCCAAGGCGCGTGCGCTCTTGGCCGAAACCGGCTTGGTGGCGGCACGAGAAGACCTAGCGCTAGAGTCCTCGTTCTGGGCGCAGTTCCCCGGCAACTTCAGATACCGCGCACGCCCAGCTGCGATCAGCTCGCGCAATTTCGCGGGCTTAGCGCCTTTCCACACCCATCCCGCGGGCAAGCCAACCGGTAACCATTGGGGCGACGCGGTTGCGTTACTGCGCACCTCCGCCGGCTCGCCCTTCTA
>JAYUBY010000113.1:0-2098 GCA_043740635.1 Alphaproteobacteria bacterium
GGCGCCTATTCCGGCTGTGCGGTCTGGAAACCGCAGCGCCATTCGGCTAGTAAGGCGGCCGGTCTCCGTAGCTCAGCCGGATAGAGCACAGGTTTCCTAGCCAATTGGGCACTGGGATCGGAAACGTCTCAGTGAATCCGCTCAAAGTCGGGGAAAGCTTCGGCGTTCGCGCCATGCCAATCCCGAGCCAAGCCCGGAGACGGGAAGGTGTAGAGACTAGACGGGCGGCGCCTAAATCCCGGAGCAATCCGGGGCACGGTGAAGGGATAGTCCAGACCACGAACGCCGGAAGGCGGCGGCGAAAGTCGAAGTGGGATGAAACCTGGGGTCGCGTGTTCGAGTCACGCCGGGGACGCCATTCCTTCCGGGATCGGGGCAAGGCCCACCGATTCCGGAACGAGAAGAATCCCCGAAACCAGCCGGAGACGCGCCTTCATCGATCTCTGCCGATCTGGCGAACCGATTTGGAAAAGTCTAGATTATCGTAGCCCACCTACGATTACCGCGCTCGATCGAAATTTGCGGTTAACTTGAGAAAGTGCATATTGTCGTAGTATGACTACGATGGAACGCTCCAAACTAAATCGCCTCTACACGGGGCTCCCCCCGGGAACGCCACTCACGTCCGAGGATCTGGCGGCGCTGGGCATATCGGCCGACTTGGCGGTCCACTATGTGCGGTCAGGCTGGCTCCGCCGCCTCGCGCGCGGCGTCTACGGCAAGCCCGCCGAGACCTTGGAGCTGCATCCCAGTCTCGTCGTCCTGCAACGCCGGCTGGCGGGCCTTCATGTCGGCGGCAAGACCGCGCTCGACTGGTATGGCGTGCGCCATTACCTCGAACAGCGTCCGGTCTTGCAGCTCTACGGTTGGGCTGCCGGCCGTTTACCCGAGTGGTTCACCGAGCGGTTTCCCGCGGACTATCACCGCAAGCGCCTGTTCGACGAGACACCGGCGGCGCTGCTCCAGGCCGGCCCTTTCGAGCGGCGCGCCGGCGCGCCGAATGTGTCGGCGCCGGAGCGGGCGCTGCTGGAGGTGCTCAGCGAGGTCGGCGTCCGGCAGCCGCTCGCCGAGGCGCGCGAACTGGTCGAGAGTAGCTACAGCCTCCGCGCCGTCGTCCTGCGCGATCTGCTCAAGTGCTGCACCAGCGTGAAGACAGTCCGTCTCTGCCTCCAGCTCGGTCATGAACTCTCCATGCCCTGGGCGCGGACACTCGCCGCCGCGGACCTTCCGGCCGGCAGCGATCGGCCCTGGGTTTCCCAATCCAAGGAGGGCCTGCTGGTGCTCAAGCGGTGAACCAGGCCTACCTCGACACCGCGCGATTGCTGACCCAGGCCGCGCCCTTCGTCTTCGCCGACGACACCTTCGCGCTCAAGGGCGGCACGGCGATCAACCTTTTTGTCCGGGACATGCCGCGCCTGTCCGTCGACCTCGATCTAGTGTTTCCCGACTATCTGCCACCTCGCGCTGAGGCGCTCCAACGGATCGCCGGCGCCCTTAGGCAATCCGCCGACCGGCTAAAGGCGCGTGGGTTTCAGACCCGCACCACGTCCGCCCCCGACGCCGGCGAGACCAAGCTGTTCGCCCGCCGCGGTCCAGTCGAGGTCAAGATCGAGGTCAACTTCGTCATGCGGGGCACCGTCTTTCCCGTTCGCCAGGCGTCGTTGACTCCGACTGCCCGCGAGACGCTGCTGGCCGACCTCGAGATCCCAGTAGTCTCGTTGGAAGATATGTATGGCGGCAAGCTTGTCGCCGCGATGGACCGCCAACATCCTCGCGACCTGTTCGACGTCCTGCAGCTCTACGCCCATGAAGGCGTCACGACCGGCATTCGCCGGGCCTTCGTCGTTTATCTGGCCAGCCACAATCGTCCCGTACACGAGGTCCTGTTCCCGTCGCTCAAGGACCTCCAATTCGACTACGACCACAATTTCGAGGGCATGACGGTCGAGCCCGTCGACCTGGGCGAACTGGTCGCCGTGCGAGCTCGCCTGATCGATGACCTTCAGCACGGTCTCGATCCGGCGGAGCGGAAATTCCTCTTGTCGCTGGTCGCGGCCGAGCCCGACTGGGCCCTGCTAGATCTGCCCCACCTCGAACA
>JAYUBY010000114.1:0-21454 GCA_043740635.1 Alphaproteobacteria bacterium
CAGCCAAGCGCTATGAATTGAGTCAGGTGCAGTGGGAGCGGGTCGCGCCACTGTTGCCGGGCAAGGCGGGTGATCCTGGGCGGACCGCCGCAGACAACCACCTCGCAGCCGCCATGATCTGGCTGCGCTGAATGTCGATACGACCTAGGGGGCCGCCTGACGGGTTGAGGTGGAGCGACGCCAGCTATCCTTCTGCGGATCAGACGCCCCACCTAATCACGCGCGCCACGATCGCACCCACGCAACTGGCCACGACAACGATCAGGGCCCAAATCTCGAACGGGACACCTGCCTCACTTGGCCTCTGCATATTGGCCTCCAATGTCGCTCAAGGATTGGATTTTAGACTGTCAGCTCAGCTCTGCGTCTTGAGGGTAGTGAATCCGCCAACGAGCCGGAGCGCTGGCCTCAGGGAAAGCCCCCGGCGGCGCAAACGCCGGGGGCTCCCCGGGAGACCAGATCGGAACCTGGCCGTTGAAGGAGAGACCCTTCGCAGTAGTACTGTAACTTGAATTGACAATGTGTCCAGGGCCTGACCGCCAAGCGCATGACCTCAACAGCGCAGGTATTCTGCTGCAGACCGTCGCCGTCCAACATTTCCTGCTGTAAGTTGTGGTTTCAGTGCATATCCAGTTGACTTCGTCCCCGCCCTTGAGCCCCGCGCCGCACATCTGGCGGGCGGACATGCCGTTGGTCGCTCCGCGCGCAGGCGCTCCTGCGCCGCAATGGTGGGACGAGGCCGACTGTGCGACCTGAGCCCGCGCCAACGTCCGCCCAGGGCGGAAGCCAACTCGCACGACGGCGACTCGAGCGCCTGGCGCTGGCGCTTCGCCAACGTCTGCGCTCGAGCGAGCTGTGGCTAATCGCCTTTGCCATACTCGTCGGCGCTGCTGCCGGGGGAGCGACGACGCTACAGGGCCGCTTGGCCCATGCGCTTCAGACCGCTTTCTACGGCGTCGCGGCGGGCGAGCGTCTCAGCTCCAGCGGTCCCCATTGGGAGGTGCTGTTCTGGCTGCCAGCCGGCGGCCTCATCCTGGGCGTGCTGGCGGAGGTTCTGCGCCGACGACGGTCGCAGCCGCTAGTGGATGTGGTCGAAGCCAACGCCCTGCATGGCGGCCGCCTCGGCTTGGCGGAGAGCGCGATCGTCTGCCTCCAGACCGTGCTGTCGAACGGCTTCGGCGCCTCGGTCGGCCTCGAAGCCGCCTATGCGCAGGCCGGCGGCGTCATCGCCTCTGCGGCGGGCGCCCAGCTCAGGCTGCGGCGGGCAGACCTGCGCGTCCTGGTCGGCGCTGGCGCCGGGGCGGCCATCGGCGCGGCGTTCGGCGCCCCCCTGACCGGGGCGTTCTACGCCTTCGAGATCGTCATCGGCGCCTATACGCCGGCAGCGCTCGCCCCCGTCGCGGCAGCGTGCCTGGCCGGCGTCCTGTCGGCCAAGGCGATGGGCGGCCTTCCGTATTCGATCACCGTGCAGGCGCAGCCTGCGCCTGACGCGCTCGCCTATCTCCTGTACGCCGCACTGGGGCTGCTCTGTGCGCTGTTCGGAGTGGCCATGATGCAGGCCGTGGCTCTGATTGAGCGGTGGATGCGCCGTGCGCCCCTGCCCGCGATGACCCGTCCGGCGATCGGCGGCGTCCTGCTGGCGGCGCTTGCCTTAGGCTCGCCGCAGACCCTGTCCTCAGGGCACGGGGCGCTGCATGCGGACCTGGTGGACGTCACGGTGATGGCCCTGGCCTCGATCCTGGTCCTGAAGGCCGCCGCCTCAATCATCTCGCTTGCCTTCGGCTTCCGGGGCGGCCTGTTCTTCGCGTCCCTCTTCCTGGGGTCGCTGATGGGGCAGCTCTACGCCCGCGGGCTGCTCGCCCTGAACCTACCCGCGGAGATCACGGCCACGAACGGGGCCCTTGTCGGCATGGGCGCGCTCGCCGCGGCCATCGTCGGCGGACCGATGACGATGTCCTTTCTGGTGCTTGAGACCACTCGCGATTTCGGCGTGGCGGTCGCGACGCTTGCGGCTGCGCTCTTAGCGAGCACGGTCGTTCGGGAGCGTTTCGGCTACTCATTTTCGACCTGGCGGCTTCACCTCCGCGGCGAGACTATCCGAAGCGCCCGCGATATCGGCTGGGCGCGCTCGCTTACCGCAGGACGGATGATGCGCCAGGACACCGCCACCATTGCGGAGGGGGCGACCATTGAGGAATTTCGGCGGCGGTTTCCGCTGGGTTCGGCGACCCGCGTCATCCTGCTGGATAAGTCCGACCGGTACGCGGGCCTGGTGGTCGCCGCCCAGGCTTTTGAAGATAGCGCCAAGAGAGAGGCGGCTGTGTCGGATCTGCGCCAAAGCCACGACGTGAGCCTCAGGCCGGACATGAACATCGAGCAGGTGATGCGGGTCTTCGACGCCCATGGCGTCGAAGAGTTGGCTGTCGTCGATGACGCCGGCCAACTCCTGGGGGTGCTGGCGGAGAACTATGTGACACGGCGCTACGCACGCGAACTCGAGAAGCGTCAGCGCGAGGTCTTCGGCGAAGCTTAGACCCCTCTTCGCTCGTCCCAATTGAGGACCGGTCCACGCCCCTCGGCGGCGCGGCGGATCGCCTTTCGCAGCGCAATGACCGTCCCGGGCCGCGTCGTCCGGCCCAGTTCGAAGCGCTTCACGGTTATTTCCGCTAGGCCAGCGAGTCGCGCCAAGTCGTAGAAGCTCAATTGAAGCGCATCGCGCGCCGCCCGACATTCTTCACCCGTCACGCTGGGATCCTTCGAGACCGACCCTGACGGGCCGTAGGCGCTTCGCCGGCGCCTTGTGATTGCCGCAGGTCATACTGTAAGTTGAAGTCACAATGCTGCAAGGGTGATGAGGCGTTGGAGCGCGCGCTTTCAATGGCGAACGGGCGAACGGGATTTGTGCTCTGCGGCGGCGCGTGCTTGGCCCTCCTGCACGGGAGCGCCTCCGCGTCCACGGTCGAGGTGCGGTGGTTGCGCGCCGCCGAACCGTCACCGGCCGGGGTGCTGTCCGGTGGGATGGCGGCCTCCTGGTCTGTCCCATGTCCACCGAACACCGAACGCGTCGCCGCCGGCGCCTCGATCGGCTGCGTCCGAAGGATTACGGGGAGCCGGCTGCCGGAGCCCTCACCGTGGCGCCTCATGGTTCTGGGCTTCTTCGGCCTGGGCGCGGTCCTGCGACTACGGCGACGCCCGAATCAGACAGCGTTAACGAGTCCTTCTGAGGCCGCACCATGAAACATCGTCCCGGCGCCGGCTCCGCAATCGCCGCGATGTCCGCGGCAAACCCCTGGCGGCAGCGCTACCGCCTGATCGAACAGATCGCAGAGGAACCGGCGACGGAGGAATTCCTGGCCCCGGACGATGCGACCGCTATCGCGCGAGCCCTGGCGGCGCTTGAAGGGCGACCGTTTCAACTCTGGCGCGGTGCTCGTCTAGTGTTCCGAGACCCGCCGTCCGGCTAGGTCGGACCCGCGCCCATGTTCTTCGTAAGTTGAAGTTGCTATATCATCCCGGACGGGAGAGGGCGCGGGTTGGCTTGCGGTCGCGACCCGTGCTCTGGGAGTCGACGATGCAGTCGGCGCTCATGGGGCGGTCGCTGCCGCGGAAGCGCGCCGGCGACCGTGTCAACGAGGCTACGTCAGACTCGCCGGATTGGTTTAAGGGAATTCAGAGCCATGCCTGATCCGACACCTCCCTTTTCAGCTCTGCGCGCGCTCGAAGCCGCGACCCGGCACCGAAGTTTCACCTGGGCTGCCCAGGAACTTCATGTGTCCCACAGCGCCATCAGCCAGGCGATCCGCCGGCTTGAGGCGGAGGTCGGGACCCGGCTGTTCGAGCGGCGCGGCGGCGCCATGCAGCCTTCCGAAGCTGCGCTCAAACTGGCTCAGAGCTATTCCGCAGCCGCACAGCAGCTGACCGAGCTGCTTCATGAGATTTCCGGCCGCGACGATGCGCGCAAGGTGTCGGTGCGCATGCCCCACGACTGGGCGATGCTGTGGGCTCCGAGCCGGCTGGGCCGTCTCGCAGAGGTTATGCCAGACATGGAGGTCACCATCTCCGCTGAGGCCCGCGACGGGACGGAAGACGTGGAACTGCTCGGCACCCGCAAGCCCCGACCGACCGATGATGTACTCTGTCAGTTGAGCGCGCAGCCGATCTGCTCGCCGGTCTGGGCCGAGGCTCGCGACCTCGCGACCCCGGCCGACATCGGGGCGCAGACTCTGTTGGACGACCCCTCGGGGACTTGGTCAGTCTGGCTCGACCGCCATCTCCCCGGCGCGCGCCCCGATTTGAAGGTCTTCGCGGATGCCGCGTCCATCCTGGACGCAGCTGCGCGCGGCGAGGGCCTCGCGCTCGCCGACTTGAGCCTCGCTCAGGGGAGGTTAGACGACGGGGAATTGATCGCCCTGCCGTTTCCGGTGGAGACGGGCGTGAAGCTCGTCTTCCGGGCGCGGACGGGCCGTTCCAAGTCGGCGTCCCTCGAACGTCTTGCTATGTGGCTGAGGCTTGAGCTGGCGCGTGACGCGGGTCAACGGCGGCGGCCACCGCGGACGTGACATCGGCCCTGGGTCGCGAGGCGCGCGGCTAGTGCACGGTCGATTGGAGATTCGGCGCTGGCGATGCCGGCGTCATCGTGAACGCGACCTCTAGAGAGTGACCGCTCGCATCGGCGGACAGGGAGAGACGACCGCCGACCTGCTGCACCACCGAGCGAAGCAGGTAGGCGTCGGCGAGCCGGATCATCTCGCCGGCGGCATCGCCGGTTTCCGTGACCCGCATAACAACCGAGTCCCGCCGCGACTCAAACCTAACGCTGAGCCGGCCCGGCTTGCGGCCGGCCAAGAGCGGACCGGAACACTCCAGGAGCGCCACGCCCAAAGATGTCGCCTGGTCATGCGGGAGCAGAAGCTCGTCACTTTCGACGACCATCCGATCGACCGGCTGTCCTAGCTGGACAAGTTTCGCGGCGACCAGCGCCTGCGCGAACGGCGCGAACTCGACAAGTTCGGCCTCACGCCCGGAGACTTCGCGATGCACACGAGCCAGGAACAAGGAGGTCTCGGACGCCTTGGCCAAAGCGGCCGAGAGCTTGGGCTCCAATTCGCCCGCGCCCTGCAGCGCAAGCAGTCCGCCCACCAGCTGCAGGTGGTTGCTGACCCGTTCGTTGAGCTCGCGGAACAGATCGGCGTGACCTTGGGCCACCGTCTCAGCTCGACGCTGTTCGCGCGAAATCTTGAACAGGGATTGGGTGAGGCCATGGATCAGCACCACCGCGACCGTGCAGTTAAATGCAAAGAAAAGCATGTAACCGACGGCGTCCGACGTCGGCTTGACCTGAAAGGCTGGGGGGACGAACGCCCAAAATCCAAGGACCGCGGAAAGCGCTGTCGCTACGAGGCCCGGGCGGGTGCCTGCCAGGTAGGCGGACAGGAAAACGGCGGGATAGAAGACCGTAAATGCGTGCTGAGCACCCCAGAAGGGTGTGAGCGTGAAACGAAGGCCCAGGGCGATCAGTACGAGCAGGATGGCGGACATGTAGCGGGCCCTGCGCGCGGCCGGCGCAAGATCGACAGGGGAGAACCAGGGCCGATTGAGCATGGCTTCACCTCAACACCGCCAGCATGGGCGCGTCCTCTGGGACGGTTAAGTCCGGACGATGGGCAAAGCCAAGCTAAATGATCTCCCCCGCTCGGCTGCGCGGAACTCCACGGGCCCGCGAACTCGACAAATCGCCGAGCGGTGGTCCTCGTTTATCAACTCAATCGCCCCCGTGTTTTTCCGATGCCGGCCCCTCTTGGTCAATTTCAATAACTTTCAATCGGTCCGAATGTTACCTCCGAGGTAATCGTAGCGCGGAGCGCTTGCGGTTCTCGAAACCACTCATATACTTGTACTTACAGTTTTCGCGGCACCTTCGGGACGCCGAATGCCGCCCCGGGGCGGCCTCGTGCACTTTGCGTCAGTCGCTCTCTGAACCCGGCGGCTGCCGCCGTTCAAGGTGGCGCCGCAGCCGCCAGTCGCCCCCATCGCTCGCGTGCCTTTCCTTCGCGTGGGCGGTAACTTTGCCGATGGCTGCAGGAACCTGACGTGCGCCCGCAGTCCTTGCAGGCCCCTTGTTGGAGTGACCGAGCCATGGCCCAGCGAGACGAATCCACCACGAGGCGCGGCGTGCCCATCGGCAGCCTGCTGGCTATCAGCATCGTGGCGATTGCTCTACTTTTCGCCTGGCTCCGCTGGCGTGAGGTCAGCGTGCCGCCGCAGATCCACGAGCTGGCCGCCGCTGCCCCGGCGATACCGGGTCGAAATGCGGAACTGCGCCGCCACCTCACGGATCCGGCGGCGGTCTTGACGCGTCGCGACCTCGTAACTTTCGTGAGGCTGATGGGGTCGACCTCTGCGGACGATCGCCTTCGACTTGAAGCCGCCATGGTTGGCCGGCGCTTTCGTGCCGAGGTTCCCATGGGTTGTGGAGCGTCCCTGCCGGCGCGACCAAACGCTTCGGCGCGGTGGTGGTATGACGCCGCCGATCAGGCGATACGGCTTCAGGCGCTCCCGGAGATCTGGGCGGGCACCGAGTGGCGGCAGATCAAGTCCATCGATGTGTTCTGGATCACCCGTCCCCACGGAAGTTCGCCAAGTTGCTCGGCGGATCAGGTCGACGGGAACGATACGCAGAGGGCGAAGGCGTCGCCCCGCATCGGATTGGCCGCGCCCTCGGAAGCCTGGGGCCACCGGCGGGTCTCCACGGAACGGAATTGGTACACTTCAGCAATAGCCGCGACGCCCGCTCAACTTCCCGATATCGCGCCCAATCTGAGGCTATTGCTCGAGGGCGTTGTCGAAGGCGACGGCATGACCGTTTGCAGCCGCGGTGTCGGGGATTCTATCCCGGACTGTGCGCTCGCGACCCGCATCGAAAAGGTCGCATTCATCGACACCAGGAGCGGTCGCCAGCTGGCTGAGTGGATAGCCGGCCCGGACAACCAGGGCCGCGCCCTGCCGTGACCGCGCTCGCGGCGCTGCCGCTTATGCGACCGGCAAGAACTCGGGAAGGCGACCCCTCATTCTGCGAGACTCCCCTCGAAGTTTGTGCGTCCGCCTGAGACGCAGAGGCGGAGATCAAGCGTGAGCCGGAGGCGCGCCCCCATCCGGATGGCGCGTCAACCTACCCTCTTCCCCCAGTCTTCGCTGAAGGTCTGCAGGTCGGCCTCGGGATCGCCAGGCCGACGGAAGAACGAGCATCGCCGGAGCAAGATCTGCACCGTTCGGGGAGGGACCTCCAGGCGCGCGATGGGTATTCCCTCATCCTCGTTCCCCAGCCGCTGCAATACTGGCGGCGTCCACACACGGACTCTCCGACGGTCCGCAACGGGTCGGCCGAGCGGCCATGTACGAGCGGCTTGGCTGGCGGAACCGCCATCTATTTGGGCTGACAATGACGCCGCAGCGCGTAACTTGCCCCTGGCGCTGAGCAAGGGGGGGCAAAGGCGGAATGGACGTCACGCTGCGGCCAGACCTCAAGATCGTCGGCCGCATGGACGAGCTTAGGCGCCTTGCGGTCGTCACCAACGATCCCACTTGCAATCTCATAATCTTGCGCGGTCCCGGCGGGGCAGGAAAGACGGTTCTGGCCGAGGCGGTTCTGGCCGAGGCCCGATCGCGAGGGGCGCTCACAGGGGCCGGAAAATATGCCGAAAGCGATGCGCAATCGCCTTACGAGCCTATCCTCCAAGCCCTCTCCCAGGCGCTGGCTCACGCCCTTGATGGTCTCTACGAGCCAACTACGGTACTGGCGGGATTGAGGCGAGATCTTGGCCCTGCCGCAGAGGTGTTGCGCCGCGCCGGTATGCGCGACCTGGGCGGCCCCTCCAGCGCGTCGTCCAAAGGTCTCGTGATCGGGGCGACAGGCAGGCGCGAAAGCACTGCGCTCCTCACCGACGCGGTGTTGCAGTTGGTGAACTGGCTGCAAGCGTTCAACCTGCCGATCATCCTCCTGATCGACGACTGGCGACGTAACGCGCCAGAATCCCGCGCGCTACTGTCGGCCGTCCTTGAGGAGTACCGCGACGGTCGCCTAAAGCTTGTGGTCACCGAGCGTGATGGCGAAGCGCCGCATGTTCTCGCTTCAAACACCGGCGCCTGGACCTTGGTCGTCGGTGAGCTTGTGCCTGCGGACCGCGAAGCGCTGCTTGTGAGCCTGTTGGGCGAGCGTGGACAGTTGGTCCATAGATGGCTCGGGGAGACTGGCCCCTACTTGCCATTTGACGTTCGCGCAGTGGCCGCGGCGCTCGCCCAATCCCACGCGATTTCTCTGAAGAACGGTGTCTGGCGGGTCGATCCTACGCTGGGCGCGGTCGCGTTGGGCGCGACGCGGCGGTCGGCCAGCGGGACGAGAAACTTTGGCCTCCCCACACGCCGACTCGCCGTGGCCCTCGCCGTGTGGGGCGTGGAGGCCCCTGCCCGATGGCTGCGGCTCAGCCTTGGTCTTGCGTCGGCGCGCTTCGAGGCGGCGCTTCGTCCGTTGATCGAACACGGCCTGGTCATACGGGTGGGCCCCAAAATCGCCTTTGCTCATGACCGGATCCGCGAAGAGGTTCTCGCCGAATTTGGCGGGGCGCCCGCAGATGTCGCCGCCAGAATGGCCGAGCGCTTAGTCGCCTGCGCCGCCGGCGACTGGCCGCACGTCGCCTACGCGGCGCTCCATCTGCGTCAGGCTGGGGGATTGGAGTCGGTGGACCCTGAGGTATGGCGCGACCGGTTCGCGCAAGGAGCGCACGACGCGCGCCGGCGCCTCGATACCGCCGCCGCCGGTGGCTTCGCCGAATGCGCCTTTCAACTGCGATCCCTCGCGTACCCTGTCGATGCTACCGCCGATCGCCTGATCGTCCGCGAGGCGATGCTGTCCGCTGCCGAGCGACGGGATTCTGCCGAGGTTCTGACCCGCGCGAAATTGCTCGTCGCCAGCGCCCGAACGGATTCGGAACGCGGTGAAGACAATGAACAAGCCATCGAGGCGCTGCGAGCGTCCGGCGACCCAGAGCGGGTATGGACTTTCACAAGGGCAGCTCTGGCTCATTATGGACTGTCCGCCCCGGATAAGGTCAATACACTTCAACTCGTGGCAGCCTCTCGAGCGTGGCGCATTGCCCGTCGCCGTGCGCCCACCGAGGCGATGGATGACGAGGCGATGGACGGCCTGACCAGGACTGCGCATGCCGCGGCGGTCGCGGCTTTCGAGCGCAACCCCGCCACCGCAGTTTACATCGCCTGTCAGTCCTCCACCCGAGTCGTGCGGCGACGACGAGATCAGGCGTTTTGGAGCTCTGTCGATGTCTTTTTGAGCTCCGTGTTCGGCGACTTCGCCGGTGCTGCGCGATTGGGCGAACAGGCGCTTGAGCAGTTAGCGGCGGATAGCGTCTTTCAGGCGGCGACCCTCTATCGCGCGACCTATTTCGGGCAGATCTGGGAGCGGCCCCTCGCCGAACTTCGGGAGACCTGTGGCCGGGTGCAGGATTTGGCCCTTTTGGAAGGGGACCTTGGAACTTCTGCCATCACCACGCGGAATAAGGCGCTGATTGCCTGGCGGACCCACAGATTTCTGCCGGACATGAAGGCGGAACTCATGGAGACGATGCGGGCAGCCCAGCGCATCGGTGATGCCGACATCATTGCGGCTATGTTGGCGCAGATTGGGGTGGTCGATGCTTTGCTAGAACCGGGCGGCGAAATGCTCGCCAATCTGTCGAAAGCAACGCTTCCCGCCCTTGAAGGCTCGCCGATACTTATGCTGGAGATCGCCAGTTTGCAGGGCGACTGGGCCCGCGCCGGCTCCCTGGCTAGACAACTCGCCGGCAGGCGGCGTGGCTATGAGAGTCATCCGGGCGGAGTCGTCTGGCGCTTTCACGAGACGCTAGGGCGCCTCAAATCCGGTCTGAGGTCTCGGCGGCGGGACATCGCCTTCGTGAGGGCGGCTGCTGAGCTTAACCCGGTCGACCACCGGTCAAAGCTGCTGGTCTTGGAAGCCGAGGAGCTTCGCGCTCGCGGGCGGATGGCTGACAGTCTCGTAGCCTATGCGAACGCAGTGCGCACGGCGTTGGCGACGGCCGGCCCGCTGGAGGCAGGGCTGGCCTGCGAGTGCGCGGCGGACGCCGCGAGGGCGGCGGGCCGGTCGGACTTAGCCCAGACCTATGACACTCAAGCGCAGAACGTCTGGCGTGAGTGGGGCGCCGCAGCGAGGCTAGAGGGCGGGCTGCTGTCGCCGCTGGAATCGCGTCTAGCCGAGGCGGAGTCTCAGGTTCGTGTGGCGGAACGCGAAGGCCGCGCGAAGTCACGCTTTCTTGCCGACATCGCCCACGAGCTACGCACACCGATGCAGGGTATGCAGAGCCTGCTTGACTTGGCAGCTGACCAGCCGGCCGCGCTTGATCTGAACCATCTGCGTGAGGTCTTCGGGAGCCTGCGCGCCGTGGTCGACGACCTCACCGATTTCGGAGTGATGGCGAGCGGCGAAGCCCGTCTGATCCTCGCCCCGGTCTCGCTGGCGGCCCTCGTCAGGTCGGAGGTAGCGATCCTGGCGCCCTTGGCCGCAAAACGCGGCGGACGCCTGGAGCTTGCTGTTGCAGACGGGCTCCCGGCCTGGGTCCTGGCCGACGGCGGGCGAGTGCGACAGGTCGTGCGCAACCTGCTGTCCAACGCCCTGAAGTACGGTGAAGGGGTCATAGAGGTCTCGGTCGCCACCATCCTCTCCGCAGAACCGGGCGAAGATGATCTTATCGTCCTCGTCGACGACAGCGGGCCTGGTCTCACCGAGGCGGAGCTCAGACTGATCTTCGAACCGTTTGAGCGCGGCGTGCACGCTGGAGACGGGCGCGGCCTCGGCCTTGGCCTGGCGCTTTCCCACCGCATAGCGGAGACCCTGGGCGGCTCGCTCAAGGCCGAAAATCGTCCGGCAGGCGGCGCCCGGTTTGCCTTCCAGATGCCCGCTCCGCCCATCGCGAAGGCCGTCACTATCCCTCCCCCGATGCGCCAGCTGGACATTTTGCTGGCGGAGGACGTGGACTTGGTCCGCGAGGCGCTCGCCACCTTACTTCGCCGGAGCGGTCACCGGGTGCAGGCCGCCGGGGACGGGCTCGAGGCATGGCGGCTATACTGTGACCAGCAATTCGATCTTGCGATTATCGACTGGTCCATGCCGGGAATGGGCGGGCAAGAGTTGCTGCACCGCATGCCGGGCGTGCGCGCTGGGCCGGCCCCCCCCGTGATCGTGGTCACCGCCTCGACAGATGAAACGATCTCCCAGACTGCAGCGGCCTTTGGCGCGGCTCTCGTGCTGCACAAGCCGGTATCTGCCGCGGAGCTAGCCGCCGCTATCGAGCGGCTCTGCGGTGCGGTTTTGATCACGGCGCCCGAGGCGGGGACGTTGGATGCCGAGATGGCCAAGCTGCGCGACAGGGCCGACTCGGAGATCCAGCTCCGAGCGGGCGCGCTCCTCGCCCAATGGCGGTCTGGCCAGCGCATCGCGGAAACCGAGGTCCACAAGCTAGCAGGATTGGCGGCTCAGTTCGGCTGGACGGCGCTCGCCGAAGCCGCGGATCGGTTGGAGCGTTGCGTGCGGCAGGATCCCATGGGCGTCGATCGCGCGGCGGCGAGTCTCGAGCAGACGCTCGCGGCTGTTTGCCGCTAAGAGAGCGGGGGTGCGACGGCCAGCCGATAGCCGTAGCCCGCCACTGTAAGGATCAAGGCGACATCGGCTGTGCCGCCGAGCTTGCGGCGAAGTCGGCTCACCAGCATGTCGACGGACCGAGGGTCAGAATCTAGCGGGCGCCTGCTGATGGCCTCAAGGAGATCCTCGCGGTTGACCACCCGACCCTCGGCCGCCACCAGTCTTGCCAGGATGTCGAATTCACCGCGCGTCAGCCCCGCATCGCCTGCTTCGGCCCGCACCGTCCGGGCCTCCAGGTCCACCAACCAAGGTCCGAGCTGCATCTGTTTACGTGGAAGTTCGCCACGCCGCCGAACCACGCTCCGAATTCGGGCTGCCAACTCCGCAGGATGGACCGGCTTAACCAGGTAATCATCGGCGCCCACGTCGAGCGCCTCGATGCGCGCCTCGATCTCGGCGCGACGCGTGACCACGATGAGGCCCAGGCGGGCGTGGCGCCGAAGCTCGAACGCCAGACTGACGCCGTCGGCGTCGGGCAGGCCCAGGTCGAGCAGCACCACATCGTAGGTCACCACCGCGAGACGTTGGAGACAGGCTGCGGCATTGGCGGCTTCTCCGACCTCGAAGCCCTGGCTGCGGAGACCCATGGCGATGGCCTGACGGGTCAGGTCCTCGTCCTCCACCACCAGGACGCGAAGGATCGGGGGCGCAGGGATGTTTAGATCTCCGTGACGTGCTCTGTCTCCGACGGCCAATGAGAACGGTGTCGAATGGTTCGGACCCACAGGATGGAAGTAGACCGCCGTCCTCCCCCCAGTGAACAGAACCCCGGCCGAGCGGCTTCCGTTGCCGCAATGTCCCACCTCAAACGTCCAATTCATGCGTGATCGATCATCGCGCCGATCCGTTTACAGCCTGTCTACAGACATTAGGACTGCAACCCCGCACTTAAGGCTCTCTGACGTCGAGTACCCCCGCAAGCCGCAAGGATGGCGAGGGTTTTCAGTCGAAATGTATGGCAACCGAGGGGCGCGTGCAGTTACGGGCCAATCAAAGCTCTAGTGGGGTTACACCGTGAATTTCAATTTGAAGGCTGTCGCAGGAGCGGCGTATCTCATTTTCGCTTGTGCGACCAACGCGTCCGCGACAACCGTCTTTAGCGAGCCGCTAGCGACCCCGACCCCGACCGTTCAGTACAGTTTGGCGGGGGGACAACAAGAGGCGAGTCAATTTTCGTTAAATTCGACTACGGAAATTACTGGCGCGACGTTTTACGGGGCAGCTCTTGGAGGATCGTTGCCGACTGTTTTCACAATTCAGTTCTACTCCAGTCTAAACAATCTCCCCTTATCTGAACTTTATAGTGCCGACGTGGCCGGAACAGCAGTTTCGGCGGGTTTGACGGATAACTATGGCGCCTCCGTTTTCGCTATCACTGCATCGTTCGCTCCCTTCACAGCGCTTGCAGGGGTCAACTATTTCTTTGGCGCATCTGACGTCGCAGGACACAGTTACAACTTCGGGGTCGAGTCGAGCAGCAGCGGGGTGGGCGCACAGACGGCGGGTGGCGTTGGCGGCTACTATGCTCTGAAGCACAGCGAAGCTTTCAGCCTATCGGGCATCTCCACCGGGACCGCTGGGGTTCCCGAGCCTGCTTCTTGGGCTTTGATGTTGGTCGGCCTTGGCGGCGCTGGCGCGATGATGCGTCGTCGGCGTCAGCAGTTGGCCGCAGCATAAGCCTCTATGAAGCCATGGCCGAGTGACGACGCAATTCCATAGGAAACCCCGGCGGCGCCGGGGTTTTTTTTGAATCTCCGCCGGGTTAGCGCCGTCTGATGCTGGCCAGTTAACCCGGGTGAGCCCAAAGGGGCACCTCCCCCCTCATTTTCACGCTGCCGTGGTGGCGACCGCCCACGCTTGGTTGGCCTGGGCTCGCAGGGTTAGAAGCGTAAGCGCTGTTCTCAGGCCACGGCGCGGATCGGAGCAGCGTAGGCCCAGTGCAGGAGTTCATCGAGCCGGCGGTTGCGATGGCCCTGGACGATGCGGGTGATGATATCGGTGATGTAGCCCTGCGGGTCGCCGCCGTTCAGCTTGCAGGTCTCGATGAGCGAGGCGAGTACGGCCCAGTGCTCGCCGCCGCCGTCGGAGCCGGCGAAGAGGGCATTCTTGCGGTTGAGCGCAATGGGCCGGATGGATCGCTTGACGGTGTTGGAGTCGATCTCGACGCGGCCGTCGTCGAGGAAGAGGCTGAGCCCGTCCCATCGGGCGAGTGCATAGCGGATCGCCTCGGCGAGCTTGCCCTTCTGGCTGACGCGCTCGAGCTGGACCTTCAGCCAAGCGTGGAGGGTGCGATGGTCGGATGGCTGCGCTTCTGGCGCACTCGCCGGCGCTCATCGGCGGCCTGGCCGCGGATGTCGGCTTCCACGGCATAGAGCGATGCGATGCGCTCCAGGGCCTCGCTGGCGATCGGTGCCGGTCCAGCGGCGACCAGCTCGTACAAGCGCCGGCGCCATGCGCCCACCAGAAGGCCAGGCGGATGTCGCCCTTCTCGGCCAGCGGCCGGTATCCAGCGTAGCCACCGGCCTGCGGCGATGATCGGGCCGGGGCGTCAGATCAGTGAAGCTGAGATGGTCTCGCTGCGCGCCGCGCTCATACTGGCCTATCGTCAGGCGGGGATCATGCGCCGCAACGTCGATCAACTCGCCGAACTCGTGCGCGACCCCCATCTCCTGTCCAACAAGGACTTCGAGGAAGCTTGGCGCTACGGCGCGAACCGTGCGAAGGACTCCAAGCTGGTCGCGCCGGCGGGCGATGCCGACGGCGGGCTACTGCAAGGGCGCTGCGGCGCCTCCTGCCCTGCCGCAGGCCTCCTACGACGATCCTGAGAATCCCTACGCGACGCGCGCGTTCCGCCAGAAGTGAACTCAGGGGACATGGACACCTGCGAACCCAGGCCTCGGTAACGTCCGCTTTCCCCCGAGGGTGTGTGGAAACGCGGTGGCTCGGACTTCGAAGTGTTTGGTCTCAGCTTCTGACCCAGATGTTCGCCAATCTCTTGGAGAACGCCCTTCAGCACGGCGGCAAGAAGGCCCGCATCTTGATGAGCCTGACGCATGTCGGCGAGGTTGTCAGCGCGGCGGTGGCGGACGACGGGCCGGGCGTGCCCTCCAACGAACTGCAGCGCGTGCTGCGGCGCTTCTACCGGCTGGACGCCTGTCGCAGCACCCCGGGCTCAGGCCTTGGCCTCGCCTTGGTCGCGGCTATCGCGGAACTTCATGGTGCTGAACTCAGGCTGTCAGACAACGGCCCCGGCCTTGCGGTGGAGATTCGCTTTGAGGACCGCCGACACACCGGAGCTTCACCTTTTAGGGTCGCCTGAGATTAGGGGCGTAGGCGAGTCCTTGGCTTCATCGCTAGCGTGCGTGATCGTGGCGATGATGAAGGTCGGGATAGTGCGGGTGTTTGTGCCGCATTGGCGCGTGGTGGTGGACATGCGTGTGCGGCTCGACGGCTGGCTCACGCGCCTCGTGGACGTGTTGATGATGCTCGTCGTGGACGTGACGATGTTCATGTTCCATCGCCTCGTGGCGGTGCTCATGCTCGTGGCGTTCGGAAAGGTGGAGGTAGACGCCGACCGTCATCAGGATCGCCGCCCCGATCAGCTGAATGGTGACGGGCTCGCGGAACAGTACGAGCGCCAGGGCCGCGCCGAGAAACGGGGCGGTCGAGAAGTATGCCCCCGTCCGCGCGGTTCCCAGATGGCGTAGCGCCAGCACGAAGAAAACCAGGCTCACCCCATAGCCAAAGAAGCCGACAATCGCCCCGCCAGTGACCGACGTGAGGTCTGGAAGATGCGCGCCCTGGCCGAAGGCCAGCGCCAGATTGACGGCGCCGGCGACCACGCCCTTGATTGCAGCGATCTGCATAGGATCTGCCGACGAGAGCTTCCGGGTGAGGTTGTTGTCTACGCCCCAGGCGACGCAGGCCCCCGTGATGGCCAGGGCGCCCAGGCCCACACCGGAGGGGCCGCCACTCCACGATAGGAGCACGGCCCCGCCAAGGATCGCAACCGCCCCCATGAGCAGGCGGCGATCGACGTTCTCCTTGAATACCACCCAGGCGATGGCCATCGTCGCCAGACCTTCCAGGTTCAGCAGCAAGGCGGCCGAGGAAGCTGGGGTGCGTGCCAGGCCAAACATCAGCAGGACGGGTCCGATAACGCCGCCGGTGAGCACGACCAGCCCGAGCCACGGGAGGTCGCCACGACGAAGTGGCGCTTCCGGCGCCGGCACGCCAAGGCCCTGGCGAGCCAGGTGGACGACGCCGAGACCAATGCCCGAGCCGAGGTAGAGGAGTCCCGCCAACAGCCATGGGTCTACGCCGTTGCCAAGAAGCAGCTTCGCCAGCGGTGTCGACGCGCCGAAGAGCGCGGCCGACGCCAACGCCAGCGGCGCGCCTGGGCATGAAATCGACGGCTTCATAAGGGGGACCCTCGGCGGGACGCTGTGGCAGGTCAATATGCCGGTGCGGGAGCCGCCTGGGCGACCCGTGCGATCATGGCGGATTTTATGAGATCGTTGACGCCCAGCGAAAGAACCAGAGCGAAGGCCAGGATCAGGCCGGTCGCCTCCAGCGGTAGTGGGCCGAGGTCGCCCAGACCGATGGCGCCGATCAGCAGGCCTACGGCGCCATCAAGCGAAAGCGCGATGGCCAGCGTCATGCTCGGCCGCGATGACCAGAACGCCCGCCGCTCACGGATCGAGATGATCGAGAAGATGGCGAAAAACAGCAGCGTCTGGAAGGTGAACGTCTGCAGCTGAGCGGGATGACCGCCCAAGTCGAACAGCCCCCATCCGATGGCGAGGAGCCCCAGTGACTCCATCAGCATGAGCACGCCCATTGCAATGGCGACCCGAATGAGAGGGCCGATGTTCCAGGTCTCCGGCTGCTGGGAGGGCCGGACGTTGTCGGTCGACAGCGCGATCTTCACGAAGTCAGTCATGAACACGATCAGCACCATGCCGAGCGCCGAGATCACAAACTGGCCGGTGACGAGGAACGCGACCACCACGAACCCGGCCTTGAGAATGGTCCGGCTCACCTTGTTGACGATCCAGGTGAGCACGCGCTGGTAGATTGCGCGACCGCTCTTTACGAGCTCGACGATGCCGCCGAGACCCTCGGTGGTCAGAACCACGCTCGCCGCGCCCTTGGCGACATCGGTCGCGCGGCTGACGGCGATCCCCACCTCCGCCTGCCGCAGGGCTGGAGCATCGTTGACGCCATCTCCGGTCATGCCGACGATGCGCCCAGCCTTTTGCAGGCTTTGGACGATCAGTTGTTTATCCTCGGGAAACACCTCGGCGAAGCCGCTGGAATCTGCGATGATCGAGTTCGCTCCAGGGCGGCTCCCCTCCCCCACAGTCCTTAGGTCTGGGGCCCGAGCAATCGTCCCCAATCCCAGTTCATGGGCGATCTCTCGGGCCACCGGTAGGGCGTCACCGGTCAGCATCTTCACGGTCACACCCAAAGCACGCAACTCATCGATCAACTGCCGGGAGTCCGGCCGCGGCGCATCATAGAGGAACGCTAAGCCGACCAGCCGGAGGGGGCTGTCACCGTCGGCTCGCGCGACGGCGAGGACACGACGGCCCTTCAAGGCTTCGTCTCCGGCGGTCGTCTCAAGTGCGTCGATCGCCGACCTCTGAAGGCCGGTGAGTTCGGCGACCGTGCGCAGCGCGCCCTTGACCACGCGGACCGCCCGCCCCTGCTCGTCGATCACCGCCTCGGTCCGCCGTGTCTTTGCGGAGAACGGCGAGAACGATCGAATCTCGGTCGGATCAATGGCCAGTTTGTGATCCTCGGCCGCTGCTAGAAACGCCAAGTCTATCGGATCGGCATTGGCGGCGTTTGACGCCCGGGCGCCGTTGCGCACCACGTCCTCATCCGAAAATCCAGGCTGGGGCAGAGCGCCGGCGTAGGACAGGCGATTCAGCGTCAGAGTGCCGGTCTTGTCAGCGCACAGGACGTCCATGGTCGCAGCGTCTTCGGCGGCGCTGAGCCGGGTGACAAGGACCCCAAGGCGGGCAAGCTGCATGGATCCCAGAGCCATGCTGACGGTGAACATTACCGGCAGGGCCACGGGTATGGCGCTCATCAAGAGCACCAGCGCCAAGGGTAGGATTTGGAGAAGCGGCAGGCCTCTGATGAGCGAGACACCGACTGTAATCGCCACGAGAACGCCGACGATCAGCAACAGCCATCTCACCAGGCGGTTGACGACCTCTTCCACATGCAGCTTGGGATGGGCGCTCTCGACGAGCTCGGTCGTGCGGCCGTAGAGGGTGCGCGACCCCGTTGCGGAAACGATGGCGGTGGCTTCGCCGTCCCGGACAACAGAGCCAGAATAGAGGATGTCGCCGACCCGTTTCTCGACCTCGCGAGACTCTCCGGTCAGGGCCGACTGATCCACCTGAATCCGGGCGCTGAGTAGCCTTAGATCGGCTGGTACGAAATCGCCCGAGCGGACCCGTACGATATCTCCGCAGACGAGATCGCGCGCCGGCCGCGTCATCCATCGGCTGTCACGCAACACGCGGGCGGTGACCTGCAACTGTTTGCGCAGCGCGGTCACGGCGGCGGAAGCTCGCTGCTCTTGCAGGAAGCTGAGGATCGCATTCACCGCCAGCAGGGCCAGCGCGACCGCCAGGTCGGCATATTTGTGCAGGAACCCCGAGATCAGCGCGATGAGTTCGATCATCCACGCTGACAGGCCCCAGAATTTTCGTGCGAAGCCGAGCACAGGATGCGCCTTACGCTCGGCGACTTCGTTCGAGCCGTCCTTCTTCAACCGGGCGTCGGCCTCGGCGCTGGTGAGCCCGATGGAGGGATCGGTATTCAGCCCCGCCGCCGCACTCTGAAGCGGAGCCTGCCCTCCTTCTCTCTGGTCTGGCGGCGACGTCATCCGACTATACGGGTCACGAGCACCGGGCATGGCGCGTGTCGCACGACGGCTTCTGCAACGCTGCCGAGCAGAACCCGTCCGAGCCCTCCGCGGCCATGGCTGCCGACAATGACCAAGTCTGCAAACCATTCTTCTGCGACCCCTGCGATAACCTCGGCGGCGTGGCCGACGCGGATGAACTCGGTCGCACTGGTCGGAAGGGCGACGTTTTGCCGGAGGGCGTCGAGAATATCCGTGGTTTCCTGGGACGAGGCTTCCAGCAACACCTCGGCTGAAAAGCCGATCTCACCGGAATAGTCGACCGGCGGCTCCACCGCGTGGACGATCGCGATTTCTGCGGCGAGCGCTTGCGAAAGCTCTAAGCCCATTCGAGCCGCGTGCAGGGTGAGCGCCCCGCCATCGATGGCGACGAGAATGCGTTTGAAGCTCATTGGGCAACCTCCGCCTCTGGCGCTCACGGGGGGTCTCTCCGCGCGCCAAGATCAATGCTCATTGTGAACGCGTAGGATCGGCGGATGGGTGGCCGGCAGGGGTCGATGACCTCCGGAGCCTCGTGCTTCGGCTATGGGCGGGCCTGGAGATTCAAAGGTAGTGCGCCCAGCGCAGCATCCCGAACACCAAGACGCTTAGAGAGATGCCTGCGAGCACACCCCTGGAGAAGGCTCCATGGCGGGTCCACCACGCCCGCCGGGCGCGGGCGCCCCGCGCGCGATCAGGCCGTCGTCGATGAGGGGTCATCATGTTTCGCCAAACAGTCCCTGTTGCACCTTCTCAAGTTCCTTGGCGTAACGGCGTGCGACATACAGCTCCGCAAGAAGGCCAAGCACCTTGCCGGCCTCATCCGTCACCGCGAGTTCCTCGGTTTCGGTTCGGTCGAAGGTTTGCATCACCTGCTCGATGTTCATGTCCGCGCTCAGGGCGATGTCGGCGCTGGTGGCCAAGGTGCTGATCGGGCTGTCGACCTTCGGGCCGTCCAGGTACGCGCTGGATGTCAGGACAATGCCCGCGTAGCGCTGTGCGTCGTCAAGCAAGATGACGCGGCTCGTCGATCCCAGAGGAAAGCGCCTCTGAAACTCGGCCAAAGTCGCCGAGCCGGCAATTGTCGCGGTGTCGGGGCGCATCATTCGGCCAGCTGTCAGGGTTCGGATCCAACCGACGTCGCGGGCGCTGCGGATGGTCTCGCCGCGCAGGTGAAGGCGCCAGGTCGAGAAGGAATATCCGAACCGCTCCCGCACAACGGTGCTGGCGATCAACGACGCGGCCAGAGTGGCGGCTGAGACCCCGAAGTCCCGTGTGGTTTCCAGGACCAGGAATGACATCGTCAGGGGCCCGCCAACAATGGAGACCGCCAGGGCGCCCATCCCCACGAGGGCGGCGTTCTCCGGATGGAGCAGCAGCGGGAGGCCGGTGAGCTCAACAAGGCGGGCATAGATCTGCCCGACGAGCGATCCGAGAAAGAGCGACGCGAAAAACAGGCCGCCCCGAAAGCCGAAGCCAAGCGAAACAACGGAGGCGCTGGTCTTCAGCAGGAGAATTGCGGCCAGCGCGCCCAAACTGAGCGTGGTGGCCAGATCGGCGTGCAGCGCGCCGTGACCTGACGACAAGGTCTGGGGGGATAGATAGGCGAGGCTTGCGAGCAGGCCGCCCCCGACGGCCGGCCGCATCCAGGCTGGGATTTTGGTTAGGCGCACCAACCGTTCTGCTGTCCCTACCAGCCGCATGATGGCGATGCCGACGGCGGCGCAGATCAGGCCCAGGCCTGCGTAGAGGACGTAGTCCAGCGCCCCGGGGGGTTGGAGGACGACGATTTGGATCGAGTAGGGCGCGACGCCCATCAGACGGGCGACCAGCACGCTGGCGAGGGCGGCGGCGGCGACCGGGGCGATCATGGACGGCGCATAGGTGCCTATGACGATCTCGAAGGCGTAGAAGGCGCCCGTGAGCGGGGCGCCGAAAGCCGCGGCAATGGCCGCGCCCGCGCCGGCGCCAACCAGGGTCCGAAGGTCATGCCGCCGCAGCTTCAGGCGCTGGCCGAGCCCGGAGGCGATGGCGCCCCCAGCCTGGGCATAGGCGGCTTCGAGGCCAACGGAAGCGCCAAAGCCATTAGAGACCAGCGTTTGCGCGCAGACCACGAGGCTGTCGCGAAACGAGAGGAGCCCGCCGTAGAGCGCGTTGGCTTCGACCACGTCGATCAGCTGCCGCGGCCGCCATTTGCTCGCGGCCCAGGTGAGCCCGCCGAGCAGTAGACCGCCCGACGGTAACCACAGCAGCGCGATGGCCGGAACCGTTGGCAAAGCGCTCAGACGATCGTCGATCGCAAAACCGTAGAGATAGGACTGAAGGCCATGGGCGATAACGCTCTGAAGGACAGACACCAGGCCCGCTGCCGCACCGACAATGACCGCCAGCGCGATAAACCAGATTTCGCTTGAGCGGAGGCGCCCGCGCAGCCAGGCCAATGGCCGGCGCGACAGGGTCGGGCGAGGCGAAGTCGATGCGTCAAACATTTAGCGCCGAGCCCGTCGTAAAGCCCGCCACAGAAGCACAACGCCGAGCACCACGACGGGCGCCGACAGCATCATTCCCATCGTCAGGCCAAGCGGAAACGCCGGCATTGTCAGATCGGGATTGCGCACCGTTTCCAGCGCAATGCGAAACAGCCCATAGACTAACAGGAAAAGGCCGGCGCTGGCGCCGCGCCAGGATAGCCATCCCGCGCGGTGAGTGGCCAGCCTGAGGAGCAGGAACAGAAGGATGCCTTCCAAGGCCGCCTCATAGAGCTGGCTGGGATGACGGGGCGTCTGCCCGGCCGGGCAGACGCCACC
>JAYUBY010000115.1:0-6354 GCA_043740635.1 Alphaproteobacteria bacterium
TCGATGATGTAGGATTGCTGAAAGAAGAGCTGCCAGGGCGCTACGGTGGTGCCGATGATGGCGATGATCAGCAAGACCACCTTCGATAAATCCGCGCCCTGGGGCATGCGCGGCACGAAGAAATCCCGGGTCACCTCTCCGAGAGGCGGGTGCACCATGACAACAATTGGGACCAGCAATAGCGAACCGGCGACCAAGGCCATGCAGACGCGTTCGAAGCGCTTGAAGGATCCCGTGCTGGCTGCCGCGACGATCACGGCCGCTGATAGCAACACGCCCGGTAATTTCGGCAGCCCCAGATAGTCTAGGCCCAGACTGATCCCGATGAACTCGGTGACGATAGTCAGCGCATTTAGGATGAACAGGTCGATGACGCTGAACGCGCCCCAGAACTTGCCGAAGCGCTCCAGAATTAGCCGGGCATGCCCGACCCCGGTCACGACGCCGAGGCGCAGAACCATCTCCTGATTGACGTACAACACCGGTACAAGCAGCAGGAGCACCCAGAGCAGACTGGTGCCGTAGGTCTGTCCCGCCTGGGTGTAGGTGCCGAAAGCCCCGGCGTCATTGTCGCCGACCATCACGATGAGGCCGGGTCCGACGACAGCCAGCAGTGTCGCAATCCGGGCTTTCAGACCTGCCCGCGGCCCCTCATCGCCCAATTGGATCGTGCCGAACGCCCCCTCGATGTCGCCAACATGGGCGACATCAAGAACCGCCGAAGGTTTTTGGGTCGTTTCGGCGTCGGCCATTCGCTTACTCCCCTCCCCCTCGCCCGATCAGTTGCGCCGCGGTCTTGTCATAGATGACCGCGCTCACGCCAGACTGATTCGGCTCCCAAACGTCGCGGCGCGCACTTTCAATCCACGAGAAGTGTGTCGACGGAACGCCTCACAGCGTTCGCGCGACAGGATTGTTCAACCCAACGCGACTTCTCAGCCGGCTCGACCCTAGTTTCGCGACGGCAGGATCACCGGCTTCCTTCGTTTTGCCGGGTTGGCTCATCAAATTGGATAAGCCCTTTTCGCTATGGAGGCGGCGTCCAAGGCGGCCGAGTTTTCTGCCCTACCGCGGCCTCCGCGTCCGCCCTGAGCGCTTCCCTTCTTTGAAGAAAAGCTCCCCAAACAACTTGCGAACGCCTCTGTAGTTCGCCCGAAATGTCGATCATCCGTTCAACGCTGACAACGGAGACTGCGTCGGAACGTTGCAGCAACCGCGTCAATCTCAGCAACACCATCGCCAAGGTCAGTAGTGATCTGACCAAGAGCCAAGCCTCATAGCGTTCCCACGGCATCAGAGCGAAGCGTCTCTGCAGAGAGGTTTTCATCGGCCACATTCGGCGGCTTAGGGAAAGTTGAAGGCGGTTTAGTCACGGGATATTCGGGAAACAACCCGATTTTCGCGAACAAGCACGCCGATTGACCTACTTGACGAGCGGCCATCCTCGGCTTCGCCTGAACAATAGGATTTGGTCCGCACCAACCAGGTAGCTGGCCGTATCGCGCTTCGCGAGCTTTCAGGCTCGAGTGAGCGCGGATGGAAAAACCGTCTCGAGAAGCTCGAGCGGTACGCGACGGCGCAGAAAATCAGCCCCGATGAATTCACTGAAGGGCGTTAAGGACTGGATCATGACCCGGCATGTCTGCCTCCCATTCCCGCCGTGGCAAAAATGGGTGAAGCTGGCTTCGACGTCTGCTGGCGAAACACGATCGCCGAACTTCGATAGCGCCGGTCCTGAGTGACCTCGCGGCCCACCCACGACGGCAGGTCTAAGAGCTGGTCCGTGCGTTTCAATTCGACCTCCGCAAGAACCAATCCCTCGGCATCGCCGGTGAAGACATCGACCTCCCAAACAAGCCCTGCGTGGACGACCTCATAACGCGTCTTCTCAAGTACGGGTCTGACGCAGAGCGTACGAAGCATCTCCTCAGCGTCCTGCACCGCTATCGGGTACTCAAACTCGGCGCGGCTTATGCCTCTACGCGAGCCCTTGACCGCCAGAAACGCCTTGGCGCCGATGCGACGTACACGAACTTTCCCGCGCGAGGACCGGGCAAGATAGCCTTGGCATACCCGTTGAGATCCTCGAACCAGCCGACGCCATTCGTCACTGATCACGAGAAATTTCCGCTCGATTTCGATGGACAAGGCCAGCCCGCTTTTTCCCAGTGCAGGCTTAAACTGCGAGAACTTCACTTCGTTCCGAAACTTCTTCGCTGACCTGCCCCCAGCTGTGACGCATTCTCACTGAAACCAAAGGATCGCCAAAGTCTGAACCGCATCCCGCGCTCGACAACCGGAAAGTCGTTTGGCTGATCGCCGCCGGCACGTTGAAGGGTCCCGGACAACGCCGCCTCGCCTTCGCGGCGGCCGAGCGGTTCCAGCCGTCAGCCCAGTTCACATAGAGCTGAATATCTCTATGATTCAAATAGTTGCGTCATATATTTGTCAGAACTATTGAACGTAGTTGCCATCTTAGCGTCGCTCTTTGCGAGTTTACGGAAAGGTCAGGTGGAGCACTGTGGGCGTAAGATACGTCTCCACTCGGCTATTTTAGCGGCGGCCCGCAAGGGTTCGGATTGCCTCCTCGACGCTATGGAACAGGTGGTCATCGCCCAGAAGGTCTGTGATGCCAAAGCGAACGAAGGCGGCCTGGGCGCGCACCGATTCCAGGCGCGCGACGGCGAAGTCCATCCCCTCGCTGCGAGCCTTGGCGATCACCTCGGTGAGAATGGCCGACGCAGTGAAGTCGATCTCCACGATACTGCTGGCCTCGAGCACAATGAGGCGCTTCATGTTCCGGTCCTGCGCGATCGCTTCCAGCACTCCGCGTCTGAACTCATAGGCGTTGAGGAAGGACAGAGGCGCCTGGAAGCCCATGACCAGGATTCCTGGTGCGGTCTCACCCGGGTGGGCGCTCGAAGCCGGCCACCAGACCGTGGTGTCCGGCGCCCGTTCGAACGTGATCACCCGCGCGCGGGTGGTGGTGAAGACCCCGTGAGCCAGCGACAGGAAGATGCCAATCGCGACGCCGGTTTGGATCGGCAGGACGACGATCATAGCCGTGGTCAGCAGCGCCAGGGCGAACTCGGTCCGCGTGCGGCGAAGGATGTCGGCAAAGGTGCGGACGTGGAAGATCCGCAGAGCGACGAAGAGCAGGACCCCGCCGAGCGCGGCGGTGGGCACATGGGCCAGGAGCCGCGTGCCGAACGCCGCGAGCAGCAGAACGGCGAGCGCGGCCATGAGGCCCGCGTATTGCGAGCGCCCGCCCGACTCGGCGACAATCGCTGTTCTCGGCGGACTGGCGTTGACCGGAAAGGCGCCGAACAGGCCGGCGAGCGCGCTGCCGACGCCCACGCCGATATAGTCGCGGTCGACGTCGGGATCCCCATCCTTGCCGCTGAACGAGCGAGTGGTCGCTGCGGTTTGAAACATCACGACAAGCGAGACCACCAAGGCGAGGCCGACCAGCGGTACGACGTGTTCGAACCCTAGCCGGGGCAGCCTGGGGTGCGGAAACCCGCCATGCACCTGGCCCAGCACCGCGACCCCATGCCGATCAAGGTCGAATGCCGCCGTCGCCAGCGTCGCACCGACAAGGGCGATTAAGGCGCCGGGGATGCGGGCGTCGAGCTTCTCCGCCACGACGACGATGGCCAACACCCCGAGCCCGATCGCCACAGACGCCGGATTGACCCCGCCTGCCTCGGACCACAGGGCCGCAAGCCGGTGATAGACATCACCTGAGCCCTCGGGCAGCCCCAGCACCGAGGGAGCCTGCGACAGCACGATGTGCAGCGCGATGCCAGCCAGAAAGCCTGTGATCACTGGCCTGGAGAGCAGATCGGCGATCCAGCCCAGCTTGAGCACGCCAGCGACCACGAGCATCACCCCCACCATCAGCGCCAGGACCGCGGCGAGCTCGGCGTACAGGGGCGAGCCGATAGCGGCCATCAGAGCGAGGCTACCCGCGAAGATCGGGGTTATGGTGGAATCAGCGCCGGCGGACAGTTGGCGGTTTGCGCCGAACACAGCGAAGCCCAGCGCGGCAGCGACGAATGCAAAGAAGCCGACCTGCGGGGCAAAACCGCCAAGCCGGGCCGTGGCCATCTGCTCAGGAATGGCGATGGCGGCAAGCGTCAGCCCAGCCACCAGATCGTTGCCCATTCCGCCGAATGTCGTGCCGCGCAATGACTGGAACAGGGGCCACGCCCACTTGTTCGGCGACAGGGCTTTCGACATTGCCGGCGAGACTAGGTGGCGCCAGCGCGTGCTTCGGCTTTGGAAGGACGTTTTGTCTTGGCAATCTGCTTCGCCTTTGAACCGCCCTTCGTCCTGAGGACAGTCTTCGCGGCTCCGTTCTGCTTCCTCTTGAGGGTCGAGATTTCACCGAGGAGCTGCTCGCTCGCGCCGCTGTCCCGCAATCGCTTCAGGACACCCTTCAAGAAGGACTTCTTGCCCTTCTTCTTGGCTTGAGCTTCCAGCTCAGCCAGGACTGCGAGCACAACCTCGTTTGCGGAATTACTCATGACGGTCCTCGGCCTCCTCGCGACACGGCGTGGCCATGCTGGGCGCGCGCAATGTGAAAATGGTGAACTCAGATTTTATCCGTGCTCGGATGAACATTCCAGGCAAATCCGCTGATCGGTGCGACGGGGCGCCAACTTGCGCCGAGGATGCTTCCGAAGGCTGGGGAGTATGTCAGACTGGCCGACACGCTGATTTAGGACGAAGCCCCCGCCGGTGAGCGGTCACTATGCGTGTTGCAGGCCTAAGGGTCGGTTGAGAACGCGACTTAGACGGTGAGCGCAAAGCCCTGACGGGATTCGTTGCGCCAAGCGAGGCCATGATCTCTTATGGGCATCAACCGTCGCACGGATTTGCGGGGGGATGCAGCGAGTCGTTTGCTGATCAGGAGCGGGCACGATGAAGGTGACACGCTACCCCCATCACCATCACAAGCCGCTCTACCAAGTGTCGCTTTCGCACCACCTCGTCTCCATCGCTGTCGCGGTCGGCCTATCAATCAGCTTGGCGGCCCTGCTCATTCACTTCGCCTATCCGCGCAATAGTTTCGACATCAACCGAATTTCATTCGCCGACATCGCGCTGGGGACGCTCAACACCTTCTATCGCATGGCGTTCGCGTTCATCTTGTCCTTGATCGTCGCCATCCCGCTGTCCCTCTTCATATCAAGCACGCCGCGACTTCAACGCGTCCTGCTCCCCATCGCCGACATCCTGCAGTCGATTCCGGTGCTGGCGTTCTTCCCGGTCGTGGCCGCCTTCTTCGTGGCCAACAACGCCTTCGAGCTGGCCGCGGTCTTCGTGATCTTTCTTTCGATGCTCTGGAACCTCGTGTTTCCGGTCATAGGCGGACTTCAGACCATCCCCGACGACATCAAATCGGCGGCGTTGGTGTTCAACGTCCGCGGTTGGCGCAAGTTCTGGTACATCACCCTGCCGGCGCTCTTCCCCTTCATCGTGACAGGATCATTGCTGGCCTGGGCCCAGGGCTGGACGATCGTGATCGTCGCCGAAGTCCTGCATACCTACATACCAAACGGGAAAATCTCGCAGGATCTGCTCGGGCTGGGCAGCTTGCTCGTGGACTCCAACGCTCAGGGCAAGAATGGAGTGTTTCTGGCCGCGCTCACCGCGATGATTCTTCTCGTGACCGCCCTAAATCTGGCCGTCTGGCAACCGCTTCTCCACCTGGCACAGAGGTTCCGCTTTGACTAGCGAGGCCACGCCCATCGTTCTTGCACATGTCAGCAAGTCTTACGTCAAACCGCCAGTTAATGTGGTCCATGGCCTCTCCTTGTCGATCAAGAGCGGCGAGTTCTTCTGCCTCATTGGCCCTTCGGGCTGCGGTAAGTCGACCGTGATCAAGCTTATGGCGGGCATCGAGGAGCCAACGAGCGGGACGGTCAGGCGTCCTGAGCGGATAGGCATGGTCTTCCAGTCCTATGCCCTTCTGCCCTGGCTGACGGTGAAGGCCAATGTCGCTTTCGCGGCAAGGATGCAGGGTTTCGATGCAAAGAAGGTCGCGGCGGTCACCGAGCAATACCTGCACATGGTTCACCTCGAGGGGTTCGCCGAACGTTATCCCCGCGAGCTGTCCGGGGGGCAACGACAACGGGTCGGGATCGCCCGGGCGCTGGCGATCGAGCCGGAGGTCCTGCTGATGGACGAGCCCTTTTCCGCGCTTGATCCGGTGATGACGGACCAACTGCACCAGGACGTGCTCAGGATCTGGGACGAGACGAAGAAAACCATCGTCATGGTCTCGCACAATTTCGAGGAGGCGGTCCTGCTGTCTGATCGCATCGGCATCATCAGGGACGGGCGGTT
>JAYUBY010000116.1:0-2454 GCA_043740635.1 Alphaproteobacteria bacterium
TGGCCATAACTGCAGGTGTCGGCGCACTCTTTGGCACGACGGTTTCCTAGGCCCCTAGGCCGACGAAGAACTTCGCCTCTTTTGGGAATTGTCGCTCAGCGGGATTGAGGACATTTGGCCCATCGCAAGGGCGTTAGGTCTAACCTCTAGCCGCTCGAGCGAACCGCGGGCGCGGCTACGGGCCAGGCGACCGCTAAAGTGTCTAGCGTGGACGATCCCTCACGCGCCCGAGCAAGCTACGCCGGCCCCCGCTTTGCTCTGGAGTGATCGAGCCGCTCGCAAGCCCATCGACCAGGCGCCTGGCGATAATTCCCCTGGGCCCCCGTTCCCAATGATCTGACGAATTTTCGCTCGCGACCCAGCCAGGAAGCGATATGAGAAGGTAGGCCCCCAGGGCCTGGGCAAGGGGCTCGTATGTTGCTCGGATCGCGGCGAGGGTTTCTGGTGAACCCTCGCCTCCGTTCCAGCGCAAGCCGACTTCCTCGAAGATGGTGATCATCTTGGCATAGTCGGCATTGCCCAGCCGATCGGCGTCGCCCTTGCCCGCTGAAACGCCGAGCGAGCGGGCCATCTCAAGAACAACCTGGCGCGCCATGGCGAAAGTCATGCGTGCCTGGAGCGGCTTGATGTCCTCCACGCCAACGAGAATAAGGGCGCAGGTGTCCATGATGGCCAGCAGCGCGCCCAGCCACGACTGGTCGTCGTGCTGTGACCGGTAGTAGGCGAGCATCGGGTACGAGAGATGGCTTTCCAGGAGGTCCGCACACCAAATTTCCCAAGCCCGCAACAGGTCGTCAATTTTCTCCAGTCCGTCGCTTTCCACGTGCCGCTGCAACATTGAGGTGGCTGTCGGCGGGCTCCCCGCTCGGGCGTCAAGCTGGATCACATGGGCCTCGCGGCGGGAGAACAGCTGGTAGAGAACCGGAAGGTAGCCGATCACAACGGCGATCAGTCCGAACCCGGCCCCGGCTTCAAGGACCGCAACGACGCGCGAGAGCGCCGTGGTGGGAACCACATCGCCGTAACCCAGGGTGAAGAAGGTGACGCCGCTCATATAGAGCTGGTCGCCGAGAACGATGGGCGCGTTCCCTGCCCGCGACTGAATCGCCCATTGGACGAGCGCGAACGCGACGATCAAGCCGCCCGCCCACACCGCGAACAGTAGCGCCATAGAGAACGGCCCATAGATGCTGAGGAACCGCTCGCGGGCCGCCTCCTCCCTCCGCAGCCGGGCGAGCCACGACCACAGCGCCCAGGTGCCCCTGAAGTAGAACCGTACGAACCGCCAGCGCCGTTGCACCCGCCGAGGCAGGAGCATCACTTCGAACGCGTCCTGCAAGATTAAAACGAGCAGGATCAATCCGAGGCCGAAAGTAGTGGCGACGGTCACCTGAAGCCGCTCGCGTCGCTGCCGGCGGGTCGCTGCTCATCGGACAAGCCCGAGCCCCTCACGTGTCCGCCTTGCCCGGCACCATCGCGCGGAAGGCCACCGGCACGAAGGAAATGGTCGCCGAGCCCCCGATCTCCAGCTTCTCTCCATCCAATAGAACCGGCAGATCGCCATGACCATCGACGCGAACGTTTCGGGTCTTCACCCGCGTCACCGAGGCGTCGTTCCGCCACCCGTCGAACGCCGCGTGGAACGCCAACCCAAACAGCCCCGTCGCGGTCTCCAAGTCCAGGGCCACCGCCTCAAGCGACCGCTCGTCGTCGCTGAGGGCTTGAGACACGAGCGGACAGATGACGGCGACCGCGTCCGCCGAGCCGGAGGTCGACCCGAAGTCGTATTCAACGGGGTCCGAGAGGCTCCTACGGGTCGCGGTGACGGCCCGCTGGGCGGCCTCCAGCAGATGGCCTTCGCGCGCGGCTTCGCGGGCGTCGGCCCACAGGGATGGCGCACCGAGGATCGCCGCGCAGTAGAAGCGGTGTCCCGCAAGGTCACCGCCGCTGACCTTCTGCTCCACAGGGGACGCCAGAACCGCTGCCAGGGCATCCGTCCAGTTTTCGGCCCCATAGAGCGACTTGGGCAGCATATTCATCGTGCCGCCGGGCAGGGGGATCAGGTAAGGGGCGCTCGGCCCACTGCAAAGCCCGGCGGCCGTGCCGATGGTCCCATCTCCGCCCAGGACGATCAGTACGTCGGCGGAGGCCACGGCGCCTTGCAGGGCGCCGCCGAGTTCGGCCGGCCCGACGCTGACGATTTCCGCGGCTCCGACGCCAGCCTGATCAAGCACGCCCCGGGCCTGATCGGCCGATGTCTCGTCGCAGCTTCCGCTTCCCGTATTGAGGACCGCCACAACATGGCCGCTCAGAGCATCGCGACAATTCTTCATATTCTTCCTCTGAGGACGGGTACGCGCGCAGCGCGTTCGTCGGCGGCGTTTAGAACCATTTGCGAATTCGACCCAGGACCGCAGCGCCTGCGGAGATGACCGCGAACGTCACCACGACCGC
>JAYUBY010000117.1:0-8510 GCA_043740635.1 Alphaproteobacteria bacterium
TCGGTCAAATCAAGCAGGCCAGAGGCTTCCGACAACACCTTCTGAGAGGCCTCGATAAGGTCAGGGCGGAATGGGCGATGATCTGCACCGTCCACAACCCCCTCGAGCTGGCCAAGGCGACCGGATGAGCAGGCTCATCCCGCACTCAACCCGATCGATGCCACGCGCCATCGACTGCGCGGCGATTAGTCGGACGGGCTCCTAGGCCGGCGTCTCCACCGAAACGATCGCCTGAGCCATGAGGCCTTCTTCTCGGCCAGTGAAACCCATGCCCTCGGTTGTGGTCGCCTTAACGCTCACGCGGTCCATCGGAAGGCCCAACAGTTCGGCGATTCGTGCGCGCATGGCGTCGCGGTGGGGGCCGATTTTGGGCCGCTCGCAGATTAGGGTCAGATCGGCGCTGAGAATGCGCGCACCCTTGCCCTGAGCCAGGTTGACGGCGTGGAGAAGGAACTGGTCGGAGGACGCGCCTTTCCACCTTTCGCTGGTCGGCGGAAAATGTTGGCCAATGTCGCCCTCCGCGATCGCGCCAAGCACCGCGTCGGTAAGCGCATGGAGGCCGGCGTCGGCATCGGAGTGGCCGACGAGGCCCCGGTCGTGTGCGATGCTGACCCCGCCTAACATGACGGCGTCACCGGGTCCGAAGCGATGGGCGTCGACCCCAAAGCCAGTGCGGACGATGCGCTGCGAACCCACAAGTTGCTCGGCCATTCGGAAGTCCTCGGGGTAAGTCAGCTTCATCAGCATGGGATCGCCCGGGGCTAGCGCCACGCGGCCCCCGTCGCGCTCCATGACGCAGGCGTCGTCGGTCGGTTCCTCATCCCGGGGCCAACGGCCATAGGCGGCCTGCAACCTGCCCAGACGGAATGCCTGGGGTGTCTGAGCTCGCCAGAGCCCATCGCGGCTGATTGTAGCCTCGACCGCGCCCTGACCCCGCTTCAGAGTGTCGGCCACCGGCAAGGCGGGGATGGCTCCGTCAGCGCTCTCAAGCGCCGCCAGCAGCCCATCAATGTGAATTCCGGTCACGAAGGGACGTGCGGCGTCATGTACCAATACACGCTGGTCCGGCCCGCAGCTCAACGCCGCCAGGCCGGCTTGCACCGAGGCTGAACGAGTCTTTCCTCCCGAGACCGCAAGCCAGCGTTGAAGACCGTTGAGAGCATCGCCTACGGTCGCCAGGCGATCCCGAGTAACGACCACGACCACCTCGTCGGCCCCAGCTGCCAGCAGCCGCTCCAGCGACCAGCGGATCAGCGGTCGAGCGCCGAGCAAGCGCCAGGCCTTGGGTTCACCAGGCCCCGCGCGCAGGCCTTCACCCGCCGCCACAACAACCGCCGAGAAACTCATGAGTGCGTGTTTAGGGGCACAGTCGCGGTTGTCCAGTTCAGGTGGGGTTTACCGCAGCGCACAAATTGCCTAAAAACCCAGCGGTGGAAATGATTATTAAATGAGCAGTAGGCTTAGGCTAGGCGACGTCGAGGTTGGCGGTCGGGTTTGGATTGCGCCGATGACGGGGGTTTCTGACCTGCCGTTCCGTCGCGCAGCCAGTCGGCTGGGAGCGTCCTATGTCGCGACCGAGATGGTCGCTTGCGCCGAATTCTCCAAGGGTCGGCCAGACGTGGTGCGCCGCGCCGCCGTCGGTGAAGGGTTGCCCTTGATGGTAGTCCAGCTTGTCGGTCGCGACCCAAAACATATCGCCGAAGGCGCGCGTCTGGCTCAAGCGGCCGGGGCGCAGATCATCGACCTAAACTTCGGATGTCCGGCCCGCGAAGTGACGGGCGCGCAGTGCGGTTCGGCCCTCATGCGTGAGCCAGAGCTGGCCGAGCGCCTTATCGCCTCCGCGATCGGCGCCGTGGACGTTCCGGTGACTGTGAAGATGCGCCTGGGCTGGGACGACGCCTCCCGGAACGCGCCAGACATCGCGGCACGCGCGGAAGCCCTCGGCGTTGCCGCCGTGACGGTCCATGGCCGTACCCGCTGTCAGTTCTACAAGGGCTCGGCCGACTGGGCCGCTGTTCGCGACGTGAAGTCCTCCGTCTCCATTCCAGTGATCGTCAATGGCGATATCGTCGATGTGGAGACCGCCCGAACCGCCCTGGCCGCCTCCGGAGCGGATGGCGTGATGGTCGGCCGGGGTGTGTACGGCCGCCCCTGGATCGCGGCGCAACTGGACGCTGAACTCGCAGGTCGAGCGTTTATCGCGCCCGCTGCCGCCGCCCGCCTAAATATCGCGCTGGATCACTTCGCTGACGCCCTCCGTTTCTACGGCGACCGCCTGGGGTTGAAGGTGTTCCGAAAGCACCTGGCGTCATATGTCGAGCAGGCGCCATGGCCAGCAGACAGCGCGGAAAGGCGGCAGGCCCGTGGAATGCTCTGCCGTCTGGAGGACCCGGCGGCTATTGAGCAGGGTCTAGCTGCGCTTTGGACGGATCCGGACCAGAGGATGGCGGCATGACCTGGCGCACGCTTCCCCAATCACTTGGCGTTGATGTCCTGGCGCTGAAGGCCGCGGCCTTTGAACTTAGCCCCGACCCTGCCATGGTGGTCGACGGCACCGGCGCGCTCGTGGCCGTCAACGAAGCCGCCGAGGGCCTTTTCGGCCAGGGTCTGGGCCTGCTCGCCCGCGGTCGATTCAGCGCGGCGCTGCCGCCGGGCTCAGCCCTCGTGTCGCTCCTCAACCGCGCTATCAAGGAAGACGCCAAGGTGCGCGAGCGCGGCGTCCAGATCGCGCTTTTCGGCTTGGCGCCCTTTGAGGCGGACGGCGCCGCTGCGCCACTGGGCGACGGATCTGTTCTCCTGACCCTGTCCGTGAAGGCGGGACTTGGCGTCGAGCGGGGCGCGGCCGAGGCCGTCGGCGGTTTGCGCTCCATCGTGGGTCTCGGCCGCATGCTGGCGCACGAGATCAAGAACCCCTTGGCCGGCATTCGCGGCGCTGCCCAGCTGCTGAAATCTGGCGCAAAGGCCGATGACGTCCCGCTCGCCCAATTGATTGTCGACGAGACCGATCGAGTGCGCCGGCTGGTCGACCGCATGGAGGCCTTCTCCGACGACGCCCTTCCATCGCTCAGTCCGCTCAACATCCACCAGGTGCTCGACCGGGTCCGCGCGCTCGCCGCCAATGGAGTGGCCGACGGCCTTGTCGTACGTGAGCAATATGATCCGTCGCTCCCGCCGGTCCTGGGCGACGAGGATCAACTCATTCAGATCTTCCTGAACCTCGTAAAGAACGCCGCCGAGGCCGCGCATTCACGCGGCGATGGACGTGGCTCCATCAGCATCCATACGGCCTACCGGCATGGCGTTCGCGTCCGAGCCTCTCGAGGGCAGGATCTGCGTGGCGCGCCGCTCGAGGTCCGGATTGTGGACAACGGGCCAGGCGTGCCGGTTCACTTGCGCGAGCATCTGTTCCAACCATTCGTGACTTCAAAGGCTAGCGGCGCGGGGCTCGGGCTCGCCCTGGTCACCAAGCTCGTGGCTGCCCATGGCGGCCTGCTCGACTTCGAATCCGAGCCCGGACGGACAGTCTTCCGGGTCCTTTTGCCTATTGCTTCCGAAGAGGACTTCACGGCATGAACGCCGCCAGTAAGAAGATTTTGATCGCCGACGACGATGCCTCAATCCGCCTAGTGCTTTCCCAAGCTTTCGCGCGTTTGGGCTATCAGGTCCGGGCCACAGGCAATGCTGCAACCTTGCTGAAATGGGTGTCTGAAGGGGAGGGCGATCTCGTCATCACCGACGTGGTCATGCCCGACGAGAACGTCTTCGACGTTCTGCCGCGCATCCGTAAAGAGCGCCCCAAGCTCCCAGTCATCGTAATGAGCGCGCAGAACAACCTGATCACCGCTGTCAACGCCGCTGAGGTCGGAGCCTTTGACTACATTCCTAAGCCCTTCGATCTGGACGACATGACCTCGGCCGCACGCCGTGCCCTGTCGCGGCCCGCCGATCCCGAGGCCGCCCGGGCCCAGGCGCGTGCTGTGCGCGACGATCGCCTGCCGCTGATCGGCCGATCCGGGCCGATGCAGGAGGTCTACAGGACAATCGCAAGGCTGGTGGGCGCTGACCTGACGGTGTTGTTGAGCGGCGAGTCTGGCACCGGCAAGGAGCTGGTCGCTCGCGCTTTGCACGACATGGGACGCCGCCGCGACGGAAAATTCGTCACAATCAACCTCGCGGCCGTACCCCGTGAGCGCGTCGAGACAGAGCTCTTCGGCAAGCAAGCCGGCGACTGCGGAAAACTGATCGACGCCGATGGCGGCACGCTGTTCCTCGATGAAATCGGCGACATGCCCTTAGACGCCCAAACCCGACTCCTACGGGTTATCGATGGCTCGGAACCGGCGCTGAACCCCAAGACCAACCGGCGGCCGAACGTGCGGATCATCGCCGCTACCAATCGCGACCTCCGTGGGCTGATCCAACAGGGCCTGTTTCGCGAAGACCTGTTCTTCCGCCTTAACGTCGCACCGCTGCGTCTTCCGCCACTTCGCGACCGGGTCGATGACATCCCAGATCTGGCGCGAGCGTTTTTACTAAGGGCCAATCGTGAAGGCCTGCCATCCAAGACCATAGATGCTGCGGCGCTGGATCGTCTCAAGCAACACGCCTGGCCAGGCAACGTCCGCGAGCTCGAAAACCTGATCCGGCGGATTTGCGCGCTCTACGGCGAGGACCTGATCACCGCGCGAATCGTCGAGCGCGAGCTCGCCGACCAGCAACCGGTGGCTCACGGGGAGGAAGGCCCAGCCACGCTGGCCCAGTTGGTCGAGCGGAAACTCTCGAGCTATTTCGCCGATCAGCCGGACGGCCTACCTCCCGCCGGGCTCTACGACCGCGTACTCGAAGAAGTGGAACGGCCGTTGATCCAGCTGACGCTCTCAGCCACCCGCGGGAACCAGGTCCGCGCCGCTGAGATTCTGGGGCTTAACCGCAACACTCTGCGCAAGAAGATTTCGGATCTGGGCGTGGAGATGCAACGAGGTCGTCGCTAGGGCCGTCACGACACGCTGACGCTTCCATGCAACAAGACTGTTGAGTTTGGGGCACAGTCGCTTAGGCTCGTGCTCAATGGTCTTGGATATTAGACAACGGTTCGCCGACGCCGGAGCAGGGCGCGTCTGGCAGGCGATGCAGTCGCGGGTGGTTCTGGGCGTCGGCTACGGCGTCGCCGCCGTGTTGACCGCCGTCGCCATCCTGCTGGCCGCGTCCCCGCCGTCTACGGGCCCCCTTGGCCCAGCCAGCCAGTCGATTCTTACTGTCCTCGGCTTCAACTTGATACTCATCCTGGCGCTGACTCTGGTGGTCATCCGCCGCTTCTGGGCGCTGCTAGACGCCCGGGACGTGGATGCCGGCGCAAGGCTGCAACTTCGCTTCGTCACGATGTTTGCGCTGGCCGCCATGGCGCCGGCCGTGGTGGTGGCGCTGTTCTACGGCGTGCTGGTTACCCGCGGCGTGGACAACTGGTTCAGCAAACGCGTCCAGACCGTTGTCGAGAATTCCGCGACCGTCGCCCGCTCATATGTCGAAGAGCAGAAGAGCTACATCTACGACCATGTCATCCCGATGGGAAAAGACCTTAACCGTAGCGCCGCGGGATTGGAGGCGAGTCCGATCACCTTCAACCATTTTTTGGCGACCTTGATCAACTTCCACGGCTTTTCGGCAGGCTATCTGATCGACCGCGACGGCCGGGTCCTGGCGCGTGCGGAAGCGGGGGATGCACCGTCCCTTGTGACGCCACCGGCCTCCAGCTTCAAGGCGGCGGACCAGGGCGCCATTTGGGTCTGCAACGTCAACTGCGGTGACAATTGGCGTTCGCTCTACAAACTGCGCAGCTATCCGGACGCCTACCTATACGTCGTGCGGCCTGTCGAGAAGGGGACCGTTAGTCACCTGGTGGAGGCGGAAGCCAGCTTGCTGGCTCTTCGCGACGCTGCCCAGAACCGCCAGAAGATTCAGGCCATTTTCGCGCTAAGCTACTTCGAGACCGCGTTGCTCGTCCTGGTGGGCGCGGTTTGGCTGGGCCTTGGTGCGGCCAATGCAATCTCCGGCCCCGTGGCGCGGCTGGTGCAGGCGGCGGGAAAGGTTGCAGGCGGCGATTTGAGCGCCCGCGTTGATGCTGAGCATGATCCTGAAGAGATCGCCGTCTTATCCCGTGCATTCAATAGTATGACGCATGATCTTCAGGCGCAACAAGAGGCGATCCGCCTCGCCCACGAGGACGCTGAGCGGCGTCGGCAATTCATCGAAACCGTACTCGCCGAAGTCAGCGCAGGGGTTATCGGCCTCGACCGTGAGGGCCGCATTTCAGCCGCAAACCGGCAAGCCCAGGTTCTCTTGGGACTGCAGGATAACCAAGGGCGAGGGCTGAAACTCGCCAAGATCGCACCCGAGGTCGCCGCCGTCGCCGCGCAGTTGAGTCGCAGTGCGGAGGTAGAGGAAGAGGTCGATATCGTTCGCGGTCGCGAAACGTTGCGGCTGAGGGTACGGGCGAGCCGGATCGAAGACGGGCTTGTGCTGACGTTCGACGACATTACCCGACTGGTCACCGCCCAGCGCAACGCCGCGTGGCGCGATGTCGCCCGACGCATCGCTCACGAGATCAAGAACCCGCTCACTCCGATCCAGCTATCGGCCGATCGCCTGCGCAAGAAGTACCGCAAAGACATTGCGCCTGATGAGCTCGAGACCTTCGACCGCTGCACCGATACGATCGTGCGGCAAGTGGGTGACATCACCCGGCTGATCGACGAGTTCTCGGCCTTCGCCCGGATGCCGGCCCCGAAGTTTGCCGATCAGGACGCCTCCGAGCTGATCCGCGCAGCGGTCTTCGCGCAGCAGGTTGCGAGCCCCGAGATCGACGTGAAGCTCATTGAGCCGATCCCTGTTGTTCGCCTGGTCGCCGATGAACGCATGCTGGCCCAGGCTTTGACGAATATTCTGAAAAACGCGGCCGAAGCCGTGAGCGCGCGCCGTTCCGCGAAGGCGAAGGGCTATATCCAAGCCCGCCTGATTTCCGATGACTCCGGCGTTGCCTTTGAGGTCGAGGACAACGGCATTGGCTTGCCAGCTAAGGATCGGGATCGGCTGACCGAACCCTATGTGACGACCCGCGAGAAAGGCACCGGCCTCGGCCTCGCGATCGTCAAACGCATTTTGGAAGACCACGGCGGTGAGCTGGAGTTGACCGACGCCCGCGAGGGCTCTGGCGCGCTTGTCATCCTGCGGCTTCCACCCTCGGCACGGGCGAAGCCTGCGTCGATATCCGAAACCGTGACGGCTTGAAGGACTAGATAATGGTGTCTGACGTTCTGGTGGTCGACGACGAGGCCGACATTCGCGAGCTGGTGGCGGGAATCTTGTCCGACGAAGGTTACGCGGTTCGCACCGCCAACGACTCTGAATCGGCTTTAGCCGCCATCCGGGCGCGTAAGCCGGCATTGCTGGTCCTCGACATCTGGATGGCAGGCGGCGGCATGGACGGGTTGGAGCTTCTGGATCTGGTCAAGGGCCTCGACGGAGATCTCCCAGTGATCATGATCTCGGGTCACGGTAACATCGAAACCGCCGTCAGCGCGATCAAGCGCGGCGCCTACGAGTTCCTGGAAAAGCCTTTCAAGTCCGATCACCTGTTGCTGGTTGTGGAACGCGCGCTGGAGTCGGCAAATCTGCGCCGTGAGAACCGACGTCTGCGGGCACAGGCGATCACCCCCGAAGGCATGACCGGCAAGTCGATGGCCGCCCAGCAACTTCGCCAGATGATCGTCAAGCTTGCGACGGCCAATAGCCGCGTCCTGATCTCAGGCCCGCCAGGTTCGGGCAAGGAGACGGTCGCGCGTCTAATCCACACCGCGTCGGGCCGCGCGCGAAACGAATTCGTGGCAATCAGCGCCGCCGGCATGACGCCCGAGCGCATGGATGTCGAATTGTTCGGACAGGAGGGCGACAACGGCCGCACCGCAAAGGTTGGCGTATTTGAACGCGCCCACGGTGGCACACTCTACCTCGACGAGGTGGCGGACATGCCGCGAGAGACGCAAGGCCGCATTCTGCGCGTACTGGTCGACCAGAGCTTCCGTCGGGTCGGCGGCGACTCGGACGTACATGTCGATGTTCGGGTGGTTTCCTCGACCTCACGTGACCTACGCGAGGAGATCGCGGTTGGACGATTCCGCGAGGACTTGTTCCATCGCCTTAATGTTGTGCCTGTGAATGTCCCCGGTCTTGCCGAGAGGCGCGAAGACATTCCGGAGTTGGTGGAATATTTCATCGACAAAATCGCAGATGCCACGGGAATGCCCCGTCGGCGGCTCGCTGACGATGCGCTGGCCACTTTGCAGGTGCGTGCCTGGCCGGGAAATCTACGACAGCTGCGGAACAACGTTGAGCGGATGCTTATCCTGGCGTCGGGCGCCCCATCGGAACCGATCACCGCGAACATGTTGCCCGCCGAGGCCATGGTCACCGACCAAGCCGTCAGCCTCGGCGCCGAGCGAATGATCGCCTTGCCG
>JAYUBY010000118.1:0-5182 GCA_043740635.1 Alphaproteobacteria bacterium
CTGGGCAATCTGGGCGACGACACGCTGCACGCCGGCGCCGGAAACGATGTTCTGCGCGGTGGCAAAGGGAACGACGTACTCTTCGGCGGCCCAGGGGCCGACTTCCTGTCGGGGGACCTCGGCAACAACACGGAGACCGGTGGCACAGGCGCCGACATCTTCCATACCTTCGGAGCCGTTGGGCTGGACCTCGTCACCAACTTCAACGAGGCCAAGGGCGACAGGGTCGAGGTGGATCCTGGCACCGCTTATACGGTCAGCCAGGTCGGTGCTGACACCGTCATCGACATGACCGGCGGCGGCAAGATGATCCTCCAGGGCGTCGCCATGGCATCCCTACATCCCGGATGGATTTTCGGCGCCTGATGGAAAGAGATCTACCGTCCTGGGTGGGGCCAATTCTGCGCGCTCCGGACGCTCGGTTCGCATAACAGCGCACGTCAAATGTTACGGCTGCCTGACTTAGACTTGCAGCGCACCTTCGTGACTGACCTTTACCCTCCGAGGATCCACCCGGACTGCAGGCTCGATAGCGACACCCCTACAAGGACTGTCTCGTTGCCCCCACCCATGTCGATCACTGTGTCGTTCCCCACCTGATCCACGACATAGTGGGTGCCTTGATCGAGCTGAACGTGGTCTACGCCAACTTTGAAACCCAGCACGCGATCCATCCCCGCTTGCGCGAAGGTGTGGAAGGTGTCCGGACCGGAGCCCGCCTGTAGGGTGTCGTCACCTCTGTCGCCGGAAATCCATTCGGCGCCGGGTCCGGCCACGATGGAGTCGTTGCCCTGCCCCCCACGCAAGACATCGCCATCTCCGCCACCCATCAACGTGTCCGCGCCAAGGTTGCCATAGATCAGCTCGCCGCCCCCGTGGCCTATGAGGAGGTCATTGCCCTGACCGCCGACCAGCCAATCGCCGCCGCCCGAGCCACCGTTGATCGTGTCGTCGCCCTGGTTGCCGTTGATATCGTCGAATCCCGAGCCCCCATGGATCACGTCATTGCCGGCCCCACCACGGATGTAACTTGGGCCGGCCCCGGCGGTGAGGGTGTCATCGCCAGCTCCGCCTTGAAGGGTGTCCTCACCTGGACTGGCGACGATGTTGACGCCTGTGCCGCCTGAAGGGGATGCTGGTGGGAGAGTTTGGCTGCCCACCGCGACCGGCTGCGGCGGCGGACTGGACGCGACCGGTGCGACGGCCGCGCTCGGTGGCGCGGTGGTCGGGACACTTGCGCTCGAGGTGGTAGCGCCCGACCCGCTCGACCCGAAGACGTTGGCGGCCGTCAGGCCGGTCGGGGAGACTCCTTCTAGGTTGGCGACGTAGTCCGGCCAAGGGTGGCCGGGCGCTAGGCCGTCTACATCCACAAGGACCTTGGTCCCGCCGTGGCCGTCAGAGATGAAGCTGACATACCCATCCGCGACGGGATCCGTCCCGCGGTAGCCATCGACATAGAGACCCGAGATATCCAAACGGTCGACACCCGGCTGGAAGTCGGTGATGTGGGTCGGGTTCCACGGCAGGGTCTTGAACTGGAAGACGTCCGCCCCGGCCCCGCCGGTCATGGTCTCGTTGCCCTGGAAGCTCACCAGCGTATCAGCGCCTGACCCCCCGATGAGCGTCGAGCCGAAGCCCGCCGAAGCTAGAAGGTGGCCGTCGCTGTTGGAGATGGGGGCCGATCCCAACCCGCCGGCTGGCGGGGGCGGTGAGACTGGCGCGACAAGCGCGGTCGGGATCGCGGCGGCGACGCCGGTGTTGGCCGCTTCATAGGGGCTGGAGCCCACGGGGATGGGCGCGGTGGCGCTCGCGCCGGCGGTGGCGGAGGCGACGGTGGTCGAGGAGCCGTCGCCAAGCGCATAGGCGTGGATGTAGTCGACCTTCATCTGGGCCGGCATGTGGCTGTCATCGACCACCCCGCTCCAGCCCCCCAGCGCCAGGTTGGCGATCATATACATCGGCTTGTTCATGTCGGCGGGCGTGGAAGTGTGGAAAACCTCGACGCCGTCGACGTACCAGTTGAGCGTGGTGGCGGTCCAAAGCACGCCGTAGGTGTGGAAGCCCGAAGGGGTGTCGGGGATGAACGAGGCGATGCCGTTGGAGGTATGCACGCCGCCGACTCCGGAGTGCGCCGTCGTCCAGTCGGCATGGGGGTCGCCGGTGAGCGTCTCCATGACGTCGAGCTCCGGCGGCCAGGAGCCGTCGGCGGGGATCAGCCAGAAGGCTGGCCAGGCGCCCGCCGTGGTCGGCAGCTCGGCGCGCATCTCGAAGTAGCCGTAGGTCTGGGCGAAGCTCTGGGCGGTGGTGATCATGCCCGAGGTGTAGTGGTAGCCGAACAGTTCGGAATTGGTCGACGGCGCGGCGGTGATGGTCAGCGTACCGTCGGCGTTGGAGGTGAACGGATTGACCGGGAAGTCGCCGTTGTGGTCGCGGAAGTAGGGGGAGGTGTAGACTTCCTTCTCGCCATTGCTTTCGAGTGTATAGCTGCCCAGCCCCTGGCTGCCCTGGTAGCCGAAGTCCGGCCGCCACGTGCCCGTGGGATTGCTCTCGGCGTCCCACAGCGACAGAGTGCCATTGAAGTCGTCATGGAAGGTCTCGGCGCCCAGCTTGGAGGTGTCGAGCTGCAGCTGGAAGTTGGCTGCGCTGAACTGGCCCACGGTGATGTTGCGGAAGATCACGCCGTCGGTCCCGCCGAGGTCGAGCTTCACGTCCGACCCGACCTGGGTCATGTGCGCCTTCACCCGGTCAAAGCTCGAATAGCCGGCGGACAGCCGCACCACGTCGCCGTCGCCGGTGCTGAAGTCCTGGATGACGTCGTTTCCCTCGCCCTTGACGATGATGAAAGTGTCGGCGCCCGCGCCGCCGATCAGCACGTCCTGGCCGCCGCCGCCATAGAGCTGCTGCGAGCCCGCGCCGCCCTGGATGATGTTGTCGCCGGAATTGCCGGCGCCATAGGTCTTGTCGCCGTCGACCTCGAGGTTCTCGATGTTCGGGAAGTTGACCAAGTCGACGTTGGTCCAGGCGACGATCTTGTCCGTGCCTGCGCCGACATTTTCGGTGACCGTGTCGTGCGGCGACTTCAGATAGAAGGTGTCGTTGGCGCTGTTGCCGATAAGCGTTCGACCCTGATCCCCCCACAAGGCGGTCGCGGCAGCGGTTCCGGTGAGCGTCTCACCCGGGAGCGAGCCAAAGAGATTGATGATTGGAGCGGCCGTCTCGGCGGCAAGGGAACCGTCGTACTTCAGGTAAGACATCGCTTGAAGCTCGCACGCTACGAAATCGGACAGGGCGCGAGCTTGAATTCAAACGATTAATGGCAAGGCTTATATTTGTAGTTAAGAAGAATCAACCGCTTACAGGAATTGTGGATACCCGAGGGCACCATCGAGACCGTCTGTCTCGGGGCGTTCGGGCGGCGGGAAGTAGATGCTTTTCATGAGATCGCGTGGGGCTGGGTGGCAACGCCTTTGAACGCGCGTAAGCTGTCCCTGAAAGCCTACATCTACGACTCCACCGACGTAGCGTGGGGTCCCAAGATCTAGACAGCGACGGTCGCCATGAGCGTCCACTTCCCACCCATCTCACCCCATCGGCAGTGACCGATTGGCGGATCAGCTGGTGGCCGCTTTCGGTGCGGTCGGGCGTGGGCATGAGGCCGATCCGCTCGTAGTAGCGGATGGTCTCCAACTTCACGCCGCTCTGGCCGGCAAGCTTGCCGATGGTACCCGCGACAAGCGGCGGCATGTTTCCGCAATGGGCGAGTAGCGAGCAAAGGGCTTGTTCAAGGTTGGCGTACTCTTGAATCACGGCTCCCGGATGCGGTGAAACTCCGCGTTTGCGGGATCCGACGCGATGCGGTCTAGACTGAAGGCCATGGCCGATAAGCCCCCCAAAGACGAACCTGGCGTTCAAGTGCGCTTCGAACGCGGAATTTCGAACGCGCTGCTGACGCCGCCAAAGCCGCACAAGGCGAAGCTAGAGTCCAAGACTAAGAAGAAGCCCCCGGCCTTGGGGGCCGAGAGCTCTGTCAAACCAAACGCAGGTCCCTACCGTTTTCACCTCTTGTTAGGTGGTCGCGCTCATATCCAAATGGGCGACACGGCGAGGGCCAAACAGTTTTGGCTGACAACACCTGCTGGCCAGTTCCGGTAGGTCCGCCTATACTTCCCGTCCCTTGGGGGGCCGAGGCAGCGCGCATGCCATTGGCGAGCGAAACCATCACCCTCGCCGGGAGCGGGATCGTCTTCAACAACACCTATGGGGCCGCGGTCACCGAGGCCTATCGCGGCGCCATCATTACCGCCGAGCACACGTTCCAGGGCCTATTCACCGGCTCGGTGACCCTCAACGTTGACTTCGAGCTGCAGCCACTCAGCGCGGGCTTCGTCTCGCAAAGCAGCTTCCCGACGGTGACGGTGAGCTATTCGAGCCTGGTGGCCGCGTTGCACGCGCACGCAACAACCACCGACGACTTCCTGGCGGTGGCCGGCCTCCCGACATCAGACCCATCGATGGGGCTGGGATTCACCCTTCCCCCCGGCGAAGCGCGGCTACTGGGCCTTTCGATCTTCACCCCCGCGGTCGATGACACGGTCCTGCTCAACTCGAAGTCGGGGTTCACCTTCGGCCAAGACGCCGTGGGCGCGGTGTTGCACGAACTTTCCGAGGGGGTGTTCGGCCGCATCGGCAGCCTCGGCGTGAACCTCGCCTGGGAGCCTCTGGACCTGTTCCGCTTCACCGCGGCCGGGGTGCGCGACTTCACCGGCGGGGCGGACGGGGTGAAGACCTTTTTCGGCCTCGACGCCACGCATGTGACAACGCTCGCCTTCCACAATTCGATCAGCGCCGCCGGCGTTTTCGACGGGCAGGACCTGGGCGACTGGACGGGCGTGAAGGGGGACGCCTTCGGCCCGCAGGGCCCCAGCACGCCAGGCAGCCTCTCGGGGACCGACCTGCGTTTGCTCGACGTCCTGGGCTTGACGCCCCGGACCGGCGGTACGCCGACCGCGGACGATGACGTGCTGATGGGCTCCCCGGGCGGCGGCGACACGATCAATGGCTTGGCGGGCAACGACACGATCACCGGCTTCGGTCCAGCGTCCAACTACCTGCGCGGGGGCGACGGCGACGACAGCATCGTTGGCGGTTCGGGCTTCGACGACATCAACGGCAACAAGGGCGA
>JAYUBY010000119.1:0-3535 GCA_043740635.1 Alphaproteobacteria bacterium
CTGAAGGGCTGGACATCTCCTGGCTGGCCGGGGTGTCCGTGGTGGGCGTGACGGCGGGCGCCTCGGCGCCTGAGGTGCTTGTGCAAGGCGTCATCGACCGGCTGTCACAAAGCTTCGACGTTTCGGTCGAAGAAATTGACGCCGAGCGCGAGACGGTGAGCTTCAAGCTTCCGCGCGTGTTGGCTTAGAAACACCGCTGAAACCGATCTCGCGTCCGATAAGTCAAACGCGCGCCGGCAACGCCAGTGCCGCCAGGGGAAATGGGAACATGCGTCATCCGTTTTTGATGGCCCTGATGGGGTTCAGCGCGGCGATTGCGATTTCCGGCGCGGCGCAAGCAGCGGCCTGTCCCTATACCGCTGGAGCAGAGACCGTAACCGTACCTGGCCGCCCGTTCATGGCCGAAGCGAGTTCTGACGGATGCTGGCTGTTCGTTTCCATGGGCGCGTCGAGCGGCGTCGCCAACGGCGGCGTGGCGGTGATGCGTAACGAGGGGGGCCGTTTCAGAGTGGTCCAGTTTGTGGCTACGAAAGACTACCCTGGCGGCCTGGCGCTCAGCCATGACGGCAAGACCTTGGTCGCAGCCACGGAGGACAGCCTCGCCATCTATGACGTCGCTCGGCTGGAGGCCGGAGATCCCGGCGCGCGCACCGGCACAGTACCCGTAGGGGCCGGCGCTATCTATGTTGCGATCAGCCGGAACGACCGATTGCTTTTCGTGAGCCAGGAGCGGCGCGCTCGAATCCTGGTCGTCGACTTTGTCAAGGTGCGCACAACGGGAGAAAACGCAGAGCTTGGTGCCGTCGAAATGGGCCGTGCGCCGGTGGGCCTCGCGTTCTCGGTGGACGGCGCACGGCTCTACGCCACCAGCGAAAGCGTCCCGAGGGCCTTCCCGATGTCGTGCAACGGTGAGGGCGACAGCCACGGGCAGCATCCGGAAGGGGCCCTGACGATCATCGACGTAGCGCTCGCCGGCCGGAACCCAGCCGCGTCGATACTTGGCATCCGTAAGGCCGGCTGCAATCCCGTACGGGTCGCCGTCTCGCCCGATGACCGCACCGTCTGGGTGACGGCGCGGGGTGACTTCCGCTTGGAAGGCTTCGCGGCCAAGCAACTGGAAGGCGCCTCGACTGCCGCCCCTGACATCAGCGTTAAGGTGGGCCCCGCCCCAATCGGCGTGGCGGTGCGGCCGGACGGGACCCAGATCTGGGTGGCCGCTTCCAACCGCTTCGGACACGGCAAGCCAGGTGCGCTCACGGCCGTATCGCCGACAGGTGAGGTGCTTCGCACCGTAGCGACCGGCGTTTTCCCGCGAGACATTGGCTTCCTTCCCGACGGAAAGACCCTTGTGGTGGCGCAATTCGACTCGCGGGCCGTCCAGTTCGTGCCGACCGACGCGCCGTAAGTCGGCTCTCCGGGCCCGGCGGCTTGACGACTCCTTAGGCCTCGCCCATCCCCTGACCATGGCGGTCTATACGGACATCACCGACGAAGAGCTGGCGACGCTGCTGGCTGATTTCGACCTGGGTCAGGCGCTCAGCCTGAAGGGTGTGGCCGAGGGTGTTGAGAATTCCAATTTCCTGCTGGAGACGGAGACCGGGCGATTTTTCCTGACCGTCTACGAGCGCCGGGTCAGGGCCGAGGATTTGCCGTTCTTCCTGGAGCTTCTGCGCTGGATCGCCGGGCATGGCTTTCCGAGCGCCACGCCGATCGCCGACCGAGAAGGACGGTTATTGAAGACGGTGCGCGGCAAGCCCTGCGCTATCGTCTCGTTCCTGTCGGGGCTCGCGGTGCGTCGCCCAACGGCCGCCCATTGCCGCGAGGCTGGCGCCGGGTTGGCGCAGTTGCATCAGGCGGCGCAAGGTTTCCCCGGTTCGCGGCTCAACGATCTAGGCCAACAGGCTTGGTCTGCGATGTTCGCGGGGCTCACAGGGGCTGCGGACGCCCTGAAGCCGGGGCTGGCCAAGACGATCTCGTCCGATCTCGAACTTTTGGCCGAGAGATGGCCGAGGAACCTTCCAGAGGGCGTAATCCACGCCGATTTCTTCCCCGACAATGTCTTCTTTAAAGGTGGGACGTTCGCGGGCGCCATCGATTTCTATTTCGCCTGTGTCGACGCCTTCGCCTATGACGTGGCGATCGCGCTCAATGCCTGGTGCTTCGAACCCGACGGCAGTTTCAACATCACCTCGGCGCGGCAATTGGTGGCTGGCTACGAGAGCCGGAGACCATTGTCCGATCTCGAACGATCGGTATTGCCGGTGCTGGCTCACGGGGCCGCCATGCGATTCTTTCTCACCCGGTTGCATGACTGGGGCGCGACCCCGTCCGGCGCGCTGGTGCGGCCTAAGGACCCGCTGGAGTACGAGCGCAAGCTCGCGGTCCACCGTGCCTCGCCGGATCTCGTCCTTTTCGGAGCATCGGCGTGACGCAGCAGGTGGTCATTCATACCGACGGCGCCTGTTCGGGAAACCCGGGCCCCGGCGGCTGGGGCGCTGTGCTTCACTACGCCGACAAGGAAAAGGAATTGTGGGGCGGGGAACTTCAGACCACGAACAATCGCATGGAGATGATGGCCGCGATCCAGGCGCTGGAAGCGCTGAAGAAGCCCTGCAAGGTCGAGCTTCACACAGACAGTCAGTACGTCATGAAGGGCATCTCGGAGTGGATTCACGGCTGGAAGCGCCGTGGCTGGCTGACGGCCGATAGGAAGCCGGTGAAGAACGACGACCTGTGGAAGCGGCTCGACGCGGCTCGTCTGCGCCATGAAGTCGACTGGCGCTGGGTGAAAGGACATGCCGGGCACGAATTTAACGAGCGCGCCGACCTCCTCGCCCGCCAAGGCATGACCGAAACCTTGGCCGCCAACGGTCGATAGTTCGATATCGAACTTGATACTCGATCCATCGTCAGGTAACATCGTTTCGATTTGAACGAGAGGCGCCGTCATGGCCGCTGAACCGGAAGACCACCCTGACGTGCAGGTGTTCGATGAGATTCGCTACATTGAGCATCTGGTGAGGACAGCGATCGCGCGCAAGCTGCCGATAGGCCTGACCTATCCACAATTTGAGGTGATGAACCTGCTGTCGCGGCGTGGCGACGGAATCACGCCGCTGTCCATCGCGCGCGCGCTGCAGATGACCAAGAGCGGGCTAACCAACACCTTGCAGCGGTTACATGCGCGCAAGCTCGTGCGCGTTGAGCACTGCGAGGCGGACGGCCGCAAGAAGCGCATTTGGCTGACAGGCGAGGGCCGCCAAGCCTACACCCAGTCAATGGCCGCAATCCGCCCGAAGATGGAAGACTTGCGCGACGGCTTCACCCAGAAAGAATTCCGCGACGCCCTACCGTTCCTGAAGGCGCTACGCACCTGGTTGGGCGAAAAGCCGTAGACGAAAGACCGGACAATCTGGGGCCAAGTGCCGCTGCCAACGGCTCCTTTACGAGCCCTAATTCAATCTTAGCGATTACAAGGTCTTATCTCGCGCTCGGCGGAAACGTCTTCAAGCGGGAGGCATGCCATGTCGATGAC
>JAYUBY010000120.1:0-3333 GCA_043740635.1 Alphaproteobacteria bacterium
CGCACCAGCCGTCGCCAGTGATGCAGAAGGCCAAGGCTCATTGCGTGCCGGCGAGCCACATCCGACACGCTGGCTCCAGGCGCGAAGCTCTCGCGCGTGATCTGGGCCTTCTCGCCAGCGGACCAGCGCCGCCGCCTCGCCACGCCGCTGATCACCTCAACCCGTCCGCGGTTCACCATCTCCAGGTGGACCGCTGGCGCGGCCCGCCCCGCGCCTTGACCGAAATCCTCGCCGTCCATCCACGCACCCCGTCAACCCATCGACAGGGACATCATCGCGCGTCGCAGACTCCTCCGAAATGTGGGGCGCTCATGCCGGATACGATGCGCCAACTCAAGATCATGCGTGTGTCGGGGTAGTAGACGCCCTTATCGGTCGGCCAATTGATCTGGCCGTCCTGGTCGGTGACGGCGAAGCTCGAGCCCTGGTTGAGAACGAGCTTTCGCGGTCCGACCGCGATCTCGAGGGCCATGTCAGCTTGACCGCGCATACGTTGGTGGAACGAACCTAGCGGCTGGCTTCACCTTAGGTTCCCGCTGCGACCGAAGCGCAAAGGCCAAGAGGCGCCTCGGAACCTTGAGCTAGGCGGCGGCTGGAGAATATCCTGCATGGCGAACGCTACTCCTTGCCTCCGCTAAGCGACAGCGTGGATGCCGTGCAAGACTGCGTCGAAGTGATCTTCGATCGCCGCTGTACACGCGCAGGAAATCTTCCGCAGCGCGGGCTCGTTAAGGACCGTAATCACGCCGCGACGGGTCAACACCCCTGCCTCCCGCAACGCTAGCATCGTGCGGCTGACGAACGTGCGACCCACGCCAAGCATCTCAGCAAGCTGGTCCTGGGTGAGCTCGAATTCGTTCCCTGACGTTCGCGCTGAGGCCGCGAGGCACTTGGCGGTGCGCTGGGAGATCGTGTGGGTCGCATTGCAAGCCGCCGTTTGGAAGACCTGGGCGAGAAGGCAGTCGGAATAGCGCGCGAACCAGTGCCGCAGAGGTAGGGATTCTGTCTTGGCAAGTTCCAAGGCCGAAGTTTTGATCCGCAGGAACCGCCCACTGAAGCGGGGCTGCGCCATCGCCTAGGCGGGCAATCTCCCATTGGACACGATGCCGCCGATCGCGCCTTCCCGGCCGACCAGCGCCACCTCCACAGCGTCGGCGCCGCCGTTGGTCGTAACGCAGAACGCAGCCATTGCGGAGTCGCAGGGAAACCACGTCTCGACAACGTCGTCGCCGGCTTGGTGGATCGTTTCACCCGCCTCCATGTCGACGACCATCATGTGCGGAGCAAGGCGGCCGATGTCTGCTGCCGTCAATTTGCCAAGCAATAGGTTTCCAGCCAGATCGGCTTCCGTTAGCGCCGTCAAATCTCGCGTCTCCTAAACTGCCAAGTCCGTGCACAAGTACACGGACTAGCCTTGCGCGTTATGTTACTCGTTGAACACAACCCGTCCGGAAATCCCTCACATGCCCCTAGGTTGCACGGCGGATTTGAGCCGGCGTTTTCGTTTGAGAACTGCGACTTCAAGGGCACACGCTCGGCTGGACGCCTTGGTAGAGGCTGGTGCGTTCCTGCGTTCCCGAAACCGCTATCATGGCTACCTTTACGCGACCTACCGCGCCCGCTGCGCCGCAGAGGCCGGACTCGACGCGGCTCACGCCGAGATAAGCTATGCCGCCTGGCCAAGCCGGCGCATTGCGACCGCTCTGCGGGCCGACATGGCCGATCTCGATCCGACAGCGCCGCTGGAAGCCGCAGTCGCATTACATTTCGGATCGGCTCCGGCCGTTCTCGGTGGATTGTACGTGTTAGAGGGCTCCGCGCTTGGCGCGCGTCTGCTGGCGTCGCGGCTCGTCCCCATCGGGCTCAGCGAGCATTTCGGCGGCCGGCACATGCGGGCGCAAACAAGCGATCCGGCCGCCTGGCGGCAATTCGTGAAGATACTCAACGACTACCCGATGAGCGCAGCCGAAGAGGCCGACTGCATCGCCAGCGCGGCGGCGGTTTTCGAATGCTTCGAGCGCGAACTGAGCGCCCTGGTGCAGCTCGTGTGATCGAGCCGATCCCCCTAGACCTGACGAATTGCGACCGGGAACCTATCCACATCCCCGGCAGCATTCAGCCGCACGGTGTGATGCTGGTATGCGCCCCGCAGGGTCGGACCGTCGAATTCGCGTCCGAGAACGCCGAAACTCTGCTCGGCATCCCCGTCGCCCAAATCATCGGCCGCAAGGTCGCAGACGTGCTGGGTGAGGAGCTTACTCACCGCCTCGCGAACGCCTCGGCCGCAAGCGGGGGGTCCGAAATCGCGGGAATTCTGCTCGAGGTCGTGCTGCCTGCGACCGGCGCAGTCGTGGATGTGGCCATTCATCATCATGATGGCCGGGTGTTCATCGAACTTGAGCACTCGGTCGACGGCGGCCAAAGCGCACTCGATGTCACGCAAAACCTTGTCCGGCGGATCGCCCGGGAGACAAACGTTGAAGCGCTCGCGGCTTCGGGCGCCAAGCTCGTAAGGGCGATGCTCGGCTACGACCGAGTGATGGTCTACCAATTCCTGCATAACGGCGCCGGCCGCGTCATCGCCGAGGCGAAAGTTCCCCGGCTCAACAGCTTCCTGGGGCAACATTTCCCGGCGTCGGACATCCCTGCGCCGGCACGCCGGCTCTACCTCGTCAACCCGATCCGGATGATTGGCGACGCCCCCTATCTGCCGGTACCCCTGACCCCGGGGCTGGCTGGAGGAAAAGCGCCCATTGACATGTCGTTCGCCCAACTGCGCAGCGTGTCCCCAATCCATTGCGAGTACCTGCAAAACATGGGTGTGGCGGCGTCGCTCTCGATATCAATCATCGTCGAGGGCGAGCTTTGGGGGTTGATCTCCTGCCATCACGACACGGCCAAGATCGTACCGCTTCCGTTACGGATCGGCGCCGAACTCTTTGGTCAGTACTATTCCTTGCAGATCGCTGTCGCCGAGCGTCGCGCCGAGCGTGTTGCGGCAGCTGCAGCGCGCGAGAAACTGGATCGGGTGGTCCTCGGCGTCGACCCCAATGCGCCCGTAAGTGACGCGCTGGCGAGGAGCCTGGACGACCTCGCCTCGCTGATGCCGACCCATGGGGCGGGCATCTGGATGGATGGGCGCTGGTGCTCGGTGGGCGATGCGCCAACCACCGCTGGCGCGGGAGCTCTAGTACGCCACGCGATTGCGGCGGCGCCGGGCGCCATTTGGAAGACACAAGATCTTCAGGAGGAAGGGCTGGTTCTGGAGGCACGCGCCTTCGTCGCTGGCGCCCTGGCAATCCCGATCTCCTCCGTCCCGCGCGACTACTTGGT
>JAYUBY010000121.1:0-2947 GCA_043740635.1 Alphaproteobacteria bacterium
CATCGTCAACGGCGGCATAACCGCGTTCGATCCGGACGGCTCCATCGAGCACTTCGCCTTTCCCGACTTTCTCACCACCAACATCTGCTTCGGCGGGGCCGACATGCGCGACGCCTTCGTCACCTGCTCCGCCACCGGCAAGCTGTACCGCTGCCGCTGGCCGCGCTCGGGCCTGAAGCTGAACTACAACGCCTAACCCTGGCGGACCTTCCCCCTTCAAGGGGGAAGGTTCGTTGGCCGATCAGTACAGCGTGGCAAGAGCCTTGGCTTCGTAGTTGGCCAACTCGTCCGAGCGGCCGTGGTGCACCTTCACCGCCCATTCCGGGTCCTGCAGCAGAGCGCGGCCGACGGCCACCAGGTCGAAGTCGCCCCGCTCCAGCATGCGCAGCAGCTGGTCCAGCGACGCCGGCTTGGACGCCTCGCCGGCGTAGGAGGCGATGAACTCGCCGCTAAGCCCCACCGAACCCACTGTGATCGTCGGCTTTCCGGTGACCTTCTTGGCCCAGCCGGCGAAATTGAGGTCCGAGCCCGCGAACTCCGGCTCCCAGAACCGCCGCTGCGAACAGTGGAAGACGTCCGCACCGGCCTCTGCCAGGGGAACCAGCCAGGCGGCCAGGGCGTCGGGCGTGTCGGCCAGCTTGGCGTCGAAGTCCTGCTGCTTCCATTGCGACAGGCGGATGATCACCGGATAGTCGGGCCCGACTGCGGCGCGCACCGCCTTGAGGATTTCGGCGGCGAAGCGCGCGCGCAGCGGCAGTTCCGGACCGCCGAACAGGTCCTCGCGGACATTGGTGCCTCGCCAGAAGAACTGGTCGATCAGATAGCCGTGCGCGCCATGCAGCTCGACGGCATCGAAGCCAAGGCGTTTGGCGTCGCCAGCGGCGCGGCCGAAGGCCTCGATGGCGTCGGACACGTCTTCGTCGGACATCGCCTCGCCGAACTTCTTACCTGGACTGGAGAGGCCCGAAGGGCTGTCGTAGGCGCCCGGCGGCGACCAGTTCGGATCGCGCGAGCGCACCGCGCCCACGTGCCAAAGCTGCGGCGCCATCAGCCCGCCCTCGGCATGCACTTCGTCGATCACCGTCTTCCAGGCCGCCAGTTCCGCCTCGCCGTGGAAGCGGGGGATGTTGGGGTCGTTCAGCGAAGCCGGCCGGCCGACGCCGGTGCCTTCCGAGACGATCAGCCCGACTTCGTTGGCGGCGCGGCGGCGGTAGTAGGCGGCTACATCCTTGGTCGCCACCCCGCCGGGCGAAAATGAGCGGGTCATCGGCGCCATCACCACCCGGTTGGGCAGGGTCAGACCCTTGAAGCTGAACGGCGTGAATAGGGCGTCGGCGGCCATGGGGCGCTCCAGTTGGGAATGTGATGTCGTACGCCAGCCTAGCAGTGGGCGGCGCGCAGGGTCAGTCCAGAAAAACTACCAACTGGACCAGCGTTCGGCGGGGTCGCGCCCGATCCCAATCACAACCCATAGACGTTCATCACAATTATAGGATCGACATACGCATTTACCTTGCATGCCAAGGGTGACGCGTCCCAGCGCCATTCGGGCAAGGCCGCGCCAGATCCAGCCAGCAGGTCGGCCGGACGCCATCGGGAAAGTCAGCCGTCGTCATGGCGCGACAATGGGCGCAACAATAGATCCTCGCCTGATGCTCGGTGACCTCTAGTCGCGGCGGGGGCAAGTCAAACACCTGGCGCCGTTCTACGCCCGTCGTCATCGCCGCCGTCAGGGCGCTCTGACAGGCGCCGCAGCGCTCGGCTTCGTGCCGTTCGATAAAATCAGGCGTCAGCGTCTGGCGAAGAGTGTCACCCCGGTGACCCACCTGACCACCGCTCTTCTTCCCCGACTTGCCGCGCAGACTGCCCGCCACTCAGGGCTTCTTCTTCAACCCATCGCTCGACGGCGGCTGGCTGCTGTTGTCGCTGTTCTTGGCTACCCTTCACCCCGGGCCGCATGGACGCCCCGCAAGATCAGACCACCGCGCAGCCCTACGCCGTCCTCGAACCGAAGGTCGACGGCTTCCGCAATTTCGTCAGCGGCCCGCAGACCTTGTCCGCCGACGAGATGCTGGTTGACCGTGCGCAACTGCTGACGCTGACCGCGCCCGAGATGACGGTGCTTGTCGGTGGGCTGCGGGTCCTCGGCACGAACGTAGGAGACTCCGAATTGGGCGTCTTCACCGACCGGCCGCAGGTGCTGACTAACGACTTCTTCCTGAACCTAATCAAGACAAGCGTAAGCATGAAATGGGAAGCCTCCGCCGATGCGGACGGGGTGTTCGTGGCGCGAGACCCTGCGTCCGGCGAGAAGGCATGGGCCGGCTCGCGTGTCGATCTGATCTTCCGTTCGAACTCGCAGTTGCGCGCTCTTGCCGAGGCCTACGCCACCGACGATGCTGAGCGTACCTTCGTTGACGCCTTCGTTGCGGCATGGACCAAGGTGATGGACCTCGATCGGTTCGATCTCGCCTAGAGCCAAAACGCCGATCTCCGACGCTCGCGTCGGGGATCGGCTCTAGGCGTAGGCCTCGAGCGATCGCTGTAGGGTCTTCACCCGCTCGCGCAGGCTAGGCGCCATAGAGCTTGATGCGAACACCGAAAGGGCCACGGCGAAGCCGAACTGCGTCTCGGCGCGCAGTTGGTCGAGCGAAATGGCGTTGGCCATCCAGTCTTCGATCGCGCCGCTGAAGATGTGGATCAGCAGGGTGGCCAGGGCGCTGGCGTCGGTCGACGGCCTGAGCTGGCCCTCATCGATCGCGGCGCGCACCAGGCTGCGCCAAAACTGAATGCGCGGTTCGCGCAAGGCGGCGTCCAGGCCCGCATCCACCTCTTGACCGGGCGGACGCCACAGCAAGGCGCGCTGCAGCTTGGGGTCGGCGCGATAGATTTCGGTGGCGAAGTCGACGGTGTCCATCATGCGCTCGATCGCATCGACGCAAGCGAC
>JAYUBY010000122.1:0-4496 GCA_043740635.1 Alphaproteobacteria bacterium
TGATCCGCTGACGCCCGCCTTGCGTAGTAAGTCTGCAGTTCGAGATTGCCATGACGGCGATTGGGACGCTGGCGAGCCAAGCTCGCGTGGAGGCTTACATGAAGAATGGCTACCTGTGTGGAGCGGCGACCGCGCTGGCCGCAATCATGTCGCTGGGTGTCGGACAGGCCGAGGCTTCCAGTCACCGCGAGGCTCCCGGCGTCACCAAGATGCCGAAGACGGACTCTACCGACCTCTACATGTTCCGCAGCTATGAGCCGGGACGCGCCGCCTTCGTAACCTTCATAGCAAACTATCAGCCGTTCCAAGATCCCGGCGGCGGTCCGAACTACTACACAATGGACCCAGACGCGATCTACGAGATCCACATCGACAATGATGGCGATGCCAAGGAAGATATCACCTTCCAGTTCAAGTTCACCAACACGCTGCGCGGTGGCACCGGGATCACCCTCCCCGTCGGCGGAAAGACCCTGCCGATCGCCGTGCGCGCCGCAGGCCAGGTGACCCAGGTTGACGATCCACATCTCGGCGAAGTGGAAGATTACACGGTGACGATGATAACCGGCGACCGCCGTAGCGGAACTCGGACAGCTGTCACCAACGCCAGCGGCGGAGCCTCGACCTTCCGCAAACCCTTCGATAACGCCGGGCAGAAGACGATCCCCGACTATCCGACCTACGCTAACCAGTACATCTACAACGTAACGATCCCGGGCTGCGCAACACCCGGCAAGGTGTTCGTGGGGCAGCGGGCGGAAGCCTTCGCGGTTAACCTCGGGCCGACTTTCGACCTAATCAACTACGTCCCGATCGATGGCACAACGTTCCCTGGGGGCATCATGCAGAGCCGCCAGAACGACGATCTCGTCGGAAAGAAGAACGTTACCTCCATAGCGCTCGAAGTGCCGATCGCCTGCCTGACGGGAGCCGGCAACGGGGTTATCGGCGCCTGGCAGACAGCCAGTCTCCCGCAGGCGCGCCTCCTGAACCCGAACGCAACCTACACCAGCGAATCCCTGCAAGGCGGCGCTTACACTCAGGTTTCTCGTCTCGCCAATCCCCTCGTCAACGAGTTGGTGATCGGCCTACCGGTGAAGGACACCTTCAACTCGGCTATGCCGAGCGCCGACGCGCAGTTTGCCGACTACGTTACCAACCCGACGTTCCCCGCGATCGTCGACCTTCTGTTCCGAGCGCCGGTGAACGCGACCCTGGGGACCAGTTTCACCAACATCGCGCCGTCGAATTTTCCTCGCAACGACCTGGTCGCGACGTTCCTAACGGGCATCAAGACGCTCAATCAGCAAAAGATCGTCACGGCGTCGGAAATGATGCGGCTCAACACCGCCATCAATCCAACAGCCCAGGCAGCTCAGAAGACGCTCGGGGTGGCGGGCGATGATCTTGCCGGTTACCCGAACGGACGCCGGCCGGGCGACAATACGGTCGACATAACGCTCCGCGTCGCCATGGGTCGGCTCTGCTACCCCGTGCCGATCAACGGGACGCCGACCGACCTTGGCCTCTGCAAGCCAGCTGACGCCCCGGTTGGCCAGGCGGCTCTCACCGACGGCGCCCCGATCAGCGCCATCGAGTTGCAGAACGCTTTTCCCTACCTGAACCCTCCGCTGTCAAACTCGCCCCGCACTCTCGGGACGGCGACCATTCCGCACCAGTAACGAGCGCTCAGCATGAAACGCACACTCCTCACCACCACAGCCCTCGCATCGGTCGGTGTTCTGCTCTCTGCCTGCGGCGGCGGAGACAGTCCCAGCACGACGATCACCACACCGACCCCGCCCGTGAGGTTCGACGCCCAGTTTGGCGCGAACTTCTCGACGGATTTCCAAGCGCCCAGTCTCACCTCACAGCCGCGCCCCATCGCGGCGGGCGACATTATCCCGGTCAGCCTAACCGCACAGCCTGTGCCGTTTCCGAGCAGCTGACCGGACGTCAGCCGATGCGTAGACGCATAGCTACCATCGTCGCACGCGCGGGCCTGGCCCCCCCTGGCCTCAGCGCCATGGCGATCGCTGTCTCGACAGCGATCGCCATGCCTTGCTTTGCGGACGTCATCGAGATCTCCCCCAACGGCGCGGCGGTGACCTACGCTGCGCCCGCTGTTTTCACGTCAGCAGGTGTCGAAACGATAGGCCGTGGGATGCTGTCGCCTCCCCCATCTCAGTCGCCCAGCCTTTCCCAGGCGATCGGGGAGGCGGCTAGCCGTAACAGGATCAGCTCGGATCTGGTCAGTGCGGTCGCCTGGCAGGAGTCTCGCTTCCACCAGTCGGCGGTCTCCATTAGGGGAGCGGTGGGCGTAATGCAGCTCACGGCCGGCGCCGCCCGCGACCTCGGCGTCAATCGCTACGACGTCAATCAGAACATCCAAGGTGGCGCCGCCTACCTGCGTCGGATGATGGATCGCTATAGGGGCGATCTTCGTCTGACGCTTGCAGCCTACAACGCCGGGCCCGGCGCCGTGGACCGCTATCGCGATGTGCCGCCGTTCCAGGAAACCCAGGCCTACGTCAGCGGCATCCTGGCGAGACTCTCCCAGTACCCGGCGGTAGCCGCCACCCCCGTCGATTTCACCCGCTAGGAGCTTCACCATTCGCATCTCGCCCCGCTCCCTCGTCCCGTTCGCCGCCCTGGGGCAGCTTGCGCTCTCGGGTGCAGCTCACGCCCAAACCCTCGATCCCGCCGGCTCCGGCGTGATCGGCGGCGCGCTTACCTGGCTACAAGGCACCCTGCTCGGCACAGTCGCTACGGTCGCCGCGGTTATCGCCGTGGCCGGCGTCGGCTTCATGATGCTCACCGGCCGTATGGAGTGGCGACGCGGCCTGACTGTCGTTGTCGGTTGCTTCATTATCTTCGGCGCCGGCGCCCTGGTCGCCGGTATTAAGCACGCCGCGGGCGGGGTCTGACCATGGCCGCTCAGCTAGACCGCGACATGGTGTTCGGCGCACTGACCCGCCCGCAGATGTTCGCGGGCGTCACTTACAGCTTCTTCGTGCTGAACGCCGTCATCACCGCCGAACTCTTTCTGATCAGCAAATCCTTCTGGACGCTGCTTGCGGCTTTGGCCATCCACGCGGCGGGCTACGTCGCCTGCCTTAAGGAACCGCGCATCTTCGACCTGTGGCTGACCAAGGTCAGCCGGTGTCCACGGGTGCGCAATTGGGCGGTGTGGCGTTGCAATTCCTATCGCCCATGATGCCGAGGCTTGACGAACGCCCCAAGGCCAGGCGAGCCGCGCCCGAACGGGAGGCAAGTGCAGGCGCGCGCCTGCCCTACGCCCGGCACGTGGACGACGTCACCATCGCCACCCGCGACGGCATGCTGCTGCAGGTGATTCATCTGGCGGGCCTACCGTTCGAAACCGCCGACACCGACGAAATCAACTACCGGAAGGCCCTGCGTGATGGGGCGCTTCGGGCCCTCGCGAGCTCGCGCTTCGCGATCTATCACCACGTGGTCCGCCGCGAGGTCTCGCCGGCGATGGACGGCGTCTTCAACGATGATTTCAGTCGCACCCTCGACGAGGCTTGGCGCGCGCGGCTAGGTGCGAAGAAGCTCTATGTGAACGAGCTTTTCCTGACCCTCGTGCGCCGCCCGCTGCAGGGCCGCGGCGGATTGATCGAAGGCGCATTGCGAGCGGTCACTGGCGGTCAGCCCTCGCAAAGCGGCGCCGCCTTCCAGAACGAGCAGCGAGAGCTGGACGCCGCGCGCGAGTCGTTGCTGGCCGCCCTCGCGCCTTACGGTGCACGTCTGCTAAGTGTCTACGATACGCCAAGCGGCCCATGCTCCGAGCCCTTGGAATTCTTGTCATCGCTCTACAACGGCGCGATCAGCCCGGTGCTGCTCCCTCGCGCCGATCTCGGCGAACACCTCCCCTATCGGCGGGTAAGCTTCGGCGCAGAGGCCGTGGAACTGTCGCGCGCAGGCGCGCTTGACCGCAGTTTCGCCGCCCTGATCTCCATCAAGGACTACCCGCCCCAGACCGCCGCCGGCATGCTTGATGATCTCTTGCGCCTGCCGCACGAACTGGTGATCAGCCAAAGCTTCGCGTTCGTCGACCGCCAGGCCAGCCTTGAGCGGATGAACATGGCGCTGCGCCGCATGCGTTCTGCCGACGACGACGCCCTTTCGCTGCGCCTTGGTCTCGTGGCGGCGAAGGATGACGTCTCGGCCGGACGCGCCGCGTTCGGCGAGCATCACCTGAGTGTCATGGTGCGGGCCTCGAGCCTGGTCGGCCTCAACGAGGCCGTCGCCGAGGTGCAGTCGAGCTTTACGGAAATGGGCGTCATCGCGGTACGCGAGGATGTCAATCTGGAGCCCGCATTTTGGGCCCAGTTCCCCGGCAACTTCAAGGATATCGCCCGCCGCGCCTTGATATCGACGGCCAATTTCGCGGGCTTCGCCTCGGGCCACAACTTCCCGGTCGGCCAGGCGAGCGGCAACCACTGGGGCGCCGCCGTCACTGTGCTTGAGAC
>JAYUBY010000123.1:0-15079 GCA_043740635.1 Alphaproteobacteria bacterium
CGCCGTTGAGGCCATAGCTGGCGTTCCGCTGCACAAGCAGAACTTCCGTCGGGCCCTGGAGCGTGCAGAATTGGTTGAGGGCCTGGGTCGGATGGACGCCGACACCGGCGGGCGGCCCGCCGAACTCTACCGCTTCCGCCGCGAGATCCTCGGCGCCCGTCCGGTGAGCGGCCTAAGCTTGCCGCTGCTCCGGGATTAAGTAGGCAGCCTCGCGCTCCGCCGACGCCTTCGTTTGGCGGGCTAGCCACTCAGCCTTCAGCGTCGCGCTAGTGTCGCGGCTTCCATCGGGGGTCCAACCCGGAGGACCGAACAGCCAGCCCATCGCATGGCGTGGCTGGCGGACAATGTCCTGTGTGATGCCAATCCATTCGTGGAAGGCGACGCGGACGATATTGAAGGTGCCAAGGTTGTGCACCAGGCCGTAGCGACAGGCTTCCTCGTCTAGCTCCGGTTGAAACGTGCCGAACATCCGGTCCCAGATGATCAAGATGCCAGCGTAGTTCCGGTCAAGGTAGCGCGGGTTTCGGGCGTGATGCACCCTGTGGTGCGAGGGCGTGTTGAAGACCGCCTCGACGGGTTTGGGCAGTCGGCGGATCGCCTCGGTATGGATCCAGTATTGGTAGACTAGGCTGACACCCTTCTGGATCGCCACCATGGTCGGTGGAAAGCCCAGGAACGAAAGCGGCAGCCAGAGCGCCCAGGTTCCTGCTAGGCCGCCTGTCCACGTCTGTCGGAGCGCGGTAGAGAGGTTGTAGTGCTGTGACGAGTGATGATTGACGTGCGCCGCCCACCAGAACCGCCGCTCGTGGCTCAATCGGTGGAACCAGTAGTAGGTCATGTCCTCAAGCAGAAATACGGCCACCCAGGCCCATATCGCCGTCATCGGGATTGTGAAGAGCCGGTGATGATAGATCCACACCGCCGCGGCAAAGCTCGCCCCGGCCGTGAGAAGTCCCGCCACCGAGGAGATCAGACCCATCGTGAGAGAGACGGCCGTGTCGCTGGTCTCATAGGTCGCTTTGAGTTTTCCGAATCGAGCCAGGACGATTTCCAGGATCACGGTCAGGATAAAAAACGGGGTCGCCAGAGTGACCGGATCAAGAACCTTCACGTGGCGAACTCCTTTGGAGGCCAGACAGCAATTGCGATCGCCGCCTTGGGCGCAGCCACATCAGAGAATGAAATGCGGACCCGGCCATCCTTGACGCTCGCGTTCATCGCTTGATCCCAGGGGACCTGCCTGGCGACAAAGCCGGCGCCCATCCGGCTAAGCACGAAGGCCCGATCACCTGACTTCGCGACTGCGCCCTTTCCGTCAGTCCCCAGCCAAATGGCGTCAATCGCTCGTCCAGGGAATTCATCCGTCAACCAGGCCCTTGCTGTGGGCTCGTCCAGCGGTGGGGCGACCCTTCCGCGCGTCGCCCAGGCCGCGAGCCCCACCATGAGCGCCACAGCCAGGGCCGAGACCGCGAATTGAATTAGATAGGTAGCTGTCAAGGACGTCCTCCGGGGCCGGGAAACTGCGCGGGGCGGCCTGTCCGGTCAAGAAAAAGCCCTCCCAGGCGGGGAGGGCTTTGCGACGCACCCTGACGTCTGTTCGTTAGAACTTGCGGACGTAGGCGACCGACCAGACGTTGGCGTCGTCCGTGCCACGGAGCTGGAAGGCCTCACGCGTGTAATCCAACCGCACGCCGTTCTTGCCATCGAAGCTATATTGCCCGCCGACGCCGTAATTCCACGAGTCGCCCTTAACCGCCGATGCGAGACCGGGCGTCGGGCCGGTACCCGAGGTATGGCCGTAGCCGACGCGAGCCAGCAGGTCGAAATTGGCTGATAGCGGCAGGAAGCCCACGCCGTAGATCGCTTCCTGGCCGTCCTGTTTGATCTTCACCTCGTTGCCCGCGATGCTTACTTTGTCGTCCTTCACGCCCGCTGCGAGCTCGCCCTCGACGCCAAAATACTGGCCGAAGCGTGCGCCGACCCGGCCTTGGATGGCGCCAAGGTTTACGTGGCTGAAGGAGCTGTCGTCATAGCCGAGCGTTCCGTAGAACGTCGTGCCGGTGTTTGCGGCCTGGGCCGAAGCGGCGGCCGGCAGTAGCGAAGCAAGAGCCGCAAGAGAAGCAGCAGTCATCAAAGCTTTCATCTGGATATTGTCCTTACTCTAAGCGAACAGCCCATCCGTTTCGGAATCGCCTGCAAACGCGGCCAGCCGGTGTCGGTTCGGCCATAATGATATGGCGAACACTGTGTGTGGCTCCTCGGCCACTTGGCGACCCAGGCCGCCGCCGTGCTATCACTCGGCCTTCGCCGCCGGAGACCTGAGCCTTTGACGCCCGCCGTGATCGCCGCCACCGGCCTCTACACCCCGCCGTACAGCCTCTCGAACGCAGAGCTGGTGGAGACGTTTAATGCCTATGTAGCGCGCCACAATGAGCGTAACGCCGAGGCAATTGCAGCCGGCGAGGTCGTCGCGCTGACGCCCTCCTCCGTCGAGTTCATCGAGAAAGCGTCAGGGATCAAGGCGCGCTACGTGGTCGATAAGTCTGGGCTCGTTGATCCCGACTTCATGCGCCCAAACATTCCTGAACGGTCTAACGAGGAGATCTCCGTCCTGGCGGAAATGGCCGTCGAAGCCGCCAAGGAAGCCATTGCCCGATGGGGCAAGCCAGCCTCCGAGATCGGTGCGGTGATCTGCGCGGCGTCAAACATGCAACGCGCCTACCCAGCGATGGCGATTGAAGTGCAGCAGGCCCTTGGTATCGAAGGCTTCGCCTTTGACATGAATGTGGCGTGTTCCTCCGCAACCTTCGGCATCAAGACCGCCGCCGACTTCGTGGCGTCCGGCTCGGCTCGCGCAGTGCTGATAGTCAACCCGGAGATCTGCTCGGGGCACCTGAACTTTCGCGACCGCGACAGCCACTTCATCTTCGGTGACGTAGCGACCGCGGTGATCATCGAGGCTGGCGATCAGGCTGCCGGGGGTTGGGACATCCTCGGGACGCGTTTGAAGACACAGTTCTCCAACAACATTCGCAACAACTTCGGTTTTCTGAACCGCGCGGCCCCCGAAGGGATCGGTGCTGTCGACAAGCTCTTCGTCCAGGAGGGCCGCAAGGTGTTCCGCGAGGTGGTGCCGATGGTCTCTGAAATGATCATCGCACACGCCAGTGAGCTCGGCATCGAGCCCACGAAGCTGAAGCGCCTGTGGCTGCATCAAGCCAACATCAACATGAACGAGATGATCGGCCGCAAAGTCCTGGGCCGTGATCCACTGCCCGGCGAGAATGTCATCATCCTCGACGAGTTCGCCAATACCTCTTCAGCCGGCTCGATCATCGCCTTCCACCGCGCCAATGACGACTTCGCCAAGGGCGAGACCGGCCTGATCTGTTCCTTCGGCGCCGGCTATTCCGCCGGTACAGTGTTCGTCAGGAAGCGCTAAGGCGGCGGAGCCGCCGGCGCCGCAGAGGGTTCCGCCTTCGGATGCGTTGCCTTCCAGTCCATCATCGCCCGCACCCGCACGCCCACCGACGGGTGGTCGTAGAACATGAACTCTTCCAGCTTTGAGGGGCTATCGGCGCGGTACTCGATGGTTTTGACAAGAGCCTTCGCCAACCCATCCGGCTCGTTGAAGTGCACGACCGAGAAGTGATCGGCGTCGGATTCAACCCAGCGGCTGAACGTGTTGTTGATCGGCGTCGAGAGCAAACCGAGCACCGCGAACAGAATCGAGATCACGGGCAACCCGGCCGGATCGGCTAGGCCGGTCACGCCCTTTGCACCGAGCAGCCGCGCGGTGGCGGGAAACAGCCTGTCGACCAGGAAGAGGCCGATCAGCGTCAGCAACGCTGCCTCTACATCGCCGATCAGAATATGCTTGCGAACATAGTGACCCATTTCGTGGCCGACCACGCCACGCACCTCGGCGATGTCTGCATCCTTCTTGAACATGACATCGCTCATGGCGACCCTGCCGAAGCCGAAAAGGCCACCGGCGTTGGCCGTGTAGCGATTGGACTGCTTGGAACCGTCGTAGATCAGGATCTTGTCGGAGGGCACGCCCACTTGCTTGGCCATGGCGACCACCTCATCGCGCATAGGCCCTGGAGGGGCGACTTTGTAGCTATTGAACAGCGGCTCGATGAGAAAAATGCCCACGATGAAGAAGATCAGCGACACAAAGCCCATGCCGACCCCGCCCCAAAGCCACCACCGCTTCGGGGAGCGGCGGATGAGCCAATAGAGCAGCGAAAAGATGATCAGCGTCGAAACAACGCTGACCGCCATCCGCACGAAGTGCTCGCCCAGCCATCCGCCGAAGGCGCGGCTGGTCAGGCCGTAACTCTTCTCCCGCCACCAGTTGGAATAGGCGTCCCAGGGGATGGAGAGCAGGCTTTCGATGATCGAATCGACGATCACCACGACGAACACCGACAGCCAGGGCCGCGGCTTCTTGACCTCGACGCCGCTCCGGACGCGCACCAGCACACCGGTCTGGATAACGATCCAGGAGACCAAGATGCTGACGAGGGTCCCCCAGAGCAGCACCCAATGGCCGCCCTGGGTGTAGGCCGTAGCTTTGGCATGCGCCTCGGGCGACAGCGTCGCCAAATAAGCAGCCGTGGCGGCGGCCGGATCGAATCCCTGGGCCATTCCGGCCTCCCCGTTTTTCCCTGGCGGGAGGAGGACAGAGATTGCCCAGCTTGTCAGGCCCGAAAGCGCGTTAAGCTTCGGCGAAAAATCGGGAGTCGTCTGATGAAGTTGTTTGCCGCCACGTTGCTTTCAGCCGTGGCTGCCGTGCTGAGCCTGGGCGCGGTCAAGGCGCCGGCCTACGACTTCGTGATCCGTGGCGGCGAGATCCTCGATGGCACCGGCGGCAAGCCGATCCGCGGCGACGTGGCCGTCAAAGGTGACCGCATCGTCTACATCGGTGCCCATGCGCCGGGCCGCGGCAAGAAGGAGATCGACGGCAAAGGTAAGGTCGTCGCGCCCGGATTTATCAACATGCTCTCGCACTCAGAGGATAGCCTGATTGCCGACGGGCGCGGGCAGTCGGAGCTGCGTCAGGGGGTGACCCTCGAAGTGATGGGCGAAGGCGGCTCGATTGGGCCGCTGACCCCCAAGATGCAGAAGCTGGAAGAGCAGCGCGAGCACGACATCAAGTATCCCGTCGACTGGACCACCCTTGACGGTGGTCTGCAGTCACTGGCGAAACGCGGAATCTCAATGAACGTCGCCTCGTTTGTGGGAGCTGGCACCGTACGGACCAACATACTCGGCGAGGACGACGTTCAACCGACGCCCGAACAGCTGGCCCAGATGCGCAAGGTCGTCGACAAGGCCATGGGCGACGGCGCCATGGGCGTGGGCTCTGCCTTGATCTACGCACCCTCGACCTTCGCCAAGACCGACGAGCTGGCGGCGCTTGCCACCGAGGCCGGGCGTTGCGGCGGTATTTACATCAGTCACATGCGCTCGGAGGGCGACCGGCTGATGGAAGCCACCAACGAGCTTATTGAGATTTCGCGCCGTTCCGGCGCGCCCGCAGAAATCTTCCACATGAAGACCTCCGGCCGCGACAACTGGCCTACTGAAGACGCCTTTATCGCCAGGATCGAAGCCGCTCGCGCCAATGGGCAGCGGATTACGGCGGACATGTACACCTACAACCGTTCCTCCACTGGTTTCGACGCGGCTATGCCGACCTGGGTGCAGGCTGGCGGCCTGGAAGCCTGGATCGGGCGGCTGAAGGACCCTGCCACGCGGGCCAGGGTGATCACCGAGATGCGCCAGGACCACCCCAAAGATTGGGAGAATTCCTACCGGCAGGCCGGTTCCGACGGCACCCTTCTGGTGGGCTTCAAGTCGGCGTCGCTGAAGCCACTGACGGGCAAAACCCTAGGTGAGGTCGCCCGAGAGCGCGGCACGAGTCCGGAAGACACCATCATCGACCTGATAATCGCCGATGGGTCGCGCATTCAGGTGGTTTATGCCTCAATGAGCGAGGACAACGTCGCCAAGCAGATAACCCTGCCGTGGGTTAGCTTCGGCTCAGACGCCTCGGCCCAGGCGCCAGAGGGCGTCTTCCTACTCTCTTCCACCCATCCGCGCGCCTATGGCAACTTTGTCCGCGTGCTGGGTAAATACTCACGCGACGATAAGCTGGTCACGCTGCCGGAAGCGGTGCGGAGGCTCTCTGCCCTGCCCGCACACAACCTCGGCCTCCACGAACGCGGCCTGCTAAAGACCGGCTACTATGCCGACGTGGTCGTGTTCGATCCCAAGACGGTCACTGACCACGCGACTTTCGTGAAGCCTCAGCAGTTTGCGACGGGCGTCAGCGACGTATTGGTCAATGGTCGGCAAGTCCTGAAGGACGGCGAACCCACCGGAGCGCCAGCGGGACAGGTCGTGCGTGGGCGCGGCTGGACCGGATGGAAGGACGGCGGTTGCCGCAAGTCAGCGAAGGACTGGACGTGGTGAGCTCGATCCTGGCGCTGCGCCGAGCTGGGCTGCTCATTGCGCTCTGCGCGAACCTGGCGACGGCGACAGCCAGCGCTGCGCCCGCAATTCCCTCCCAGTTGCCGGCCGGCGTCGAACCTGTCGCCTATGATCTTTCGATCATCCCCGACGCCAAGAATCTGACTTTCTCAGGCCACGTCGACGTGACCGTCAATGTCGACAGAGGCGCCAGCCGCGTGGTTCTGAACGCGCTCAACCTCACCATCGCCAAGGCCACAATCGACGGCGCGCCGGCGACAGCGGTTCTGGACCCCAAGGCGCAGACTGCGACCTTTACAAACGGCAAGACGATCGTTGGCGGACGTCACGTGCTTGCGATCGACTACGCCGGCAAGATTGTTGATAGCGCCACTGGCTTCTTCCACGTCGACTATGCCGGTGGCCGGATGCTGACCACCCAGTTCGAGCCGGCAGACTCGCGCCGCTTCCTGCCGGTCTTCGATGAGCCTGCAAAGAAGGCGGTATTCACGGTATCGGCCGTCGTGCCGCAGGGCCAGCTGGCGGTGTCCAACATGCCCGAGGCGTCAATAGAGCCGCTTCCCGATGGTCTCAAGCGGGTGCGCTTTGCGCCGACGCCGAAGATGAGCAGCTATCTGCTGTTCTTCGGTTTGGGAGACATGGATCGGCTTAGCAGGGACGTCGATGGGACGATCGTCAGCGTGGTCATCCGCAAGGGTCAGGCGGACCAAGGGCGTTACGCCTTGGATGCTGCCGAACAGCTGCTTCGCTACTACAACGACTACTTCGACAGGAAGTACCCGTTGCCGAAGCTCGACCTGGTCGCCGCTCCGGGCGACGTCTCTGGCTCGATGGAGAACTGGGGCGCGATCCTATTCAGTCAGACGAATGTCATCTTCGACCCGAAGGTCTCCAGTTTCGGCGACCAGCAGGACGTCTATCGGACCATCGCCCACGAGATGGCCCACCTATGGTCCGGCGACTTAGTGACCATGGCTTGGTGGGACGACCTCTGGCTCAACGAGGGCTTCGCCAGCTGGATGGCCACCAAAGCCACAGATCACTTCCACCCCGAATGGCGGCCCCTGCTGCTGGCATTGGGCGACAAGGACGAGGCTATGCTGCTGGATGCGCGCGCTGGCACCCACGCAATCGTCCAAAGGGTCTTGACGGTCTCCCAGGCCGAGCAGGCCTTTGACGCCATCACCTACAAGAAAGGCGGGGCAGTGATCCGTATGCTGGAAACCTACGCCGGGGCCGATGCCTGGCGAGACGGTGTCCGGGCCTACATGGCGCAACACGCCTATGGCAACGCGACCAGCGACGACCTTTGGCGTGCGATCGACAACGCGGCCGGCAAGCCGGTGTCTGCAGTGGCTCGCGACTTCACGACCCAGCCGGGCGTGCCGCTGATCCATGTCGCGTCTACTCCAGCAGGATCGACGCTAACTCAGACCCGTTTGGCCAACGACGCTCAAATGCAATCAGTGACCGTCGCTCAGAGCCGCCTCGACGTCGACAGCCAGACAGCCTCGATCCTGTCCTGGCGCACGCCAACGCTTGTGCAGGACCTCGGCGGCGGTCCGGTCAGGGAGCGGATGATCTCACGCACCTCTCCCCAGGCCGCGAGCGGCGCGGTGGTGGTGAACGCGGGTCAGGTTGGCTATTTCCGCGTCGCCTACGATCGGCCTTCTTTCGCTCCGCTCGTGGAAAACTTCGGGCATCTTTCGGCTGCCGACCAGTTCGGGTTGCTGAATGACGGCCTGGCGCTGGGAATGGCTGGCGAGCAGCCAATTTCCAACTACCTGCGCCTGACGGTTGCCCTGCCCGCTAGCGCGGACGCTCTGGTCTGGCGTGAGCAAGCTAGGACACTCGCAGGCATCGACAGCTACTACAGCGCCGGGCCCAACCGGACCGCGTTCCGAGCGTGGGCTTCGCGTTTGCTGACCCCGGCGCTAACGCGCGTCGGGTTTGACGCCCACCCCGGGGAGCCCGCGAACGATGCGGTTCTGCGTGAGACGCTCTTGCTGGCGCTCAGTCAGATCAACGATCCCAAGGTGAACACTGAAGCCCGTCGGCGCTTCCAATCCACGTCAAAGGACCTTTCAACGCTGGCCCCAGGCGAGCGGCGCTGGGTCGTCGTTGGCGCAGCCCGCTCGGCGGATTCTCAAACGTTCCAGGCGATCCGCGATCTGGCCAAGGCCGCGCGAGATCCGCTTGAGCGCAACAACCTCTATGTGGAACTCTCGGCCGTCGAAGACGACGCTCTGGCGGCTCAAGTTCTGGCCCTGTCGATCACCGACGAGGCCCCGACCAACCTAGCGCCTGTGCTTGTGCGTGAAGTCGCAGCGACCCACCCAGCGCTCGCCTGGCGCTTTACCCTGGACAACCTGGCGGCCATCACCCGCAACCTCGATACGCTCAACCGCTCCACCTTTGTTCCACGTGTGGCGGCGAGCTCGGTTGATCCAAAGATGGTCCGCGAACTCACGGATTATGCGACCAAGAATATCCCAACTGATGCGCGCGGCGAGGTGGCGGTGTCCATCTCCCGCATCCGCAACAATGTGGACATTCAAGCGCGGCGCCTGCCGCAGGTCGATGCCTGGATAGCAGAAAGCCCGACTACCGGTCCCTCTCGCGCTCGCCAATAGCGGCCTGAGCTGCCGCCAGCCGGGCGATCGGCACGCGATAGGCCGAGCAGCTGACGTAGTCGAGGCCGACGCTCTCGCAGAACTGGATCGAAGCCGGATCGCCGCCGTGTTCGCCGCAGATGCCGAGCTTGACGTTCGGTCGCACCGCGCGACCCCGTTCGGCGGCGATGCGGATCAGGTCGCCGACCCCCTCCTGATCGAGGGACACGAAGGGGTCCTTCTCGAAAATGCCCTTGTCGATATAGGCGTTCAGGAAGCGGCCACTGTCGTCGCGGCTGATGCCAAAGGTGGTCTGGGTCAGATCGTTGGTGCCGAAGGAGAAGAACTCCGCATTCTCGGCCAGGTCGCCCGCGCGGATGGCGGCCCGCGGCAGCTCCACCATTGTACCGACCAGGTACTCGATTTCACGGCCCTTTTCGGCAATCACCTGCTTGGCGACGCGATCCGTCAGCATACGGAGGAATTTCATTTCCTCGCCCTTGGCGACGAGCGGATGCATGATCTCCGGAATTGGCGCAGGACGCCCGGCGGCGGCCACTTCACAAGCGGCCTCAATGATCGCACGGACCTGCATCTCGTAGATCTCGGGATAGCTGACGCCCAGACGACAGCCACGGTGGCCAAGCATGGGGTTCACTTCGTGCAGTTCCTGGGCGCGGCGCAGGAGCTTCGCGGCATCCAGGCCGGTCGCGGCGGCGACAGCGGCGACATCCTCCTCGGTGTGCGGAAGGAATTCGTGCAAAGGCGGGTCAAGCAGGCGAATGGTGACCGGCAAGCCCTCCATGATCCCAAACAGCTCGACGAAATCGGCGCGTTGCATTGGTAGGATTTTGGCCAGCGCGACGCGGCGGCCCGCCTCGTCGTCAGCCAGGATCATCTCTCGCACGGCGGCGATACGGCCCGGATCGAAGAACATGTGCTCTGTGCGGCAAAGTCCGATACCTTCGGCGCCGAACTGGCGCGCAGTTTTGGCGTCGACGGCGGTCTCGGCGTTGGCGCGGACCTTCAGACGGCGCACGCCGTCGGCCCATACCATCAGCGTGGCGAAGTCGCCGGAGAGCTCCGGCTCGATCATTTTGACGACGCCTGACAACACTTCGCCGGTCGAGCCGTCGATGGTGATCACATCGCCAGCCCGGAACGTCCGGCCTCGCGTGCGCATCTCACCCGCCTTGGCGTCGATATGGATTTCTCCGGCGCCAGAGACGCAAGGCCGGCCCATGCCGCGCGCCACGACGGCGGCATGGCTGGTCATGCCACCCCGCGCCGTAACGATACCGCGGGCGGCATCCATACCGCGAATGTCCTCGGGCGAGGTCTCTTCACGCACTAAGATCACCGCACCGGCCGATCCGCCCTGGATCTCAGCTTCGGCGGCGGTGAAAACGATCTTTCCCGTGGCGGCGCCCGGCGAGGCTGGCAAGCCAGTGGCGATCACTTCACGGTTCGACGTGGGGTCGATGGTCGGGTGCAGCAATTGATCGAGTGAAGCCGGCTCGACGCGCATCACCGCTTCTTCGCGGGTGATTAGACCCTCGGACGCCAAGTCCACCGCCACCTTCAACGCGGCCTTGGCCGTACGCTTCCCGTTTCGGGTCTGCAGCATGTAGAGCCGGCCCTTTTCGACCGTAAACTCAATGTCCTGCATGTCGCGGTAGTGCGTCTCGAGCTTCTCGACGACGGCTTTGAACTGCACGAAGACGTCGGGCAGCGCCTCCTCCATAGAAGGGTTCTTCTCGCCCATCTCCTCGCGCGCGACCTTGGTCAGAGCCTGCGGCGTACGTATGCCAGCGACCACGTCCTCGCCCTGAGCGTTGATCAGATACTCGCCGTAGAGTCGGTTTTCGCCGGTAGACGGATTGCGCGTGAAGGCCACGCCCGTCGCCGAGGTTTCTCCCATATTGCCGAAAACCATCGACTGGATATTGACGGCCGTGCCCCAGCTTTCCGGAATGTCGTGCATGCGGCGGTAGAACTTCGCCCGGTCGTTCATCCAGCTCGCGAAGACTGCGCCCACCGCGCCCCAGAGCTGTGCCTGCGGGTCCTGCGGGAAGGGTTGGCCCAGCTCAGTCTCAACTACCTTCTTGTAGTCGCGCACAACGGCTTCCCAGTCGTCCGCCGTCAGCGCGGTATCGATCGAGACGTCGAGACGATCCTTATGTTCATCAAGCACTTCTTCAAACATGTGATGATCCAGGTTGAGGACCACGTTCGAATACATCTGGATGAAACGGCGGTAGCTGTCGAAGGCAAACCGCCGGTCGCCGGCGAGCTTAGCCAGGCCCTCCACCGTCTCGTCGTTAAGGCCGAGGTTGAGGACCGTGTCCATCATACCGGGCATCGAGGCGCGCGCACCCGAGCGAACCGAAACCAGCAACGGATTGGCCGCGTCGCCAAACGACTTGCCCGTCTGCTGCTCGACAATGCTCAAGGCCTCCGCCACCTGGTCCTTCAGGTTCTCCGGATAGCTCTGGGTGTTGGCGTAGTAGTGAACGCAAGCCTCGGTGGTGATCGTGAAGCCCGGCGGCACCGGAAGGCCGAGCGCCGACATTTCCGCCAGGTTGGCCCCCTTGCCGCCAAGCAAGTTTTTCATCGAGGCGTCGCCATCCGCGCGACCGCCGCCAAAGGCGTACACCCAGCGCGTCTTGACCATCACGTCCGACGTCATCGGCATCCCTCTTTCCTTCGCTCACCCCAGCGAGAGCCGGGGTTACCCGGTCACTTGGCTGAAATCCGCAACGCGGCCCATGGCGTCGCGGACCTTCAGCAGAAGGCGGAGCCGGTTCTCACGTTCCGTTGGTACATCGGAGTTCACTAAAACCTTGTCAAAGAAGGCATCCACCGGCTCACGCAGCGCCGCCAGCGCCTGCATCGCAGCCTCATAGTCATCCTTGTCGAGCGCCTTGCCGACCTCGACTTCCATGTGCCCGACGGCATTGGTCAAAGCCCCCTCCTCGCCCGGCGCGGAGGTGTTAGGGGCTCCGGTCGGCAGCGCGCCTTTCTTTTCCTCGGCCTTGAGGATGTTCACCGCGCGCTTGTAGCCGGCCAGCAGGTTCTTACCGTCCTCAGTCCCAAGGAAGCCTTCGAGTGCATTGACCTTCGAGACGATGCGCACGATGTCGTCGTCGCCCTGGGCGAAGACCGCGTCGACGAGATCGTGGCGCTGGCCCTGTTCGCGGAGAAGGACCTTCAGGCGGTCGGCGAAAAAGGCGATCAGATCGTCGGACGCAACAGTCTTTAGCGGCAGCCGTGCACGGCTAGACAACATTATACGGATCACGCCCAAAGCCGCGCGGCGAAGGGCGAAGGGATCGCGCGATCCAGTCGGCTTTTCATCGATCCTGAAAAAACTCACCAAGGTGTCTAGCTTATCGGCCAGGGCGACCGTCGCGGCCACCGGCTGTACCGGTACATCGTCGGCTGGCCCCTGCGGCTTGTAGTGCCCGCGGATCGCCTCGACGATCTCTGGCGCGAGGCCTTCCTTGTCGGCGTAGTAGCCGCCCATGATCCCCTGAAGTTCAGGGAACTCGCTGACCATCCCGGTCCCGAGGTCGGCCTTGCAGAGGCGGGCCGCCTGCTGGGCCAGGTCAGGCGACGCGCCCGTATACGTGGCCAGGGCGCCGGCCAGGGCCGTGATCCGCTCCACCCGCTCGTACATGGTACCGAGTTTGGCGTGGAAGGTAACGCCTTTCAGCTTCTCAAGGCGGTCCTCCAGCCGAACTTTGCGGTCCTCTTCCCAAAAGAAGCGGGCGTCTGCCAGGCGCGCGGTCAACACCCGCGCATTGCCGGAGGCGATCAGTTTGCCGCCGTCGGTGGCCTCGATATTGGCGACTGCGATGAAGTGCGGGACCAAGAAGCCGGTCTGCGGATCACGCACGGCGAAAAACCGCTGATGCACGCGCATGGAAGTGCGGATCACCTCAGGCGGCAGGTCCAAAAACGCCGGATCCATGTCGCCCATCACCGGCGTCGGCCACTCGGTGAGGCCCGCAACTTCGTCCAGCAGACCCTCGTCCTCAACAAGCTCGAAGTTGCGGGCGAAACAAAGGGTGCGAGCAGCGTCCCGTATGCGCTCCTTGCGCTCCTCCGGATCGAGCACGACAAAGTTTCTCGCGAGGCCATCGGCGTAGTCATCGAAGTGGCCCACGTGGAAGGCCTGACCGGTCCCCATGAACCGGTGGCCCACGGTCAGGTCGCCAGCGACATGGCCGTCGACCTCGAACGGCACAACCTCGCCATCGAAGATACAGAGGATGCTCTGCAACGGCCTTACCCAGCGCAGCTTCGAGACGCCCGAGACCATCGACTTTGGCCACGGGAAGTTGCGCATGATGGCGTCCACCATCTCCGCGATGATCTCAACTGTGGGACGACCGGGCTTGTGAAGGTGGGCAAAGTATAGCCCGTCGCGCTCGATGAGTTGATCCCTTGTCAGGCCCGTCGAGCGCAGGAAGCCTTCGATCGCCTGGTCAGGCGAGCCGACGCGCGGTCCTTTGCGCTCCTCGTGACGTTCGGCCTGGGTCACAGCCAGTCCTTCGGCGACCAGGGTCAGCCGGCGCGGCCCGGCGAACGCTGTCAGCGCCTCCGGCAGTAACCCCTCCGCCGCCAGCTTCTCGCGCGCCATGCGCTCAAGATCGCGCGCGGCCTGGGCCTGCATTCGCGCCGGGATCTCTTCGGAGAACAGTTCGAGCAAAAGCTGCGGCATGGCTCAGGCGTTCCCGCCCTGCTGGGCCACATAGACCTCAGCGCATAGCTTACAGAGGTCGCGGATACGGCCGATGTAGCTCTGGCGTTCGGCTACAGCGATCGCGCCGCGGGCGTCCATGATGTTGAACAGGTGACTGGCCTTCAGCACGTGATCGTAGGCCGGCAGCACGAGCTGTTCGTCTTTCCGGCCGCGGGCTTCCAGAATGCGCGGGACTTGACGCTCCATATCCTCGAACTGGCGCTTGAAGACCTCCACGTCGGCGACCTCCAGCTCGAAGGCCGAAAACTGCTGTTCGTTTGCCAGGAACACCTCGCCGTAGGTGAAATCGTCATTGTAGCGGAGGTCGTAGACGCTATCGACGTTCTGCAGATAGAGGCAGAGGCGCTCCAGGCCAATGGTGAGTTCTCCGGCGACAGGGAATACGTCCAATCCGCCCACTTGCTGGAAGTAGGTGTATTGGGTGATTTCCATTCCATCGCACCAAACCTCCCAGCCTAGGCCCCACGCGCCGACCGTCGGGTTCTCCCAATCGTCCTCAACGAAGCGGATGTCATGGACGCGCGGATCGATGCCGATCGCCTCCAGCGAGCCCAGGTAGAGGTCCTGTAGGTTCGGCGGGTTGGGCTTCAAGACCACCTGGTACTGATGATGCTGGCGCAACCGGTTGGGGTTCTCGCCATAGCGACCATCGGCCGGCCGGCGCGAAGGCTGCACATAGGCGACCTTCCAGGGCTTGGGGCCGAGCGCCCGCAGCACGGTCGCGGGGTTCAGCGTGCCCGCGCCAACCTCCACATCGTAGGCTTGCAGGATTACGCAGCCCTGACGGCTCCAATAGTCGTGCAGCTTCAGGATCAGGTCCTGAAACGAAAGCGGTTTATCGGGCATGGGAGCTTTAGGCTTTGGGGCTGTTCGCAGGCGCAAAAAAAGTCGGCGGACCATAGGACCCGCCGACCTTGGCTTCAACCCGCCCAGAAGACGGAAATAGGCCTTTGTTAGTTGCCCTTTGCCGGCGTGCGCTTGCCGGCGTTGGACATCGGCTGGCCATACTTAACTCGGTTCGCCGGTGTATCCGCAACCGGGCCATTGGTGACCAGGGTGCTGGTGACCGTGGCGCCGGATGGCTCCGTCGTTGTAACGGACGTCGCGACCGCCGTGCCCGTGAGGGCGGCATTCGTTGAGGTCGCGGCTGTGGCCGATGGCGCGGGCACAGCTGTTGTCGTGGTTGTGGTCGACTGCG